>WYEN01000050.1 GCA_009903825.1 Desulfurococcales archaeon
CCTCGTGCAGCTAACACTCCTGTTGCCGCTGCAATATTTATTCCTCTGGATAATCCTGCTCCGTCTCCTGCCACAAAAATGTTCTCAAGTGTTGTCTCAAGATCTTTGTTGACCACTGCTCTGACGCTGTAAAACTTGATCTCTGGAGCATATAATAGCGTCTGTGGAGAAGCTATTCCAGGTATTATTATGTCAAGTCTTTTAAGCCCTTCTATTATGTCGGCTATTATTCTATATGGATAAGCCATTCCTATGTCTCCAGGGGTCACATTTTTAAGCGTAGGCTCCACATTGCTTCTATCAATTCTGTTCCATGTACTTCTTCTTCCAGCCTCAAGATCTCCGAATCTTTGTATAATAGGTTTTCCACCTCCTAACTTGGTTGTTATCATTGCAAGACTTTTTCCATAAGCAATTGTGTCTTCCAAAGGATCTGTCAGTCTTATTGTCACTAGAAGAGCAAGATTAGTATTTTTACTTTTGATCTGAGAGTAGCTTTCTCCATTAACACCGACAGTCCCATCATCATATCTCTCTTCAACAACAAAACCATTGGGATTGGTACAGAATGTTCTCACCATATCATCATACACTTTTGTATACATTATTATCTTAGGATCTCTCACAAGCTTCGTCAAAGGCTCTGTGACATATGCTGGAACCTCAATTCTTACACCAATATCAAGAGGTCCTGGCACAGTCTCTATACCAAGTCTTCTAGAGATCTCTGCAAACCATGGAGCACCTAATCTCCCAGGAGAGATCAAGACGTATCTAGCATACAGATCTCCTCTATCAGTTTTTACAACATAACTCTCTCCCTCACGAGAAAGATCTTTAGCCTCAGTGAGAGTATATATACGAACTCCTCTACCCTCTATAAATCTAGTCATGTTCTCAATAACTCGTGGAGTATTCTCAGAGCCTATATGTCTCTGAGGAGTAGGAACAAACTTAGCGCCAGCACGAGCAGCACTTCTCTCAAGCTCTGAAGAGACCTCCTCATCAATTTTATAAACTTCTTTAGGAGCTCCAAAACTTATGAATATAGAGTCTATATACTCAACAAGTCTCTGTGCAAGCTCCCAGCTGCCTAACAGCTTGTCAAGATCTCCACCGACATCAGGTCTCAAATTGATTATTCCACTACTTAAAGCTCCTGCACCGCCTACTCCACTCATGACATGACAAGGTCTACAGCCTATACACTCTCTGGTTCTGGCTTTTCTAACAATATCAAACATCGGACATGTTCTCTTCTCAGCTCTCAAACCTTTTTCAACCACAGCAATCTTCAGTTTGTCTCCAGCTCTGACAGACAGCTCATAGGCTGCAAATAATCCCGCCACTCCTCCACCTATTATGATAACATCATATCTGCTCATCTTAAGATCCCTAGCTCAATCCTACGATCAATAGTATACATTATATCATCTCCAGTGCCGATCAATGTTATAGGAGTCTTAAGAGTACTCTCGATCTCTTCAATCCATCTACGAGCCTCATAAGGAAGTTTGCTCCATTCTCTAACGTTTCTAGCCTCAGGAAACAATGCGTCTAACTTAGTCAAGGCGATTTGTGTGGCAGAATTTATTGTCACAGCTTTTTTAGCAAGCTCAATATTAAACGGGGCGGCTCTTCTCATTCTCCCAGTCACAGTGCCTCTCTCAACAAGACCTCTACTGATCATCTCATCCACAGAATATTCACCTGGAAGAGGGCCTTCGCCAACTCTAGTCACATATGATTTGAAAACAACAATCACTTCATCAACTTTTTTAGGACCTACGCCGACCTCAGAGGCGAAGCCTGACGCCGTCGTGTCTCTGCTGGTGACATATGGATAAGTGCCGTGATAAAGACTTAGAAAAGTTCCTTGAGTCCCCTCTATATATACAAGCTCTCCTCTATCAATAGATTTATTAACCTCCTCAGAGACGTTGACAATCATCTCTTTAAGAACATCAAAATCTTTCGCAGTCTTAAGTCTTCTCATAACTCTGTCTCTAGCCGCCGCTCCAACGCCTTGTAATGTAGATCCTATGGTCTTAGATAGATAAGGATCGTTTCTCTCCTCCTCCACATGTCTCTCCTCAATAACACCTGTGTTATAATCTATAAAGACTCTTCCTCTAGAGCCTGTCTCTTCAATCTCTTTAAACAACACATCGAGCCTTACCAATGCTCCTGCGGCAATCATTAGTCTAGTATCTCTATTTACAAAGAATGATGGTATGATTCTGAGTCTCCACATTCTGTTTTCATAGACAACTGTATGACCAGCATTTATAGATCCTCCTCTCACAGCTATTGAAGGTCTGTCTCTAACAGCCAGATAGCCACATATCTTCCCCTTGCCCTCATCTCCAAAGAATCCTCCGACAACAATGTTCAGAGGCATAAGGATCATCTCAACATCTACTTAAAATATCTTTAGCATATCTAATTGTTCTATCAATAAGCTCTCTATAAGATCCTAGATAGCTCTCAGGTTTCAACAAATGATCTATCTCCTCAGAATCTAGATGTTTTCTCACAAGATCGTCTCTAAGAAGAATCTCTTTAAAATCAACTCCTTCTCTCTCAGCCTCACGTATCAGCTCAACAAGTTTCTTATGAGCAACATGTCTTGGAACACCTCTCTCGACAAGTCTGATCATTATGTTCTCACTCATAACAGCTCCTCTACTGATCTCTAGGTTTCTTCTTATAGCATTCTCATTGATCATGAGATGATCCAGCAGATAGATCATATCTATAAACATCTGATCTATTGTCATGAAGATATGTGGTATAGAGATCCTTTCAAAACTGCTGTTACTAAGATCTCTCTCATGCATCAACACAATATTCTCATAAAACGCTGTCGCCAAGGATCTTATGAATCTTGCTAATCCAGATAATCTCTCAGCAGTCACAGGATTTCTCTTATGAGGCATAGTGCTGCTGCCAACTCTCTCAACACTCTCATAAATCTCGTTAATCTCAGTTCTACTCAGCTCTCTAATCTCAAGAGCGAATCTATCTATCTGAGAAGCTAATATAGAGAATGTTGAGACAAGCTCTGCAAAACCATCTCTAGGAGAGATCTGTGTAGAGATCATATGAGGCTCGAGACCAAGATCCTTCATGACAACCTTCTCAATCACCAGACCTCTTCCTCTCCACCCAGCCATGGTTCCAACGGCGCCAGCTATTTTTCCTCTCAAAACTCTCTTCTCAAGATCACATATTCTTTCATAACTTCTCGAGAGCTCATATAGATAGTTGGCAAATTTAAATCCTAAAGTTATTGGCAGAGCATGTTGACCATGTGTCCTGCCGATCATCACAAGATCTTTATATCTCTCTATGTAAAAAATCATTTTATCAAAAACTTGTCTAAATCTTCTCTTTATAATCTCAAGAGCATCTCTAATCATTATTGTCCATGCAGTATCTATAATATCATTACTTGTAGCCCCAAGATGAATATATCCTCCACAACGACCACATCTCTCACCTAATAAATATGTCAAGGCAGCAATCTCATGACCGATCTCTCTCTCAAGCCTGTAGACATCCTCAGAGAGTTTATAAAGATCAATATTTTCAAGACATTTGTTTATCTCATCAACACATTCTCTCTCAACAAAACCTGCCTCAACAAGACCCTTCAAAAGAGATTTTTCAACCTGAATGAATTTTGAAACAAAATTCTCTCTAGAAAAAATTTTTCTCATCTCATCAGAACCATATCTCCATTCAAACACACATAACTCAGAAGACAAATGCTCCCTTTACTTTAAAAAGTTTTTAAAGACTATTTAAAACACAGCCTGATCAATTTTTTCAAAATGTATCATTTATTCATATCATCATATTAAAAACTATTTTTCTCCATAATTTTTATCCAGTGTAGGACTTTCTTTAACTATTCTCAAAATAATGTTTGTCACAGATCTTTTTATATAAGGATTTTTAAGCATTTTTTTAATAAATCTATCCAGCTCCTCAGAGTCTCTGAAAGTAGTTATTATAGCAACATCATATTCACCAGTTATATCATAGACAGCTCTCACATTAGGCTCTGTCATAAGCATTTTCTCAACATCCTCTATATGAGCACCATCAACTTGTAGAAGAGTTATAGCGTTAAGTTTATAGCCGAGCCTCCCATGATCTATTGTTATAGTGTATCTCTTTATGACACCTCTGTTCTCAAGTTTTCTAATTCTCTCACTTATTGTTGACGGAGATCTATTTATCATCTTAGAGATCTCTCGAATGCTAAGTCTAGAATCATTTTTTAAAATATTTATAATAGCATAGTCAATATCATCTAAAGAATCACTGGACAAAATACTCCTCCCATAAATAGTTTATGAGAACAGATATATAAGTATCCAATGGATAGATCATACATTGTACAAAATGATCTTTAAAAGCTTAAAACTTGTTCGATAATAAGTATATAAATGTGATTGATGTTTGCCAAAGATCAAGAGATTAATAATTCATTACACAGATCTAAGAGGATTCATAAGAAGTGTCGAGAGACCATATGAAAATAACAATTCTATTGAGAATATTTTTGCGACAACTGATGGAAGCAGCGTCTATGGTTTTGAAAATATTGAGAGAAGCGATCTTGTTTTAAAACCTGATCTTTCCACATTAACAGAGGTTCCCTGGAATAATAATGTAACGAGAAGTCTTGCAATGATATACACGCCTGATGGAGAGAGATATAATAAAGATCCTAGGTTTGTGGCTGAGAAGACTAATAATCTATTGAGAGAACTTGGATATAAAATAATGATAGGGGCTGAGCTCGAGTTCTTCTTATTGAAAAAACTTGAGTTAAGTTTTGATGAACATGGTCTTCAGATATTTATGAGACAAGAGCTGGCTGAAGACTCTTGGTATAAAAAGATTTATCATGAGACAGATTCTCAGGATCCTCTGTTTATCTATAGACTGAGACTTATTGAGTATCTAGAGAACATGAGATATGGCGTAGAGACTTCTCATCATGAGGTGGCAAGATCTCAGATAGAGCTTTCACTGAAAGCCGGAGACCCTGTTTATCTAGGTGATGAGATTGTCACTACGAAATGGGTTGCAAAACATGTTGCTAATGAGATGGGGATGAGACCTGTGTTCATGCCTAAGCCTTTGTATGAGATGAATGGCAGCGGTCTTCATCTTCATATAAGTCTCTGGAGAGATGATAAGAATCTTTTTTATGATGGCAGTGGCTTGAGTGATGTGGCGAGATATTTCATAGGAGGACTTATAGAACATTGTAGAAGTCTTGCAGCAATAATAGCTCCCACGACAAATAGTTATAAAAGACTTGTGCCAGGTTATGAGGCTCCTGTATATTGTCTATGGAGCAGATATAATAGAAGCGTGGCTATAAGGATCCCTTACGCCTCTGACGAAAGAAGAGTAAGGATCGAGTTTAGACCTCCAGATCCTTCATCTAATCCTTATCTGGCTGTCTCAGCAGTTATATTGGCAGGATTAGATGGGATCAATAGAAAGATTGATCCTGGGCCTGAGTTTGTTGGAAACGCCTATAAACTGTCTCAAGAAGATGTTAAAAGAAATAGAATAATGACTCTGCCTAGAAATCTTGAGGAGGCTTTAGAAGAGCTTGAGAATGATCATGATTATCTTAAGCCTGTCTTCAGCAAAGATCTTGTTGAAAGCTATATTGAGATTAAGAGAGAAGAAATTAGAGAGATAGATAAGAGACCTAGCCCCTACGAGTTCATGTTATACGCCGACATATAGATAAGTTTTTCACTGCTTAATTTAATAGCTTTATCAAATAATATTTCTAGGGGATCCTGATACATTTATCATTGTTCAGAGAGATCTTTAGATTCATCCATGAGATCGGAGGACACAACCCTCTGACAACAATTTTGACAGTATTCATCATATCACTTATATCAAATTCAATACCATTCGCATCACTCCCATATCTCGTAGTTGTCACAATAATAGCCTCAAGAATTCGGGACCCAATGATGTTTGTCGGAATAATATTATTCTCAGCGCTTGGAGCGTCTCTAGGAAAAATTGTTATATACAGCATCGGAAGGATCATATATAGAAAAAGTTCTGAGAAAACCCGTGAAAACATTGATTATCTATCTAAAAAGATTAGAGGAGTAAGTTTTTTAGCATTATTCATCGCAGCATCAACACCTATACCTGATGACGTGATTAATCTTCCAGTATCATTCATAGGTTATGACATGATCAAGTATATAACAGCTATATTCTTAGGCAAGATAATTGTGACATTAACATCAGTAGTCGTTGGAGGCGCAGTGATATCTTCTCTAGAAATGATAGGTCTAGACATAATATATTCAACAATGATATTTCTGGCTATATCAATATATGTAACCTATCTTATCGCAAGAATAGACTGGAGAAAAGTTTCAAAAGCTTATGAGAGAAAAGGTTTGAAAGGCTTTTTAAAAATATTGTATAGAGAGATTGTTGTAAACACGATCCCAATATCAAGAGTTAGAGAAAGAGAAGTTGCAGAAACTGAAGAGATGAAGACATAAAGCTATTTTCTCTCAAGAAGTTTTATAATGACTGTGTCTCTGATAGAGTCTATGCTTGTTCTCAACATTCTTATATCATTCTCTAAAGACTCTATTCTTCTCTCAATCGAATCAATTCTCTTCTCAATTGTCTCAATTCTCTTCTCTAAAGCCTCAACTCTCTTCTCCAAAGCTTCTATTTTTGCTGACATACTTTCCTCAAGAGACTCCATTCTCTTCTCTACAGCCTCTATTCTTGTTTTGAGACTCTCCTCAAGACTACTCATTCTTTTTTCAATAGCGTCCATTCTAGCTTCTAATGTTCTTCTAGTGGCCTCCATAAGGAGAAAGCCAACTTCCCAATCGCTAAGCTTCTCACCTTTAAGAGCTTTATCAACAATCCTCTTAGCATACTCAGCAAGAATAGAACCAATAACATCTATACCGATAGTCTCCAACGTATCTCCCGTATATAGTTTTAAATCGATTATTTTAATATGTATATAAAACTGATCTTATCGTATCTCTGAGATCCTCCATCTCTCAATAACTCTGCCATCTTCTAAGAATATCGGCCTACCGATCATCTCAGCTTTTAAACCAAATCTTTTTAACAAAGCGAACAATAATGATGTTGATATATGTGGAGGAACCATGCCTTCTTTGATCAATTTCTCGGCTCCAGATCCTATGACAGGAGTGCTCATCACATATTCAATCTCATTCTCACTCAATCTTTTTATCTCACCATGTTCTATATAGCCCATGTCTATCAGCCATCTAAAGATCTTGTCCAGTGCACTATAAAGATCCTTCTCATCTTTAATTCCCAAGATATCGTCAAGACTCTCCAAGAGTATCTCGCCAGATCTCCATACAACACGCCAAGTATCTTCTCTAAGAATCTCGTTGACAGCTTTATAAACTGAATAGATGACAAGATCCATGAGAGAAGGTTTGAGACATCTATTCAATAAATCCACCGATTCAAAAAATATCCATAGGAGAATATAATATCAAAATCTCTGAAAATTATTAAGATGCTAAAATCTCAACTTATAACATCTTGTATAAAAAAGATCTTTATCCCACGACTCTCAAATTCCTTTCTTCTATCTATTAAAACACCTCTTCCATCAATAACAATTTTTCTTCTGACGCTCTCAGAGATCTTGTCGAGAGATAATCTCTTGACCTCCTCATGATCTGTGAGAATTACAAGTAGATCTGTCTCTAGACACTCTTCAAGATCCTTGCAATAAACCACAGAGTCTTTAAATATCTCCTCAGCCTTCTTAACAGCATTATGAATAGGATCATATAATTTAAGTCTGAAGCCTTTTCTCAACAGCTTTTTTATAATCTCAATTGATAAAGATCCTCTGAGATCACTTGTTTTAGAATGATAAGAGAGACCTATGACAGAGATCTCTCCTACGCCATATTTAAAAGATTCATTGATTAATCTAACGATCTTGTTAATACTCCATCTATTGATCTCGAAAATAGATCTATAGAAATCAATGATCTGTCTTTTGATCTCATGATCAAGATCAAGCTTTTTAAGATATGAAGTGAAGCTGAAAAGATCTCTCGGAAGACAAGGTCCTCCAAATCCTAATCCAGGTCTCATATGATCTTTTCCTATCCTAGGATCCTCACCAACAGCACTCATGATCTTATAAGGATCACAGTTGATCCTCTCGCATAAGATTGACGCGATATTAGCATAAGATATTTTTGTGGCTAAAAATATGTTTGACAGATATTTAACAAGCTCAGCCTCTTCAAAACTCATTCTAAAGATCGGAACTTTCACATTTAATCTTCTCATATAAAGATCTTTGTAAAACTCCTCGAAATAGCTGCATGTTGTTTCGTCATTACATCCTATCACGATCCTCGATGGATTCATAAGATCTTTAAACACATTATGTTCACGACTGAACTCAGGAACATATGCCAGAAGAATATTTATATCAGAAGTATCTTTGATATATCTATATAATGCTCTCATGCTGCCTGGGAGAAGAGTTGATCTTATTATGACTCCTCTTGTCTTCTCATGATCTTTATAAATGCTCCATATCTTAATGATTTTATTTATAGAATCATATATGTTGGAAAGATCTTGTTCATCGCCTAGGTATGAGTAGGATGTATTAACATGAATAATGGCTAGATCTGTTTCTTTAAGCATCTCATAATCATCTGAGATTATAAGCATCTTTTTATCTATAGATTCTAGAAAAAACTTTCTAACCTCAGGATCATCTGTATAAAGATCTATGTTTTTATCTCTCAACCTACGGATCTTCTCTTTATCAATATCAACACCATAGACTTTATAGCCGGCTATCCTTGATAGAAAGACGGCCTGTGGAAGACCTATGCTACCTAAACCTATGACACCTATAGATCTCATTCGAAAGCCTTGTGAGATTTAATGATGAGCTTTAAAAAACTAACTCACAAAATGTGAATAGATCATTCTATAAAACCTTTTTAATTACATCTTTAATTCTTCTCAAAAACACTTGATCATTGAATTTCTCAAATGTTTTTCTACTGATAAGATCTTTATTCCACATGCGCTCTAAAGTCAAAACAATTTTATCACTAAGATCCTTAGGATCTCCTGGTCTAGAGAGATAGCCTGTGACATTGTCCTCAACAATCTCTCTTATACCTCCTATATCGCTGGCCACCACAGGAGTGCCCAGAAGCTGTGCTTCAGCAACAACTCTTCCAAATGGCTCTGGCCAGATGCTTGGATACACAACTGCTTTTGATGAAACATATGTTCTGAGAAGATCTTGATAATCTATCTTTCCAAGAAGCTTTATTCTATCACATATATCATTATTCTCATAATCACAAAATCTTTTTAGAATATCATTATTGTATTCACCTGTTAAGACAAGCTTCAGATCTTTGTAAGATCTATAGATCTCTCTGAAGGCCTTCAACAAGATCATGAATCCTTTGACAGGAAGATCTCCGGAGGAATATGTTATAAAAAGATCTTCTGAAGAATCTTGTCTATACATCTTGATCTTTCTGACAACATCTTCAGATAACACAGGATTATAAACCACTTCGATCTTATCCGAAAGATCAGGAATGTGATAAGTATAGATCTCTTTCATAGCATGAGAGATCGCGATAAAAAGATCTATGGAATTTAGAAGTCTGTCATCAACTGTCTCAAGCCATCTCACATAATCTAATAATCCTTTGCCATAGACAAGTACTCTGCCTTTAACATAATACGATAAAATATTGATATAATGATTTTTTATATAATGATCATAGATCCCTTTTTTACATGAGATGATCCTTGGGAAGCTACATTTCGTTAGACATACATCTTTCATACTATACGAGGCCAGATTTATAGGACATATAATAAGATAATTTCTTAAATAAGCTATGACAGGAACATCTCTAATTCTCTTAATCTTTGGAGCCGTGATATGCTCATTATCTAGTATCCATACAGCATCTGAGGTCTTGATTAGATTTTTAATTTCATCATCAATGATGAATTCTGTGAAAACATTTCTTCTGACACATGATTTCTTAATTATTTTAATATTTAGAGTACTAAGATCCTTCACAACATCGTTTGAAGAATTTCTACATATGATCATGTTAAAATCATATTCATCTTTTAAAAGTTCTAAAAATCTTTTAATAGAATAATGAGCTCCACTATCAAATAACGAGTGGTAAAATACTGTGAATATCATAGGTCCTCACATAAGATCATTATAATCATGTTTTGTCAGAGAATTATTAGTAAATGTTTTAAAATATCTAACTCACCTTATGTGAACATGATCAGTCTATACTTATTTTTCTCATAACCATATTTAGCAGAGGGCTTCTTATGAGAATCTGGGAGACGTCTGGAGGTGATTATGATCTTAAGAGAAGTTTTATAGCGGTAATATCCATAGGATCTGTTGAGAGACATGGCGACCATCTTCCTCTAGGAACTGATGTTATTGAGGCTTCATATGTTGCTGAGAAAATTGCTGAGAGAATTAATGCAGATCTTTTCCCGCCAATATGGTATGGAAGCACAAGAGCTATGAGAAAATTTAATGGGACTATAGATATTGATCCTGATGTGCTTTTTCTTTATCTAAAAAATGTTTTGAAAGAGATTGCGAGAAACGGCTATAGATATATAGTTGTCGTCAATGGACATGGTGGAAACAGTGATATAATTAGGACGGCCGCTAGAGAAGTTTCTCAAGAGATTGACACAAACATTATAATAATCGACTGGTGGAGAGATCTTGCGCAGGAAGATAGATATAAAATATTCAAAGCCCCCGGCCACGCCGGTGAAGACGAGACCAGTGTAATGCTTTATATAGCTCCTCACACTGTGAATATGAGTTATGCAAAAACTCATATTGAGAAGCCGCTTCCACTACAGGTGTATTCTAAAAAATACGACTCTATACTGTATCCACATGCATTGTTAGGAGATGCATCAAGTGGAGATCCTGAGAAGGGGAGGATATGGCTTGAAAAAGTTGTTGAAGATGGTGTTAGAAAAATTAGAGAGATAATTGATTCTCTGGAGAAGAAAAGATCATGATTTTTATAATTCTCCTAAGTCTCTCTCATATCTCTTGGCCAGGTCATCTCCCCATCTATTTATATCCTCTAGTCTTCCCAGAAAGAATCTTAGTATAGGAGGCTCATAGATCCATTTCAATCCTTTTATAACATCTCTATTCTCATAAAGCCATAAAACTCTGTCAATGATGTAATCAACATGAGATCTTAGATATGTTCTTCTTGGAAAAGCTATTCTCACAAGCTCTAGATCAGGATAAATCTCTCTTCCATCTTTTGTTCTGTCGCTTGATAATGCTCCTCTCTCCATAGCTCTAACACCTGAGGCAAGATATAATGCTCCTGCTAATGATCCTGCTGGATATCTATCTCTAGAAACATGAGGTAGAAATCTCAGAGCATCTATATGAGCTCCTAATCCTCCCGGCGGAAGAACAACTGGAATATTATTTCTATGAAGCTCCTCAACAAGATGCTCAATCAATTTAAGCTCTGAACCTATAAGATCTTCGTCAATCATCTCTTTAAGACCTATTGCTAATGCAGCAATCTCTTTAATAGACATTCCACCATAGGTCAGAAATCCCTCATAGACTGGGACATGGATCATCATTTTCTCATAATACTCTCTACTGTTAGTAGCTATAAATCCTCCTCTTATAGATGGAGCTTTTCGAGCACTCATATAAAATATGTCTGCATAACTCACAAACTCTTTCAAAAGTTTGTTCAGAGGCCATGAGCCGTAGCCATGTTCTCTCTCTTTTATAAAATATATGTTCCAATCAATCATGCTGCCATCTAATACTAGTGGAACATTATATTTCTCACAGATCTTTTTAGTCTCTCGAATATTCTCCATAGAGACTGGCTGTCCACCTAACAAATTTGCGACAGCCTCAATTCTTACAAAAGCAATCTTCTCTCTACCATATTTCTTCAAAAGATCCTCTAGAAGACCAAGATCAATATTTCCTTTGAAAGGATGTCTACTCAAAGGATCTTTAGCCTCTGGAATAGGGATCTCAATCATCTCACCACCGGCAAGCTCTATATGAGCTCTCGTAGTGGTGAAATGATAATTAGTGACAACAAAAGATCCTGGGGAGACAAAGACTTTAGAGAGAATATGTTCAGCGGCCCTGCCCTGATGAACTGGAAGAACATATTCAAATCCTAACACCTCTTTAACAGCATCAACAAACTC
>WYEN01000116.1 GCA_009903825.1 Desulfurococcales archaeon
AACGGTATTGTTCTCGGCCCAACTCTTTTAAATCCTTTATATCTACTCTCTAACAGCTCTAGATTTCTCAGAGCAAGATATGAAAGGATCGACTTCCATGCCTGAAAAGCTTTTCCAGCGGCATTTCTCACTAAACCTTCTCTCAGAAAAACCTCGGCTATATCAAGCTCTTTCAAAGCCTCCTGAAAACGAGACTCAGCTATCTCAATTATATTAAGAATAGTCTTTGCCTCCATCTCATCTACCTATTTTATGAATCTCCATATAATATTTCAGCTTAAGAGAATATTAAATCAAGTGATGATCTTCGTATCCTTCTGAAAAACATCTGTTTTTAAGAGAGATAAATAGACTGACTACAAAGTCTTTCTATACGAATAGATTAACTCTCTAATAGGATCTTTCTGTTGATTTTGATCTTTATCCAGGATGGTAACCAGGTTACCTGGGTGTATCATCATTTTTCATCTCATCATAAGGCTAAGCTGAAGCATACATTCTAAAGAATTAGATTATTCTAAAATCATTTATAACACTATGGTAGTATAAAGATGATAATAGATATATCGTTTTAATATATATGTTATCAAAATAAATCTTTGGTTTTCAGCATGTCTAAACACTAAGATTCTTTAATATGATTCATTGAGATCCTTAATATAAAACCGATAAATACATCAAGGTCATAAATATTTATAAACTCATTTATGTAGTTTTCTTATGAAGGAAAGTGGTGATAATATGGGTGCGTCTTCTAAACCCGGCTCTAGATTAGGTCTTCCATGGATAATTTCAATAATTCTTCTCATATTGCTGGTTGCGAGCTGGTCTTATTTCCTTATATATGCTAGACAGCCTCAGCAACAGATACAACTTGCCACAAGACCTGACACACTTGTTATTGCTATGGATATAAGTGATGCTGTCTCCATGGATCCTGCTGTTGCGTATGAGTTCACGTCAGTTATGGTGGTTAATCAGCTTTATGATAAGCTTGTTGATTTCGAGCCTCCAGATCTGACCAGAGTTGTGCCTGAGGTTGCTGAGTCGTGGAGCTACTCTCCTGATGGAACTCTATGGACATTCAAGATAAGACAAGGAATTAAATTTGCTAATGGCGATCCTCTTACAGCTAAAGATGTCGAGTATTCACTGAGAAGAGTTCTCATCTTAAGCAAGACAGCTGCCTGGCTTTTACAACAATTTATTGCTAAACCAGAGGATATTGTTGCAACAGATAACTACACACTAACTATAAAGCTTAAAGAAAAGGTGGCTCCAGACCTGTTCTTATCAGTTCTGGCGTTTACAACAAGCGGTATTGTGAATCCTAGAGAGGCAGAGGCTCACGCATCTGGAAATGATATGGGATCTGGTTGGCTCACAGATCACTCGGCCGGATCTGGGCCATATATATTGGAGAAGTGGGATAGAAACTCTGAGATAGTCCTCAGAGCCAATCCTAACTACTGGAGAGGTCCGCCATCGATTAAGACTATAATAATTAAACATGTTCCAGAGCCCGCGACCCAGATGTTATTATTACAGAAGGGTGATGTAGACATAGCGTTCGGCCTCACGATCGACCAGATCCAGCAACTTAAAAATGTGAAAGGCATAAGAATACTTGAATATCCTGTTCTTCAGCTGGCATACATAGGTATGAATGTCAACAATACATATCTATCTAATGAGAAGGTTAGGACAGCTATAAAATACGCCATAGATTATGACGGGATCATAAGAGATATTCTTAAAGGAGGAGCTATGAAGGTTCAGACGATAATACCTTATCCTCTACTAGGTTTCAACCCAGCAACGCCCTATTATAGAGATGTTAACAAGGCTAAACAGTTATTGGCAGAGGCTGGATATCCCAACGGCTTTGACATAGAATTAGCATATCCAGCTGGGGCACATCCACAGGAGGAGATTGCTCAAAAAATTCAGAGAGATCTTGCTGAAGTCGGTATAAGAGTAACTCTAAGACCTATGGCAGCCGCAGAAATGTATCAGAAATATAGACAACAATCTCTTCAACTAGTACTTGCCGGATGGGGCTCTGATTATCCTGATCCTGATAATAATGCTAAGGCTTTCGGAGACTATAGAATTAAACAGCTCGCATGGAGAAACATGTGGTATGACGATAAAGTGGCAGATCTAGTTGAAAAAGCATATAAAGAGCTGGACAGATCAACTAGAGAAGCTTTGTATAAACAGATAACTGATTACATCCTTGAACACGGCCCCTACGCAGTCTTATATCAAGTTGTTCAGTATGTGGCTATGAGAACATGGGTTGAGAACTTCGTTCCAGACCCCTCTTTCGGAACATACCTAGATCTCTCTAAAGTATATAAGGAGCCTGTTCTCAAAGAATAATATATCTTTTTTATGAAAGAAGAAAAATAATTTTTTGGTGGACATAATGAGTTTATATAGCTATATTCTTAGAAGAAGCTTATATATGATGATAGTGGTATTAGGGATCGCAACTATAGTATTTTTCATAACAAGAATTCTTCCAGGAGATCCTGTGGGAGCCATATTAGGTCCTCAGGCTCCGCCCGACGTTGTTGATAAAGTCCGGAGAGAATACGGCTTTGACAAGCCTATTTACGTGCAATACATAGACTTTATAATAAATCTGTTCAAAGGAGAGTTGGGAAAATCAGTCTCTACTAATAGACCCGTCATAGAGGATATAAAAGAGAGATTTCCAGCAACATTTGAGCTTGCCACAGCATCTCTTATAGTGGCGATAATCATAGGAATTCCCATGGGAATAATCTCAGCCCTTAGAAAAGATGGAGCATTAGATCATTTGATCAGACTTATATCTCTCTTCGGAGTCTCAATGCCGGTATTCTGGCTGGGGCTGATATTATTATTAATATTCTACTTCAGATTAGGCATATTGCCAGGGCCTGGAAGATTAGATCCTTATATTCCCAGTCCTCCAAGGATCACAGGACTCGTGACTTTAGACAGCCTGTTGACTGGAAATTTTGATGCTTTTAAAAATGCTATAGCTCATCTGATCCTTCCAGCAACTGTCTTAGGATACTTCTCTTCAGCATACATAGCTAGAGTGACTAGAGCATCTGTTTTAGAAGTGCTTAGACAAGAACATGTGAAATTTGCAAGATCAAAAGGTCTCAGCAGCGGAGCAATTTTAACTAGACACATTATAAAGCCGGCTCTCATTCCAATAATAACTGTGTTAGGACTTGTCTATGGAGGACTTCTAGAGGGTGCTGTTCTTACAGAGACTATATTCGGATGGCCGGGTCTGGGAAGCTATCTGACGAGAGCCATGATCTATATGGATTATAACGCCATTGTGGGAGGCGTGGTCATCATCGCAATAATATATTCAGTGATCAATCTTATTGTAGATATATTATACTCATATATTGATCCAAGGATAAAATATGGGTGATCATATGATGATGCCTGAGACTTTAAGAGAGCTCATGAGAAGAAAACTTGGAGTAGCAGGCTTAATAATTATCTCTTTCATAATCATATTATCTTTAATTGCACCGCTCATAGCACCATATGATCCTCTCGACCAGAGATTAGATGAGAGACTTCAGCCTCCATCATCAAAACATCTTATGGGAACAGACAAGCTTGGGAGAGACATATTCTCAAGAATTTTATATGGTGGAAGAATATCTCTATTCATAGCAGTCTCATCTGTAGTGTTAGCCACTTTAATAGGCATGTTAATAGGATTAATAGCAGGATATTTAGGTGGGAGAATAGATGATCTGTTGATGAGAATCACTGATATGTTCATGGCTTTTCCATCTCTAATATTAGCATTAGCAATTGCAGCCATGTTAAAACCTGGAATGTTTAACGTGATAACAGCCATCTCACTATCATCGTGGCCTCAATATGCTAGAATGGCCAGAGCCGTAACTATTCAAGTGAAGAATGAGCCTTATATAGAGGCTGCGGTGTCTATAGGAGCATCTAACACAAGGATCCTCATAGGACACATCATTCCTATGGTGATTCCTCAAGTCATGATCCAAGGCATGATAAACTTAGGAGGAGCAATATTAACCGCGGCCGGCCTAGGCTTTCTAGGTTTTGGAGTTCCTCCTCCGACACCCGAGTGGGGGTTGATGGTATCAGAGGGGAGAGACCTGATCCAGAGCCACTGGTGGATCTCAACTTTCCCAGGCCTCATGATATTCCTCAGCGTGGTAGGCTTTAATCTTCTTGGAGATCAGTTGAGAGATATATTCGACGTAAGATACAGGTGATCATATGCCGATTCTAGAAGTTAAAAATCTTAAGATCTATTATTTTACTCCTTCAGGAATCGTTAAAGCTGTTGACGGAGTAGATCTTTATATTGAGAGAGGAGAGACAAGATGTATAGTAGGAGAGTCAGGATCTGGAAAATCCACTCTAGGCATGGGAATAGCAGGCCTCATAGATCATCCGGGAAGAATAGTTGATGGCGAAGTGATTTTTGATGGAAAGATCGTTGCATCAAAAAATGGCATCTATACCCAGAAACTGCTTGGGAGAAGAATAACATTAATATTTCAAGACCCTAGATCAGCTCTTAACCCTGTGATGACAGTAGGCGAACAGATCTCTGAGACTTTACAACATAATCTTGGACTCGATCGCAGAGAAGCATATAAGATAGCATATGATCTTTTGCGAAAAGTAGAGATACCAGATCCTGAGAGAGTTCTACACAGCTATCCGCATGAGCTGAGTGGAGGCATGGCTCAGAGAGTTGTAATAGCAATCGCCTTATCGACAGAGCCAGATCTCATAATTGCTGATGAGCCCACGTCAGCACTTGATGTAACTGTTCAAGCTGAGATACTTAGACTATTCAGATCTCTTGTGAAAAGTGGAAAAAGATCTGTATTATTTATAACTCATGATCTTAGTGTGGCACTTGAGATATGCGACACCACATCAATTATGTATGCAGGAAAAATAGTTGAGGAAGGCCTAACGAGAGAGATATTTGAAAAGCCTCTTCACCCCTATACACAGGCTTTGTTAAGCTCGATACCTAGAATAGGTCTTAAAACTGAGAAGCTTATGAGCATATCAGGAGAGCCTCCTCTAATGATCGAACCTCCGAAAGGATGTAGATTTCACCCGAGATGTCCATTTAAACTTGAGATATGTGATAAACAAGAACCGATCTTGATCAATTTGTCGGAGACGAGAAGAGTTGCGTGCCACTTATATAAATAATGTGGGTGGCCGTGATGATTCTACGATTAAAAAATATAGGTAAATACTTCCCAATCAGAGGAGGATTGTTATCAAGAGTTGTAGGATATGTCAAAGCTGTAGATGGAGTAGATCTAGAGGTTGAAGAGGGAGACACATATGCCATAGTAGGCGAATCAGGCTCTGGAAAAACCACTCTAGGCAAGTTGTCAATAAAACTTCTAGACCCAACCTTCGGCTCAATTGAGTTTATGGGTAGAGATGTTACATTTGCGAAAGGTAAAGAACTGAAAGATCTGAGAAGATCTACAGGAATAGTATTTCAAGATCCATACAGATCTTTGCATCCTAGAAAGAAGATCATAGATATAGTGTCAGAGCCTCTCATAATAAATGGGCAAGATCCTGAGGAGGCTCATAAAATAGCTATAGAATTCGCATCTATGGTTGGACTGACAAAAGATTTATTATATAAATATCCTCATCAACTATCGGGAGGACAGAGACAGAGAGCTGCTATCGTCAGAGCTTTGATTTACAGACCTAGACTAATAGTATTAGACGAGCCTACCTCAGCACTAGACGTCTCAACACAAGCACAGATCCTGAATCTACTTGAAGATCTTAAGAAAGAATTTAAACTTACATATATATTGATAACACACAACCTACAGATCGTGTATCATCTTGCTAATAAAGTTGCCGTCATGTACTTAGGTAAGATCGTTGAGAAAGGTCCTGTCGAAAAGATCTTTGAGTCTCCAAGACATCCATATACCATTTCGCTACTCTCATCCATCCCAGCAATTGATTATGTTTTTTCAGGAGGCAAGATAAATATCCCACGTATAACGCCTACGGGAGAGCCTCCTAGCCCTACGAAACCGCCTAAAGGATGTAGATTTCACACCAGATGCCCATTCGTGATAGATATATGCAGAAGAGAAGAGCCGACCTTACAGCCTGTTGAAAAAGACCATTATGTGGCATGTCATTTATGGCAGAAAATAAACGCATAAGAACCTTGTAATAAATTTAATTACACCATGATGCTATACTTATACTTGGCCAGACAAATTATAACAAATTATAATTAAATAACAATAATTCAGAGATTGCTTGGTTAGTGAAGATCTTATGTTAACATGTTCTCATAGAATCATCGGACCCATGCATATATTTTTGGAGAGATAGTTTGAAACTTTTATAAAAACAACAAATACATAGAACTGAGGTGGTTAGATGATTTATCACAAGTATTTGCCGCTTCTAATATTGGTTATAGGCATCATAATATTCTCGATAGGCATATCACAAATTTATTATGAAGGCGTTAAAGTGTTCTATAGATATATTAATATAGACATACCTATAATCAATTTTGTGACTGAGTGGCCTGGCAACTATAGTGTTAGTGTCAATATGTCTCTAGAAATTCTGCGTGAGAGAAATATTGTGAAGCCTACTAATTATATCTATAATGTGTCGATACCGTGGAGTAATTGTAGAGGTGGAAATGTGATCGGACTTTATCTATCTGGGTATAGATCAGTAGGTCACGTCTCTGATAACATCTCAATAAAAATATATGGATGTAAAGAAGAGGGATGCGAACTAATCTTTGATCAAGACATTTTCAATTTAAAAAACACATATATCACCTACCCAGGTTTTGTATGTAAAACAGATTTTAATGTGTCAGACAGCATCTTAAATTATAAATATTTAAACTTCAGCCTGATACCAGCTCGAGGTCTCGTTATAGAAGATTTTGGAGTAGGAACAACTCTAACCTGCACATTTAATTATACTCTGACACATCCTGAGCTGAGAATAGGAACTGTGACGCCTCAGCCTCTCTTTTTTAAGGTTCCAGAGTATATAGATACGTCAGGCTTAAGAAACGGTTTAGTATTATTATTAATAGGATTATTATTAGTGTTGATAAGCATATACATAAAAATATATTTCACAGCCAAATAGTCGGCTTTATTTTTTACGGTCTAACTTAATAGTCTCAGAAGCCTTGAAAAGAGATTAAAAAAAGAAATGTCAAGAAAAATATTTTATCAAGCCGGCTCTGAGAACATTAATAATATGGCGGGCCCGCGGGGATTTGAACCCCGGACCACTGGCTTAGGAGGCCAGCGCTCTATCCTGGCTGAGCTACGGGCCCTCTCCCAAATGATAATGTTTTTTGAGGAAAAAATATATTGTTTTAAAAATCTAGTAGTTTATCGTCTTCAGCTCTTCTAGTGATGGCAGTTTTAATATCATGATGATGTCTGATCCTATTATATATAGTTTGTCATCTATATATAATGATCTTGATGCTCCTACAATATATATAGACTTGATCAGCTCTATCTTCTTTTGATCAATGCTATACTTTATTATGAATACTGTCGCAGGAGAGCTGTTGATCATGGCATACCCTGGTATTATCACTAGATTATGTCTACTGTCTAATGTGAATGCGTGATGATCATTTAATACTGGCGAGGATCCTCCTTGCAACAATATTTCTGATGAGATCTTCAGATTCTTAGGGTCTGATATATCGTATAATGATATTTTGAGAGATCTGCCTAGAGAAGTCTCTAGACCTACTCCAAGCAAAAGATCATTTGATATTGGATGTAGATACTCACTGAAACCAGGAGTCTTTAGAAAACCTAGAACAACAGGTTTGTAAGGATCTGATATGTCAATAGCATACAAAGGATCAACATTTCTGAAAGTGATTAGATAGAAAATATTCTTTAAAAGTCTTGCGGCATAGATCCTTTCTCCAGGGGCGAGACCTTCGATGACAGACACGATCCTAAGCTTCTCATCAACAATATACATATTGTTATAAGCCTCAGAGACTCTAGGTATGAAGGTTATCATTACTCTCGAGATATTCTGTACATTTTCTCTAGAAGTTATTATACGTGTTGTAGTAGCATTCACACAATAAGAGACATTACAATTAGTCTCTGTGATCACTACTGGCAGAGTTATGATAGGATAGATTAAAGGCTCCACAACTATTTTTGATACTGTTGTTGCAACAATTATATATCTAGATCCTTTGTTCTCAAACTCCTCCATAGCAAACTGATCTAGGACGTGGCCTGCGACTCTGAAAGATCCTGACCAAACTATGTTGAGACCATCTATATTGAATACATTGAATATTGTTTTATCAACAACTTCTGTAGAAATATTTTTGAGAATACTCAGCTTATCTCTAGGTATACTATTTATAATGTTATTTATGATAACATGAGCCGCCATGAGATCTCCTTTTTTAATCATGTTCATTATCTCAGTGAGGTTCTCCTCTGAGATCAGCCTGTTTATATACAGCTGATCTATTAATCTATATATGACATCTATGTAGACAAGAGGATCTCTCCACACCAGATATAGTCTATCAGGCTTCATATAGATCCATTCTACAAAGCCTCCTGTGACTGTCTTCACGTTAAATCTATTCTTCACAAGATCATATGTTAATATGTTTACAAAATTAAGATAGAGACCTGTGTCAATGATACTGCCAAGAGGTATTGGAGATCCGTTAACACTTGGTATAACAGGACTTATGTTTCCACCAGAGAATCTGAAGGAGGGCATGTTAGTGACTATATAAAGATAACTATTTACAAGTCTAGATCCTGAGAAGCCTCCATCTATATCTATATGAGAGATCTCTACAGGTCTGGACAGGTCCGAAAGATCATATATATAGATCCTTGTCTTCTCAATGATAGGCGGAGATGGATAAACTAATATCCTATAGATCTGTTGAGAAGATATTATCACAAGAGTATTATTAACAAGATAAAGACCTCTCACAACATAATCCTGATCAATCTTTATGTAGGAAGCTACCTGATCTGATGAAACATTTATTACTGCAATATTCTTTCTATCAGGTTTTGTCGCAACAATAATCTCTCCATTAGTCTTCACAATATCTTGTTCATCAACTCCCTCCACCTGAACATTTGTTTTTGAAAAAGTTTTTCCATAACCAAGTGAAGACACTTCAGGATAGACACCTCTATCGCCTGATGAAGATACTGCCGATAGAGGAGTTACAAGAGGAATAGCCTCTGACACAGCTGTCATTGCTGCTGGCAAGGCTGTGACTCCCGTGGCGAAGAACTTTGCTTGAGACATTATCTTGTCTATAAGCTCAGAATAACTATAGACCCCTCCGCCAGTTTTCTCAGTATATGTTATAGTTTTATATATGGTCGCAGGATTGATCATTGTGATGCTTCTCGTCTGATAAGGCTGTGTAGGAGCTACTGCTGGGGCTATTATTGTTATGAGAAATCCTATTATAAAGAATATTGCTCCCAAGATGATTATCTTGTTTCTCTCTTCAATCATCTTAAGCCACTCTCAATAGAATTATGATGTGAACATGTTTATAACTCGAATCTTTGAACACTATTGTTCAAATATTTGAACACTCGAGTCTTTATAAACAATCTCTCAAATATTTATCGGGATAATGTCTGAACATGAAGAGCTTACAGACACTCAATTGAGAATATTAATGTATCTAATATCGAGAGACGGCAGATGTGGCGTCAGAGAGATCGCTAGAGATCTTAAGCTTCCAGTCAGCACAGTACATTATAATCTTAAAAGACTTGAGGAGATAGGTTTTATAGAGAGAGGAGTAGATGGATATATAATCAAAAGAGGATTAAAACATGAGAGATATATTGTCATAAGAAGAAGAGTTTTTCACAGACTATTCATCTACAGTCTATTCTTCGCTGGAGTAGCGTCAGGAAACATAATCTTATTAATACTTCACGAGCCGACTATCGAGAGAATAATGCTCATAATAATATCATTGATCGCATCGCTCTTATTTCTATATGAGGCATATAAAGATCTTAAGAAGATAAGATTTTGAACACAAAAAGATCTTGAAAATTAAATTATTTAAAGCCTCTCATAATAATATATTATTGAGATGTCCTGAAGTGGGCCCGTAGCTCAGCCAGGCAGAGCGGCGGGCTCCAGTCCACGCGGGTCTATAGACCCCTTCTCAGGGGGATGATAGAGGACTGGAGCAGGAGAGACCCGCAGGTCGGGGGTTCAAATCCCTCCGGGCCCACCACATCTGGCGTAGGCTCCTAATATTTTTTCTAAAAATTTATTTATTAGGCGTCTAAGGTGGTATGATAAAAAATGTCTGAGAATGATCATAGCAAGATACTTATTGATGTTCATCACATATCTTCAAAAATTATAAGTCGTTATATTGCTGTTTTAAATGATTATGGTGTTGAGAAAGAGCTTAAAGACTGGCTTTATTCTATGAGAGAGAGACTTTGGAAAGAATGTTCCTCACCATCAGGATTGTGCAGTCTTGATAATGTTGATAAAGTGATCAACATGTTGATAAATGATTATGAGAGATTTCTGCTTGGGACAAGCTATAGTTTTGATGAGAAGATGAGAATATACAGATCTTTATATGAGATCTTAGATGAGATCAATAGGTTCATAAAGATGAAATATGATAAATATGATCTTCTTCAGAGACTTAGAAAACCATCTCTACACAAACTTGAGATATCTATAAAAAATATTGATATAAAAAAAGCCTCTCCACTCAGGCTGGAGCTTTCAGATCCTTATAAAGGAGCTTTACAGACATATGTTATTGAGAGTAGAAGAGAGAGTATTGATGTTCCTGTTGGAACCTATCAGATCAGATTGTTAGATGGCGAGAGAGAAATTTATAAAACAATGATCAGGGTCTCAGAAGATTCTGTTTTGAACATTAGTATAGACACAGAATTAGAGAAAGAGAAGAGAGGTAGAAGAATAAAAAGAACAATTGAAAAAAGAAAAGAGACGTTCTATAGAGACAGATTAGAAGTTTTTCTCAAAATATTCTCTAGAAAAGATCTTAATACGATAGCATTGATCATTCTTTTAATACTTGTCATCTTAGACATAATAATATTACTGAGATGAGAAGATTTTCACACAACTTTTATAACGATCCTTCTCCTAAGAATTT
Source organism: Desulfurococcales archaeon (assembly GCA_009903825.1). Taxonomy (GTDB): domain Archaea; phylum Thermoproteota; class Thermoprotei_A; order Sulfolobales; family AG1; genus WYEN01. The sequence continues at coordinate 11,273 of WYEN01000116.1, forward strand.
TATATATAACATATGACATCAATGATCTGCCGTACATATCAGTTATCTGAGTGAACCACGCTCCCACAGCTCCATAATATAATGATAATATCTGTGCGGGCAGTGCTCTTAACATCAATACTGAGAATATGCTTATGAGAAACGGTAGATAAGTACTTCCCATACCTCTGAAAGCGCCGTAGTAAGCCTGTGAAATACCTAGGCCAGGCTCTGATAATGCTGCAAAAATCAGATAAAACATCACTAGTCTAATAGTCTCATCCTCTCTGGTAAACACGTGGCCTATAAACGGCGAGATTCCTATGAGTATTGCCGCTGCAATGCTCATCCATAGAACACCTATCTTCACACTCTCTCTAAGAAGAGCCTCAGCCTTCTCAACATTATTGGCACCAACAGCATGACCAACTACTGCTGAGGAGGCTATTCCAATAGAGAAGCTAGGGCTTATAATTATGCTCTCAACATTTATACCTATAGAATGAGCATTGAGAGCCTGTATGCCTCCTCTAGATACAGCATTTAGATATATGTTTTGACCAATGCTAGAGACGAATCTCTCTAAAGTAGCCGGCAGACCCAGGCCTAGTATTATAAGTATTCTTCTGCTTGGGAGAGCCGGTCTGAATATGAATGGTGATTTTATAAATAGATAAGTGGTTAAAGAGATATATTGAGAAGCTGATATGACAAGACCTGTCAAAGAGATTTTTTGATAAACATCTTTAACATAATAATCTATTGAGCCCAGCCCTGTGAGAGCTATTGATATGTTCACTAGAGAATATATAGCGGAGGGCCATGCTCTTCCAATAGATCTATATGCTGTGGCTATGACAGAGTTTATAAACATAGCGGGAGACCCTATGAGCCTCCAGATCATGTAGCTTCTCACGACATCTATTGAGATGGCCTGATCTTTTATCATAGATCTTATGTATTGATCTATTAGCTGATAAGATATCAAAAAGATCATGAGAGACACAGCTATTGAAAGTGTGAAAGCCTCATTAAAATATTGATTCAAAAGATCTTTTCTGTCAGCTCCATAGCTCTGTGAGAGCACTACTAACAGTCCTATCATAAATATAGTTGTTATGCTTGCAACAATCATCATGAGATAACTGGCTAGACTTACTACTCCAATATATTCGCTGGCCGTCTTTGATATGAATATTATAGTCAATAGATTAAGAATAGAGTCTGTCAAACCACTTATCATTGTTGGAAAAGCTATTGAGATGATCTCTCTGCCTAAAGATTCTTTTCTCAACTTCTCTCAAAAACATGGTTATACATCTCAGATTATAAACTCACAAGATCTTTTGAGACCTGTGCTTAAGAGTTTTCTAATAATCTCTCTAATATGGTCATGAGATGGTGCAGATCTATGTATGCGACGATAATATATTCGTCGCCTAGAAGATATGGACACTCTAGAAGAGTTGCTGAGATCATGAGAGAGCTTTTTAGAGAAAAAGGTTATGAAACAGATCTTTATAATGTTTTTGAGATGAATATAAAGCCTTGTCTAGGATGTGTATCTGATGATGTCAAACTATGTAGATTCCCATGTGTCATTGATGATGATGCTAGAAAAATATTTTATTCTATAGACAGAAGCTTTGGAATAGTATTTATCTCACCAATATATTGGTACAACGTTCCGGGGCCTCTGAAGAATCTTATTGATAGATTGACTGTTTTTGAGAACGAGATATTCATCTCGGGAAGAAGCAGATTAGAAGGAAAAGTGGTGGGGTTTGTAGTGATAGGAAACGATACTGGAGCCATAGCTGTGATACAGAATCTTATGGCTATAATGAATAGCATGGGAGCTGTGATACCTCCTTGGGCACTTGCATATTACACAGGAACAAAAGATCCTTTTGAAGACAGAGGATTCGTCTTAGACATATATAATATAGTAAGATCTATGGATAAAATGATCAGTCTGTTAAGAAAAGAAGATGGCTTCAGCTATAAATGGTATGAAGCCTCAGAAGAAGCTTTAAACAAGATGCTCATTCTTAAAGAGAAGATTGATGAAAAAATTAATTCAGAGAATAATTTAAAAGGATCTGATAGAATAGATCATTATATGAAAAATTTGATGAAAAAACTTCTTTAAATATGTTCTGAGAATATAATAGTTGGTGAGGAGATAGATTGCCTAAGAAAACTGGCGAAGCACCTAAAGAGCTTCTGCTACCAGCTGAGGGGCAGATAGTATGTGTCGTGACAGAGATCATTGGTGCAGACTGGATTAAGATGATCTGTGCGGACGGCTCTGAGAAAATGGGGAGAATACCAGGCAAATTCAGAAGAAAAGTATGGATCGCTCCTGGAGATCTTGTGTTGGCAGCTCCATGGGATTATCAGAAGAATAAAGCTGACGTCCTCTATAGATATGAGAAAGATGAGAAGAAAAAGATTATTGAGATGGGCTATATATCTAAAGAGATCTTAGATCTGGTTGGAAAATAAATCATCTCAGATCATACTTCTACAACAGTAGACTCTCCGAATCTACCCAGAGAAATTTTGTCTCCAGCCTCTCTATTCACAGGTATAACTCTGAACCCCAGAGGTCTTCTCTTGATCTCATAGGTTGAGACAAGATCTTTGACAATTTTCTTTATATCAAATCTTCTTCTAGAGACAACAGTCATGTCAAGCCCAGCGATACAATAGGGAGTAAGTCTTAAAAGAGTTGTCAAACTTATCTTTCTCTCAGAAGCTCTCTTCTTCAAAATATTGTCTTCCTCAAGCGGAAGCATAACCTCGTTAAAACCTGTCGTCCTCACATTAGACTCATATTTTATCCTCTGGATCATCTTATTCAAAATATGAATAGACGATGCTGAGCCTGGCTCATGAATTTCTGATCCTGACAATCTCTCGACCAGTTCTGCAACACTCTCCTCCATCCATGGAGAAAGTGAGAGGTCTATACCGACATATTTGACTCCTAATCTCTCAGATATCTCCAAAAGATCATTATCTAAAGATTTTATCCATCTAATCATTTCATCAAACTCTTCTTCAGTTTCAAAAGATTTTTTCATAAGATCCACATATCTCAAAGCAATTGATATGCCAGCTTCATCAACTATAGAAGGGCTCGAGGGGAAGTACGGAGTCAAAACCCATGAGCCTATTACACCAGCGAATCTCGTGAATATATCCGGATGATCCTCTCTGTAGAAGCTCTCGAGAAACATCAGATGATCCTCATGATCTTTCTCAGGTATGAGTAGAGAAGAATATAACGTGTTAAGCTCTCTCATACATCTTATTACAGAGCCGGCGTCTAAAGATCTTTTGTTCTCAAGATCTATCATGAGACCAGCCACTAAATATCTCCCAAAGACGTCCCAAAGATCCTTAATAATCTTACATCTAGAATCCACATCCTCATTAAGAACTGGCAGAGAGATCCTTTTAGTCCACACTTTATAACCCTTCTTCTCAAGCTCCTCATAAAACCTCTCGAAAAGATTTACATATGTTTTCGCTCGAATATTATAATCCTCTGGAACATGGATCGTTAGACTTCTTATCATAACCAAAGATCTTCACCATTAAAATCTTTTGACAACTCTAATAAAAAATATTAATGCAATATATGACAGCATATTCTAAACGAAACAACTATTATGTTCTACACAAAAGATCTAATGCATCAAATAACCTTTGATCGTTTGGTGCAACTATACTAATCTTTCGAGCCTTTTCATCATATCTTCTCCTAAGCTTTTCAACATTTAATTGTTCTAAAAAATGTCTATCTAAAGTTACTAAAAACATTTTATTACTATAAGAAGCGCCGGCTAACGCCACTTTAAGAAACTCTTTATCTTCTTCATCTAAAAAGATTATATCATCTATATCATATCTCCCCACACGTGACGATTCAAGAACATGAAATATGACTCCCGTCTCTGTTAATTTAGGTTTACATATGAGACCTCTTGATCTACGGAGAATATTAAGCAGAATCGACATGATCCTTTTTAAACTCGCCTGAAACTTCGGCAGTGGATGGCATCTCTCTAACTCTGGCATAACCTTTGATTTATAGATATTAAGTATATGGTTTGAGAGATATTGTTACACATTTTGTTGTATACAGCTTATCACCAAGATTACGTACCGCCTCCTCTTCAACATGAGATCTTCTTCCACAAGGAATTATTGAGCTAGGATCAAGTACAATATCTATCAGCTTCTTCAGATCTCTAGACTCTTCCGTTTTTAAAATAGACGTGTCACAAGCTCTTCAGAGTCTGGCAATGTCTCAAATGTGCCATCCTCATATATTTTTATCTCTCTAATTCTTGTCCAAGGCTCACGTGTCAGATAATATATCTTAACATTATTGACGTTCAGAGCTTTTTTAGATATCAATTTCCCTATAGTAAGTATAGGTATATCACTTTGAGTCGTCATGATTATCGTAAGATCTCTCTCTAAAGCTCTGTTCACAATATGTTCTGTAAACTCGATAATTTTCAGAGGATTCTTATGAATCTCAGGCTCTTCAATGACGACTAGACTATTGTTAGAAACCTTTTTAGTCATTGAATCAAATATTGCAAAATCAAGCAGCCCGTCAGGAGCAAGTTCAGCAGGTAGATTCAATTTAGTATATGCATCCTGAAACATAAGCTCCGCCATTGGCATTAACATAGATATCTTAAGCATATAAGAGCCTGCTTCTTTAAATTCTCCCTCAACATGCTCCAGCTTAACTCCTGTAGTAGCTCTCAAATAGTCGGCCGCAAATAAACCTAACGGAGGCGACAGAGGCAGTGTAGCGATTAGATCATAAAAAGTTTTTATAAAGCCGATCATGAAAGAAGCTTCAGGCTTTTTCAAAAACTCACCAATAAGTCTAGGCAAGATCATAAGTAGCTGAATAAGACTTACTCTTTCAGATGGAAGTAGAAACTCATCTCTCCACGGAGAATTCGAGGGCGTCAAAGTCTTGATCATTCCATTAATCAGCTCAATATGTAGCTCAGAGTTGTCTAGTTTAATAATAATAGGAGATTGAGGTGAACCATTGAAAAATCTGGCGATTTTATCAAATCCGTGTCCATATAGCTGCATAATAAGTGTCGAAGGATCAATCCTGCCGGATTTTGATGCAAAATAAATAGCGTATGCAAGACTAGATTTTCCTGAGGAATTAGGACCTATGAATATATTTATTTTAGACAAGTCAAGCTCTAATTCATCAATACAACGCCAATTAACAACTTTTATTTTAACCATGTGTCAGTCTAAGTATATTTAAAATATTTTCAGCTATTGATCTTATTCTACTCAGATTTCTATGTTTTGACAACCTGATGATACAAACATTTTTCGGCATCAGATCGGCTCTTCAAGCTCATCTATCGCCCTGATCGCTTTTCATCATCATATAATTTATTTTCTGATTTGTATAATAATTTTTAGCTGGTCATTCTTGCATCAGGATCATGTCTATATCAATAGTAGAGGAGGCGTCAAGATAAGAAATGCTTTAGTTGCTGATGGTCATGATATTGTTTTAAGAAGATTTGTATCACATGCTCACAGTGATCATCTTTATGATATTAATGAGTCTATTAGAAATATGAGAGAGATTATCGCTCACAAGGCGACGTTTGATCTTTTGGATGTTCTAGACGTTTTCGTGCCTAAAAGCAAGAGAAGATCTGTTGATTATGGCGATAAGATAATTATTGAAGAGACTAATGAGCTGATCGAGATAAGAAGATCCAGACATATACTTGGGTCTGCAATGCTTGTGTACAAAACATCTGACGACAAAACTATTGTCTACACCGGTGATTTTAAAGATCCTGGGAGAGGGACGGAGGTTGTTGAAGAGCCGGATATATTAGTTACAGAGGCTACATATGGAGATCCTGAGTATAAAAGAAGTTTCAAAGACATAATCGAGGATCTTTTGATAGATTTTGTGACACATCTGTTATCTAAAGGACCTGTGATAATACATGCTTATTATGGGAAACAACAAGAGGTTATGGATATTCTGAGAAGAGGAGGAGTCTCAACACCATTTATAGCGCCATATAAAGTATATAAGATGTCTAAGATAGCTGAGAGCTATGGAGCTAAAATAGGAGATCTTTATCAAGAAGGTAGTAAAGAGGCTGAAGATGTCATGAGAGACGGATGGTTCATATATTTCACACATACAACATCTTCATCAAAAATAAGAGACTATCTATATAACAATGTGAGACATTTAGGAGGAGTATCAATAAACAGAGTATATCTATCAGGCTGGCTATTCGACTCATTATATAAACAACTTAATGAGACAGACTACATTTTTGCATTTAGCGATCATGCGGATTTCAATGAGCTTATAGAATATATCGATATGACCAGACCTAAGAAAGTTGTGATAGACTCTTTCAGAAGCGGCGAGACAGGAAAGAAATTTGCTAAAGAAGTCAGAAAAAGACTTGGGATAGAAGCTGTGGCACAGCCTGTCTAAGCTTATCAGACTCTCTTTATCCCGATGATTATCTTCTCATCTTCAATATCCCATTCTCTAACAAGATCAAGCTCGACGCCTTCTAAACTTTCTGAGAGAACAAGCTCAACACTTCTAGTCTCATTCATTATATAGCTTCTCTTCTTCTCAACAGCTTTCCTAAGCTCTTCAGATGATGTTAAGAGAAAACTTTTTATCTCATCAAGAAGCCCAAGCCCTTTCTCTTTTCTCATAACCTGGATCCTTCTGACGATCTCTCTAGCCAGCCCCTCGTAAAGAAGATCCTCAGATAATCTGGTGTCTATGATCGCATATCCAAGCTCTGAAGAACTGAAAGAGTATCCCTCAAGAGGCTTCTCAATGATCGTCACATGTTCTTTTCTCAAAACATGTTCTACACCGTCAACAACTATCTTGACCTCTTCTCTCGTCAGAAACTCTTTGGCAAGCTCTCTAGAGTTTCTCTTTATATAATCAATGATCTTCGGAGAATCCTTCTTAAAATCTCTTCCCACAGCTCCTATGTTAGGCTCTACATATCTCTCTATATAAAGATCTGTCTCTTCAAGATCTTTTGATAAAACAATTTCTCTACAATTCTGAAGCTCTTCTAAAATTCTTTTGACGAGAAAGATTTTCTCAACATGATCTTTGTTTCTCAAGATTAAGACACATTTCGAGACAGGCATTCTCAGTTTTAAACCTGCTCTCATTCTTGCTGTAGATATCATCTCATGAATCTTTCTTCCAAGCTCGAAAGCTTCTGAAAGACTTTTGTCATAATAGACTTCATAAAATGCCTTCTCAGGCCAACTTTCAAAGTTGATGCTTTCAAAAGCCTCTCTATCAAATCTCTTCACAAAATTATGATAAAGATATTCAGCTAGATGAGGAGTTATTATAGAGAACATTATAAGCCAGTCTCTTAACACTGTGAACAATACTGTGTACACAGCTTTTTTATCAATACTCTCCTCCTCAGACCATACTCTTCTTCTTATGATCCTGAGATACCATCTTGAGACATCCTCCTCAATAAAATCTAGAAGTGTTTTAGAAGCCTCATGAACTCTATAATTCTCCATAGCCTCAGTGGCTTTAGAGACGACCTCATAGAATCTTGATAAAAGCCATCTATCCTCCTCGCGAAGAACATTTTTATCATAAAGATCTTTTAGAGATCCTCTTTCAAAGACGTATCTATCGATCTCCATGTAGCTTCTTGCAAAATTATATACATTCCATATGATGTTAAGATCTCTCCAAACCTCCTTCGCTTTATCAATACTGAACCTCATATCCTCCCAGACAGTGTTTAGAAGCAGAAACAGTCTGAACGGGTCTCTACCTACTTTCTCAATTATCACTGGAACCTCAACAAAGTTTCCAAGAGATTTATGCATCTCTCTACCCTTCTCATCAAGCATGAAGCCGTGAGATACTATGGTTTTAACAGGTTTTCTATCAAACATTATCAGCCCAGATCTTATGGTGCTGAAGAACCATCCTCTAGTCTGGTCATGTCCTTCAACAATCATATCGATCTCTCCAACTTCTTTATCAAAGATCTCTCCTCCGCCTCTTCCTAAAGAGGCATAGAATGCAACTCCAGAGTCTAGCCATACATCAGCGACATCCTCAACTCTCTTCATGACGCCTCCACATCTAGGGCATCTAAGAACAACCTCATCAATCCATGGTCTATGAAGATCCTCAGGAATCTTGTTGGGAGAATATCTCTTGAGCTCCTCAACAGATCCCACGACAATCTTATGTCCACATGACGTACATATCCATATTGGGAGAGGAGTTCCCCAGAACCTCTGTCTAGAGATCACCCAGTCCTGAAGATCTGAGACTAGAGAATATGTTCTTTCATAAGCCCATCTAGGTATCCATCTGATCTTCTCTATCTCTCTGAGCATTTTGTCACGAAGTTTAGACACTTTAATAACCCACTGAGGTGTCGCTCTTAACAACAGAGGAGTCTTACATCTCCAACACAATGGGTATCTATGAACAATCTTCTCTTCATGAAGAAGAGCTCCTCTATTTCTAAGATCCTCTATGATCTCTTTGTTAGCTTCTCTAGCAGGTTTGCCAGCATATTTACCAGCAAGATCTATGAATCTGCCGCTGTCATCTATTAATGAATAAACAGGGATCCCATGTCTTCTGGCAACTTCAAAATCTTCAGCACCATGACCAGGAGCTGCATGAACAAGTCCGGTTCCTTCTGATAGACTGACATATTCATCAGCAATAACAACTTTATGATATTTATCAAGCTCCTCTTGTATAGGTATAAGATCTTTTAATGGATGAGTATATTCTAGACCCTCAAGATCTTTTCCTTTCACCACTTCAACAATCTGAAAACTTTTTATCCCAGCTTTTCTCAGAACGTCTCTATATAATGCCTCAGCCATTATAAGGATCTTTCCATCAATTTTCACTCTCACATAGTCAGCAGATCCTCTCGCCATTATGAAGATGTTCGCAGGCAGAGTCCATGGGGTTGTGGTCCATATGACGAGATACTCATTCTCTCTATTTTTGACAGGCATCATGACATATATAGATGGATCCTCAAGATCTTTATATTCCTGAGAGACCTCATAATCAGCCAACACAGTCTCACAACGAGGACACCAATGAACTACTCTAAGCTCTCTCTCTAGAAGACCTTTCTCATCAGCTTTTTTAATAAGTTTCCAAGCCTCCTCAATATACTCGTTTTTAATAGTCATATATGGATTAGACCAGTCCATGAAAACCCCTAGATCTTTAAAAATCTTTGTCATACTCACAGCGTTCTGAGTAACAAACTCACGACATTTCTCAACAAAATTCTGAATCCCTACTCTACTTATGATCTCTTTCTTACTTGTTATCCCAAGAATCTTCTCAACCTGATGTTCAATTGGCAGACCATGCATATCATAGCCTGGGACATCATGAACATTATATCCTCTCAATCTCCAGAATCTCAGATAAGAATCTTTCAAAATCTTGTTCCAAGCAGTACCTGGATGAATAGATGGTGAGCTAGGATATGGAGGTCCGTCAATAAAATAATATCTCTTAGATCTCTCTATGCACATATTTTTAAGCTTCTCATAGATATTATTCTTCTCCCAAAAATCTTTAGCCCATCTCTCAACCTCATGAGGATCATATTTCTCAGAGAATACATAGCCCATCTATTTCTCACCCGAAGGTCTCCTCAATCTTATACCATGAGATCAAGTCTTTCTCAAGATAATTCTTCAAAGCTTTCTCAACATCTTCTTTATCAGAAGTCTCAAGTCTATAATAATAGAACTGAGGAACTATTCTACTCACATTCTTCTCAACTATTCTACCAAACTGAGATAATGTTCTCTCCACCTCTTCAATAACTTCATTATTATAACAAACTATATAAACATTGATCTTTGGCAATTTGCTGTACCAATGAATATATCTGAAGATGCTTAAAAAGATAGTCTGATAAGACAATTATCTACCTGAGGACGCTCGCAGCCATAAATTTATGGCTCAGACAATAAACATTATAAACCGTTGATCTATATAAAAATGTTCAGATAATTATGTATATAAATATTAGGCAGCTAATCATAACTGTAGTCCTAAGAATCTTCTTACAAATTCTCCGAATAGATACAATGTTATTGTTGCTCCAAATATTATAAGCGTAGTCTCGCCAAGCTCTTTTGAGAAGCTCTTCTCAAACAAAACCATAGAGTATAACGATATATATGCAAGGATCAGTATTGAGAAGCCTAACGAGATCAATAGTGCAATCAATATGTCATGTATGAGAAAATATGGTAGTGCAAGAACAAATGCTGTGAATAGATATGCTATGCCTGTATATAATGCTGCTGTAGAAGGTCTTCCAACGCCAGTGAGCTGTTTAGCTTGTGCATATGCTGCAGACGCCATTGCTATCGATGCCGCCACGCCGGCCACCAGTCCTGCTAAACCTGCTTTCACAGTGTCTGAGTATACGCCTAATGTTCCTGCGTGTATTCCTGCTATCTCTATTAAAGCATCTGATAATCCCAACACTGTGAAGCCTAGATATTTTATTCTTCCCTCCTCAAGTTGATTAACTAAAGAATCTTCGTGAGCCTCCTCCTCAGAGATCATCTTATTATAATACTCTCTATCGCTCTCATCAATATGATCAATATATCTTCTATAGATCTTTATCACCTCCTTCTCATGTCTCTCAAAAAATTTTATAACGAAAGTCACTCCCATGATGATCATAAGGATTTTTATTAGAAGAATCTCTATTGAAAGCCTTAGACTATTGATCTCACACTTGTCTGTATATCTCTTCCAGAAGTCGTGATGTCTCTTCTCTTGATCAGCCATCTCCTCAAGTTTTCTTCTCATATTCTCAGATACAAATCTAGACTCTGAGAGAGCTCTATAGATCATATGATCTCTATACTCATCTATGCAGGAGGCTCTCGCCACATCTTTGAAAATCTCTTGATATCTCATGATTATCACATGTATCTAACTAATTGTTTTTAAAAATTTATAAACTTTTGATCTATGATCTTCTCTCTAAAGACGCTCTTTTCACAGACTCAAGTATTTTCTCTTTAGCATATTCAGAGGTCCTCCAGTTTATCATGATCTCGTCTCCAACAGATCTTTGCTCACCATAATATCTGTTTATAAAATCTGTTATCTTATGAATCAGATCTTTCGAAAGATCATTTATATCTTTATATCTTCCATAAACAGGATCTATTCTCTCATGAGGAACTGAGACCACCTCCTCTATAGAAAGATCTTTTGTCTGTATGTTTAAAACCCCGAGTGGCTTAGACTCCACCAAAGAACCTGGCTCGAAAGAATGTTCAGACAATACTATAGATCTAAGAAGTTCTCCATTAACATCTCTTGTCCCAGGTATGAAGCCTCTGTTAAATGAATATCTAAGCGGAGGCCTGAGAACCTTGTTAACAACAATAAGATCAAGATCTTCATCATATATATATTCAACATCAGATCCTGCCGAAACCTCTATTATGACAAAGATATAGTTAGGAACTCTAGTGCCTGCACCAAGATCTTTAAGTTTCCTAGGGATCAGATACATTCTAATCTCTAAAAATATTTTTTATACTAAAATATATTTATGTAGCATCATGATCTTGCCAAATAATATAAGCTATATATTTCTTCTTAAAATATCTTCATAGGCTGAGTATATTGAGAATACTATTAATACATGCTGAAGAGTTCAGTTACAAAGCTAGAGAGCCTGCACTAGAGATCCGTGAGGAAGATGTTCCTATGGAGAATAAATTCTCTAATATCATAGTCGCGTTTATAACAGTTGAGAAAGATGATTATAAAGATCCTTCTATAATTGAGAGAGCAGCCTCAGAGATCAAGAGACATCATGATACTGTAGGCTCATCAGCAGTATTATTATATCCGTATGCTCATTTATCCTCTGAACTTGCCTCTCCAAAAGATGCTATATCTATATTAAGAAGACTTGGTGAAGAGCTTGAGAAGTCTGGCGTAAAAGTTTTCAGAGCGCCATTTGGATGGTATAAAGAGTTTAATCTTAAAAACTATGGTCATCCTCTTGCAGAGCTTTCGAGAACTATAAAACCTGAGGAGAGGAGGAGACAGATTGTTCAGAAAAGTTTTCTTATACTAGATCTAGATGGTCAACTATATGATCCTTATCAATATGATTATAAAGATCCTTATCTGAAAGCTCTTGTCGAGAAAGAGGTTTTTAAGAGAGAACTTGAGAAGACGAGACCTAGAGGAGCTGAGTATATGGAGAAATTTGGTTTTGAATGGGAGAAGTATTCTGATCATGGCCACATGAGATATGAGCCTCATGCAGCAACAATCTTAGAGGTCGTCTCAGAATATTCTTGGAAAGTTGTCAACTCATTAGGTATTCCAGTGTTTCGGGTCAAAGGCACTAACATGTTTGATCTTAATGTTCCTGCAGTCAAAGAACATGCTGATCTATTTGGAGACAGACTTTACGAGGTCTCTATGGAGGGATCCTCTTTAGTAATGAGATACGCCGCCTGTCATCAACAATTTGCTATTTTAAAAGACTGGGTGATCAGTTATAAAGATCTTCCTATGGGAATGTTTGAAGTTGCTGACAGCTATAGATATGAACAGAGAGGAGAGCTTATTCTAGGATTTAGATTGAGAAGATTCTTTATGCCAGATCTTCATATATTAACCAGAGATCTTGAGGAGGCCAAGAGAATAGGTCTTCTAGTCAGAGACAAGATTTTTGAAGAGGCTAAGAAGCTTGGCAGAGATTATGTTGCTATAATAAATGTGACAAAAAGATTCTTGGAGGAAGAGATTGAGTATCTCAGAGAGCTTGTGAGAAGAGACGGCAGACCGGCTCTTATAACTGTTGTTCCTGACGACATATATTATTGGGTTATAAATATCGAGTATAACATAATAGATTCTGCTGGAAAACCTAGAGAGATAGCTACTTTTCAGATAGATGTTGGCAATGCAAAAAGGTTCGGCATTAAATATGTTGATGAAAACGGGGTTGAGAGACATCCAATCATTATTCACACAGCTATCATAGGCAGTCTAGAGAGATATATATACATGTTGTTTGACACTGCAGCATTAAAAGAGAGAGAAGGTCTCACACCATCACTACCATTCTGGGCATCTCCTATTCAGATAAGAATTATTCCTGTGTCTAAAAGCTATCTTGATCATGCTGAGAAGATCTATAGGGCAATAGCTGAGAGAGGCTACAGAGTTGATATAGATGATCGTGATGAGACGCTTGCTAAAAAAATGAGAGATGCTGGAATAGAATGGGTCTACTACACAGTCTTCATAGGCGAGAGAGAAGTGGCTACAGACACTATAACTGTTAGAGAAAGAGAGAGCGGCATTCAGAGAACTTATAAACTAGAGGAGTTTCTAAAGATCCTTGAAGAGAAACAGAATGATTATCCAAAGACTGATCTGGGCATGCCTCATCTATTAAGCAAGAGACCTTCGCTACCATATCTGAAGACCGTATGATCAGAGGAGGTTCATCCGATCATTATTCACACGGCGAGCGGTCATCATCTGAAATAAATTATTGCTCTGATAAATATAAGTTATTTGATGAGACGTTTCTATGAGAAAGATCAAGGCTATAAATATTGAGATATCAAGTATAGCTCACGCGACAGAAGATCCTGAGAAAGTCTTAATAGCGATCTTAAATATACTGCCAGAAGATCTTAGGGGAATTATTAGAGAGAGAATTGAGTATACAGACACATATGGTCATTACAAAGATCCTATAAGGATCTATAGAATAAAAATTGAGAATAATGATGCTGAGAAAATCCTCTCATATATATTGAATAGATTAAGCAGCTCAGAAAAAGAGATCCTTCTTCTCTCATTAGAAGATAGATACGATCCTTCGACAAGAAAATTATTCATAAGATTATCTAAACAAGATGCATATAAAGGAGAGGTAAGCATAGGCTTTGATGATGATATAATAAGAATAGCTGTTGGAATATCAGGAGCAAAAAATATTAAAGATCTTGATAATTATCTGAGAAGTCTTATCAAAAAGTGAGTATAAGATGATTCGTTGGGCAGATCTTTATATAGAGAGACTTGATGAAAACATGATAGAGTTTATCTCGAGAAATAGAATACGAGTTGTAGGTCTTAAAGACGAGATTTTTGACGCTTATAATAATCTTCTGAGAGAGAGAGATCTTATAACAATAAAAAGATTATATATAGAGGATGCAGACCAGATCAGTCATAAAATCAAGGATCTAATAGTTTTCAGACCTTTAGACAAGAATTCTATGAGAAGAGGAGGAAAGATCCGTTTGACATTCACGATATTAATAGACGAGGAGAATTATGAATATTGTTCTGACGAACAGATCGAGGCTATGAGAGGAGGATCAGCGTCTCTAGAGATTCTTGCGAGACCATTATTAGATGAAGAGTTGTTCCCTAGATATCTAAGATATATAAAATATTGTGTGAGAAAAGCTTTGATAAATGGTGTTGACGTAATATTATCATCTGGAGCGAGAAGATTTGAAGAACTTTTCTCACCAGGCTCTATGAGATTGTTAGAGAGATATATAACTGGCGTAAGAGGATCTCTCACATACTCGTGGTATACTCTTCTAGAGAGATGGAACAAAAAATTTGTTGAGGAGATGATTATTGAAAAAAGAGAGAAAACCTAGAAAAAGATATCTAGTATTCAAATTATACACCATAGGAGGATCTCCTGATTTCGAGACTTTCAGAAGCTTTCTAGATGATTATATGAGAAGATTTCTAGGACTCTCAGGACTTATCGATAGCAGAGTGAAGCTGATAAGATATGATCAGGAGACTAGATATGGGATAATAAGAATAATATCTACAGACATAGACACAGTATTACTGGCGTTCACAAGAATAAGAGATATAAAAGACACACCAGCATCATTTATACCTCTCAGATTGACAGGAAATCTGAGCAGAGCATTAAAATATATCAAGAGATATGAGAAGAGAATACAATAAAATTTAAAAGCTGAGAAAATCAACATTATAAATGGCCGACCCGGCCATAGCGGCCGGGCAACACCCGGACTCATATCGAACCCGGAAGTTAAGCCGGCCGCGTTGTCAAGGCTGTGAGGTCCGCAAGGACTCGCAGCCTTGGCAAGCCGGGATCGGCCTCTTCAGATTTAGAAGAGATTTCTATAGATTTATACAGTTGATAGGGTCATCTATTTATTTGATATCATAGATAATCTAATTTATATTCAAAAATTTTGTATATATGCTTAAATATTTGAAATAAACATATTATACTGGTGATGTTATGGCGAAAGAGAGCGTTGTAATAGATCAAGATGCATGTATAAGCTGTGGAGCATGTGTTGCTGTGTGTCCTGGGCAGGCTCTGGAGCTTGATGAAAATGGGAAGGCACGTCTGATATGGGATAAATGTACCAGCGATTTTGAATGTGTGAAGGTATGTCCTGTGAATTGTATATGGCAGAGTTCTCAGGCACCTGAGTCTGCCAAGTCGAAAGCCGGCTGGTATAGATTATCTGGGCCGTTATCAGGTGATCTGAAGAAAGAGTTTGAGGAGTGGAAGAGTCAATACGGAATCAAGTGGTCTCCTATTTAAAAAGTTTTTTATACCTATTTTTTTAAAGAGTTATTTTTTATACAAGCTTTTTTAATGTGGATATAATGCTTCCTAGAGTAAGAGTCATAAGCTATACAGAGGATGGGGATCGTCTCGTAGCAATATCTTCGAAAAGATCTTTGTCTTCTAAAGATATTGAAGAGATCGATTCTAAGATGAGTGATGAAGAAGTTGATATATGGATTAGAGAGACTTTGAAAAGAGGTCATCTATCTCCATGGGAACATTCTGTATACACCTTCGAGATCGTATGTTCAAGAGTATGTAGTCATCAGCTTGTTAGACATAGGATCGCCTCGTACACACAGCTTTCTCAGAGATATAATGACAAGCTTCTACAGCCTGAGGATCCTGGCTATTGGAGAGATCTTGCTGAGAGATTGTTAAACAGGTCTTCCAAAGATCTTGAGAAGATCTCAGATATATTTTTTATAGATCCTGACTGGGATCTTGATACAAAATATTTTACAGCATATCAATATGCTAAAGCAGTTGAATCATACTGGGATCTTAGGAGAAGAGGTTTAGAACGTGAGGAGGCTAGATATATTCTTCCACAGGCTATTGCAACAAAGATCGTGGTGACTATGAATGCAAGAGAGATACTACATTTCCTAGGGCTTAGAATGTGTACACATGCTCAGAAAGAGATCAGACTTGTCGCATGGATGTTAAGAGACGAGCTCATAAAGATCCATCCGAGACTATTTAGATACGCAGGTCCATACTGTCTTCTTGATAATAATCTTCATACCAAAAATGTGCAGACTCTCGAAGAGTTCATCAGTGAAGAATCGATCATATCTATAGATAGATGTAGAGAGATGATCCCTAGAGAAGGGATCAGAAATTGTGTTAAATACTCATTGAATGAACACATAAGATTCAGAGAGATCTCTAGAAACAGATAATTATTTAAGACGTAAGATCCTTCCGCCAGCTTCTCCTATAAAGATCTTATAGTCTTTATATGGGAATATTCCTGTTGCGACAACTCCTTCAACAGATCTTATCATAAGATCTGTTTTCTCAGGATCTTTTATAGGCTCTCTCAATATTATGTCAGCAATAAAATTTCCATTATCACTAATCACAGGTCCTAGTTTTCCGCCTCCAGTTCTGATCTTTATCTCTAGACCCATCATTTTTAATCTGTTTCTCACATAATTATATGCGTAGGGGACTATCTCTATAGGTAGAAATCCTTTTTCACCTAAGAAGCTCACTAGTTTTGTCTCGTCAGCAATTATTATCTTAAGATCTGAGCTATACATAACGATCTTCTCTCTAAATAATGCTCCTCCACCACCTTTCAAAAGATTTCCATCACGATCAATCTCATCAGCACTATCTACATAAAGATCTATTCTCTCAGGCGAGAAAAGATCTTCTATACATCTCGCTCCTCTGTTTCTCAAGGCTATTGAGGTGTCTATGCTAGTTGATATAAAACATTTTTTTCTCAAAAGATCTTGTGGAAGCTCCTCAATAAAGATCTTTACGGTGCCTCCGCTTCCAAGACCTATCGTCTCAGGCTTTTCATCTTCAATGATCTTAAGCACCTCTCTTGAGACAGCTCTTCTCATTCTCATGATCTCTTCTTCAGAATATTTCTTCATAAAGATCTCCTATGAATATTAGTGGTAGAAGTTATATAATTGTTAAGACAAAGCTTTTTCAGAGAAGAATGTGAGTGAGATGAGTAGAGAAGGAGAATGTCCTAGACAGCCTGTCGACATAGATCTTGTTCCTATGCCTCAGAAGATAAAAGATCTTTTGAGAGAGAGATATAAATATCTCACTCCTCCACAGGCGGAGGCTGTATCAAGAGGACTTTTCAAAAACAGGAATATCATTGTCTCAACACCTACTGCAAGTGGTAAAAGTCTCATAGCTTATATGGCTCTTATGAATGTTTTTCTCAACGGCTTCAAAGGAATATATACTACCCCCTTAAAAGCTCTTGCAACTGAGAAATACGAAGATCTTATAGATCATTTCAGAGGTTTAGGAGCTAAAATAGGTATAAGCACAGGTGATTATGATAGTCCAAGTGAAGATCTTAAGAGATATGATGTTTTAGTGACAACATATGAGAGACTTGATGCAATAATGAGACAGAGACCTTCATGGCTTAGAGATGTTAGCGCAATAGTTGTTGATGAGATCCATGTCTTAGGTGATGACGAGAGAGGACCTGTCATTGAGATGATCCTTTCCAGAGCTCTTAAAAACAGCTGGCAAATAATTGGTTTGAGCGCCACAATAGGAAATCCAGAGGACATAGGCGGATGGCTTAACGCTGAGACTATAGAATGCGACTGGAGACCTGTGCCACTGATCCAGGGGTATTATGATAAGAAGAAGAGCAAAATATTTTTTGAGAACGGCTCTCAAGAAGATGTTGCAGGAGATCTTATAAGTCACTCAGTCTCTAAAGCTGTTAGAGACGACTATCAGATCCTTGTTTTTAAACAGTCTAGAAGAGATGTTGAGAATACTGCTTCTAAAATTGCTTCTGAGATGAGTCTTTTGTTAAGTAGATATAGTGGCAAAACTAAAGAGCTTATAGATCTTTTGAATGAGAATGTCTCCTCAAGGATAGAGAGAGAGTTGTTATCAAAACTGTTTCTGAGAGGAGTATCATTTCATCATGCAGGTCTCTCTCCTGAGGCTAGGAAAATTATTGAGAAAGGTTTTAGAGAGAAGATCCTTAGAATAGTTGTTGCAACACCTACTTTAGCTGCTGGAGTGAATCTTCCTGCCAGAAGAGTAATAATATACACACATCGTTATGAGAAAGGTTATTACGAGCCTATATCAATATTAGAGTATAAACAGATGGCTGGAAGAGCCGGAAGGCCTCAGTATGATCCTTATGGAGAAGTTGTGATCGCAGACATGGATCCCGACACAGCAGTGAGATATATAAGCTCTAGACCTGAGGATATCTACTCAGCATTGAACAATGAGAGAGCTCTGAGAATACATATACTGGCTCTGCTCGCCTCAGGTTATGCTCATGATGTTAATAGCATAATAGATTTCATGATGAACACATTCTATTCTTATAAGAATATGAGAGAGATTGCGACAAAATCTTTCTGGAAAAGATCTGTGGGAAGAATCCTTAGACTTTTATCAAGTTATGAGATGATCATTGTTAAAGACGATAGCTATATAGAGGCGACGAGACTAGGAAGATTAGTATCTAGTCTATACATCGATCCTTTGACGGCCGTGAGAACATTTGATATTTTAAGAGACTCTGACACCGCCGGAGTCGACGAGCTATTTTATCTTCATCTGATAACATTGACACCTGATTTTCTCAGAAACATAACTCGTAGAATTAAGAAAGAAGTTCTTGCCACAGAAGTCTATGAGATGCTTGACAGAGGAATGATACCTCTGGTTCCAGATGATCTTGATGAAGATCTTTATATGACAGGCTATGTATATGCTAAGGCTCTCAACATGTGGATCGAGGAGTATGATGAAGACAGTATAATGTCTAAAACAAATATTCAGCTGGGAGATCTGAGGGTTGCCATTGAGACTGCGACATGGATCTCATATGCATTATCAAAAGTGTTGGCTGAGACAGAGTTTAAGAGATATTCAAAGATATTTGATGAGCTTTCTAAAAGACTTGAGACAGGAGTCAAGAGAGAGTTGTTAGAGCTTGTTCAGTTGAGAGGTATCGGCAGGGTTAGAGCGAGAGCATTATATAATCATGGAGTGAGAAATATTGAGGATCTTAAGAGATTATCATTGTCACAGATACTTTCTATAGAGAGTATTCATAAAGGTGTTGTAAAAGAATTATGTGAACAAATTAGCGACGCAAGATTCTGTAGAGAATTCTCTTCATGAGATCCCTAGATACAACTTAGAAAACTCTGGATGTCTAAGAAGCTCCTGAGGATCTCCTTCATATCTTATTGAGCCGCTCACCAGTAGATACGCTTTGTCTCCTATCTGAAGAGCTCTTGCAGCATGTTGCTCTACTAATACTATTGTGAGCTTAGCCTCGTCTCTTAATCTCACTACTGTCTCAAGAACTTTCTTAACAATCTTCGGGGCAAGATCTGTTGTCACCTCATCTAAAAGCATCACTTCAGGCTTTCTCATCAGGCCCAGGCCTATGGCAAGCATTCTTCTCTCACCACCACTTAATGTTCCGGCTCTTCTAGATCTGAACTCTTTTAACACTGGAAACATAGAGTACACATATTCTAATCTGTCAAGCAGCTCATTTTCTGAGAGAAAATATCCTGAGAGCCTTAGATTCTCCTCTACAGTCAGATTTGAGAATATGTTCCCCATCTGAGGCACATATGCTATCCCCATTCTAGCAATTGAGTATGGCGGCATCCCGTTTAATCTTCTGTTTTTGAAGACTACTTCTCCAGAATGAATAGTTGCTACGCCTGTTATAGTGTTAAGTAGAGTGGTTTTTCCAGCACCGTTAGGACCTACGACGACAGTGATCTTTTTGTCTTCAGCTGAGAAGTTTATATTGAATAAGACCCTTAGATCTCCATAGCCTGAGAAGATCTTTTTAGTATATAATATGGGCATGTTAAACACCTATCCGATATATACTTCTATCACCTGTGGATTATTAATCACGCTATTAGGATCTCCCTCAGCAATAACTCTTCCTCTATCCATAGCATATACATAATCTACAAAGGGTATGGCAATATCAATTCTATGTTCAATAATTAGAAAGCTCAAGTCTGTAGTCTCTCTAAGTCTTCTAATCTGTTTAAATATATCATTTGCATAAGCAGGATCTGTTCCACCGATAGGCTCATCCAGTATTATAAGTTTTGCTCCAGTAGCCAATGCTCTTGCAAGTTCAAGCATCTTAAGCTGTCCTGCGCCAAGACTTTTAGCCTCAAGATCCCAATATTTGTCTAGGCCGACATCTTTTAATATTTTAAATGCTTTCTCAATATTCTCCTCTTCTTCTCTACCCCATAACTTTTTAAAAGGTGCATAAAAAGGATTCTCACCACGATTCCTGAGAGAGATCAAGACATTGTCTAACACTGTCAATGAGAGAAAAGGCTGTGGAATCTGAAATGTTCTTGCCATGCCTAATCTAAACCTCTCGTGAGAAGGTTTATCAGTTATATCTATTGCAACGCCTTTTCCATAAGGATCAAACAATATCCTCCCCTCATCAGGACGAAGAACACCTGTACATAAATTCACGAAAGTAGTTTTTCCAGCACCATTAGGACCTATGATAAGCGTCATCTTATTTCTCCACACCTTAATATTCGCCTTGTTAACAGCGACAAGACCTCCGAATCTCTTCGTAAGATCTCTTGACTCTAAAATAACCCCAGGATCTATAGTCAAAGACATTTAAACACCCAACAATTAATGTGTATCAAATATAAAAAAGAATTTATTTATTCAAATTATTTATGTATACCACTCTACACTGTCTGTCAATCCTTTGTATAATCCTATCACAGCCCATGAATATTTGCCGTCTTTATACACCACAGCCCATATATCATAGTCTCCGAGAGCTCTGTCGCCATTCTCATCAAGTTGTATATAACCTGATGCACCTATATAATGTTGTAATACTAGTGGCAGAGCGTTTTTGATAGCTTCACCATCATATTTGCCTATTAAATCTATCGCCAATGCCACAGTCCATAAAGCATCATATACGAAATATGTGTATCCCATAGGCTCCTGACCTAATGCATCTCTAACCCATTTTCTCACTTTCTCAGTATATGGAGATACTCCTGGGCTTGCCATAGTATTGTAAAACTTTACTTTAACAACAAAATCTGCGACAGCAGGATCTAGTAGAGGTGATATAGCTGCAGTTCCATCAGATCCTTGCCATACAACTTCTCCTAAGATAGGCTGGCCCTTGGCAGCCGCAAAAATACCTTTCGCCTCTTCAAAACTTATTAAGAGAACACCTACCTTATCTTTGCCATATCTATTTACAGCGTCTTGAACAATACTTGCTAATCTGCTGACCTCTACTGAGAACTCCACAGCCTTAGGATCATATCTTATCCCCTGAAGAACTCCACAGCCTCCTCCTGTTGCCTGACATATCTTGTTGAAATTGTCTTCCACAGCCTTCTCGAGACCGTCTCCCCAAGTATCTCCTCTCCACATGGGGACTACATATCTAACTCCTCTTACCCATAATATTTTTGCTATAGCCTTGCCTTGATAAAGATCGTTTGGAGTATATCTAAGGATCATATCAGGAATAGCCAGAGCTGGAGAAGTTGATGAAGGAGATATCACAAGAAGTTTATTAGCATCAGCATATTGTTTCACCTCAGCTACTTCGGCACTAGATGCTATTCCTATAAACACTTTCACACCTCTTGCATGTAAAGCCATCACTTTATCTAGTGCCGTCTTAGGATCTGTTGCAGTATCTTCTATAATAAGCTTTATTCTCCAAGGTCTCCCTAGAGAGGCTAGATAAGCATTTATCTCATCAGCAGCCTTCTCAGCAACAACTCTATATTGAGCACCGAATGTTGATAAGACGCCTGTCAACGGAATAGTTATTCCAATAGGAATCTCTCCTGAGAGTGTAGGGGCTGCTCCAGGAGCTGTTATAGTTACTGGAGGTGCTGTTACTGTTAATGTTGCTGGAGGTGCGGCTCCTGGAGCGACTGTGACAGTTGTTGGAACAGTAAATGTTTTAACAGTCACAGGAGCTGCTGTTAGCCCCCAGAAATATCCTCCTACCAAACCTATTATTAATAAAACTATTGATAATACAACATAGAGTGTTCTATTCATCTAATCACCATCGCTATAAAATATTGTTAGAAGAATATATATTTTTTCTCAGCTTATTAATCAAATTATTATAATATATAAATGTTGTTGAAATCAGATATTGTGAGGCTGATAAAAGTGTTGGATCTTATTGCAAAAACATTGGCCTACTCAAGCGGCATTGCTATTGGTGCAGCATCTATAACACTTATATATAGTACTACAAGAACATTCAATTTTGCTCATGCAACAATGGTCACATGGGGCTTCTATATTGTTTTTACTATGCAGAGCTTCTTAGGAGGATCTCCATATTATTATATATTGTTCGCAGGATTATTCTCAGCATTTCTAGGAGTAATTCTTTATCTAGGCGTCAACAGACCTTTGATCAAGGCTGGAGTTGGTGAGATAACTCTTATGATGTCAACATTAGGTGTAGACCTTATATACTTCGGATTTCTAGGGGCATACATAGATTATCTGTTGACACAATACAAGATATATGCGACACAATTCTATCTTGAGCTATACGACTTTATAATACCTGTGGGAGGAGCTGGATATAGAGGAATAGGTCTAGTTGCTCCTCTGGTCATGATAACAGTCATAATACTTCTACATCTGTTTCTGACAAGAACTAGAATAGGTATTGCTATGAGAGCATCTATAGAGAACCCCAGTCTGGCAGGTCTTCTAGGCATCAACACTGACGTCATATATCTTCTTGCATGGGTGATAGGAGGTTTTCTAGCAGGATTAAGCGGTGGACTGCTCAGTCTCACAATGGCCGGCTATGACAAGGTTGGGATGGATTATATAGTCACATTTTTCACAGGATCTATAGTAGGAGGATTATACTCAATATTTGGAAGCCTGTTAGGAGGTCTTTTAATTGGCATGGGAGAGTATATAGGAACATATTTGCTCTCATTATATGTGGGGACTTGGATAACTACTTACAGACCGGCCATACCTCTTGCGATAATGGTTGCAACATTACTTTTGAAGCCAGAAGGGCTGGCGGCAATAAACTGGTCTAGAATATATAGCTCAATAAAATCTTTATTGAGGTGATCTTATGCTAGAGATCCCTCAGGAACTTCTTCTATTAATTCTACAGATCATACTAAACTTTGGCATAGGCGTCATAGTGACTCTAAGTCTGAATCTCGAGGTGGGATATCTAGGCATTCCACAGTTTGGTCGCGTACTCACAGTATTGATAGGAGCTGTGATCGTTGGAGGAGTCATAGGAAGAATAGTTGCTCTGTATCTAGGCTATCCAGCAGGACTAGAGTATGTGGGGTATGAGAACTTCAAGATTGTTTCTGCAATAAACAGCGTGTTAGCCGCCAACCCGCTTCTATCAATATCAATATTGATACTAACACTTGTTTTAGCAGGATTAGTCGGAGGCGTCATAGGCTATCTAACTGCTTACCCAGCTCTGAGACTTAAAGAAGCTTATCTAGGAATAACATTGTTAGCATTTGGAGATATTGCACAAATAATCTTCTGGAATTATGAGCCTATTGCAGGCGGGACGGTGGGCGTCAACATAATAGATCCATTCAGATTCACCGGAGAATATCGTCAATATGTTGCCATAGGCTTCATATTATTCATGGCTCTCTTAATATATATTTATATCGAGAGACTTACAAACTCACCATTTGGAAGAGCTCTCAGAGCCTCTAGAGACTCTGAGACAGCCTCACGTGTCTATGGTAAGGATATTGTCAGGCTGAGAGCACAAACTCTCATAATAGGCGGAGCAATATCCGCTATTGGAGGAGCTTTATGGGCTTTATACTCTTTAAGTTTCAAGGCGATAACATACACAAGACTTTTATGGACATTTTATCCATGGGCATACATGATGTTGGGCGGCACAGGAAACAATCTTGGCATCGTATTAGGAGTATTTCTATTCTCAACATTAAGAACCTTGATAATAATGTATAAAGATTATATCCCAATAACACAATATATACAGCCTGCAAGACTCGAATATATATTGGTTGGTCTCACAATAGTTTTAGTAGTGTTGTTGAGACCTCAAGGGATCTTGCCTGAGAAGCCTGTGAGAACATTGCCTAAGAAGAGGATCGAGAGATTAATAAAAAGATCTTAGTAATGATCATGTTTTATCAATTACTGGAAACAATATATATTTTAAATGTGTGATCTCTAGCTCACCTATTTTTTTCAAAAGCTCTTCGACGCGTGATAATGATCCTCTCACACTTATCATCTCAACACAAAATCTTTTTGTAACATGAATATGTTGTAGTGAGATTATTATATCTAGAAAATCATGTTGAACATCAATAAGAAGTCTGTCAAGATCTTTCTTAGTATGATCGTAGTATACAGCTATTATACCTATAACCTCTAGATTTCTCTCATAAGTCATATAATATGACAATATATGTTCTCTAATGATCATTTGAATAAATCTTGACCTATTTCTGATCCCCATTCTACTCATGATCTTATCTATCTCTACATAAAGCTCTTGAGGAATTGATACTCCCATCTTAACATATCTAGACATGATCATTCGCCCTTATAATATGTTTCATTTAATTATTTCTATTATAAATTATTAACATGATGTGTATGAGAGATTTTAAGAGGATATTATCTTCTTTAAAAAAAGATCTTGATAGATCTAGTTTCTCAATATATCATATTCTGAAAACACTAGATCTTGTGGAGAGAGAAGGCGCCTTAGGAAGGATCTTGTTGTCAAAATATTTAAGAATTGGAGAAGGCTCTGCAAGAAACATTCTTAAGAGACTTAAAGATAATAATCTTATAACAATAGATCCTGTCGCAGGAGGAGTGTTAACTGAGGAAGGAAGAGAATTTCTTGAGATATGGAGAAGATATATAACAAGCATCTGTGTTGAGAAGACAGACCTTGTGTCTTGGAGATTTGTTGTTATAAACATCTTGTCAGACGATTTGGCTGAGAAAATGATCAAAAGATATGGAGTTGTAAATCTTAGAGATGAGATTGTTAAAAAAGGATGTTCAGGATGTATATTACTAAAGATCCATGAGGGGAGGCCTATGTTATTAAACGCCAGAGGAGAGCCTGACTATGATATATCATCAACAGATCTTGGGAGAAAAATGGCTGAGATATGTAGAGAATATTGTATAGCGACAGGATCTGAGGAGAGCTGTCAGAAGGCTGAGGCCTGTGCATGGGATCTTGTTGTTGAGATATTGATAAGGGATTAGAATTGGACAAGGCGTTGGTTCTCTACACAGGAGGCAAGGACAGCCATACAGCTCTTATTAAATGGGTTGAGAAGAAAGGTTCTAAAAAAGATGTTATTCTGCTTAACATAAGATCTTTACGTGAAGATCTTATGTTGTTTCATACTATAAACAGTAGATGGGTTGATATACATGCTCAGCTTATGAATATGCCTATTTACACTAAAGAGATCTCTGGAGAAGATGAGAAGAGAGAATTTTCAGATGCTGTTAAAGAGGCGAAGGAAATGTTTGATGCGAAATATCTTGTCTCAGGAGTGGTGGCAAGCAGTTTTCAGAAGAAGATATTAGATGATATAGCATCAAGACATGGACTGATCC
This sequence comes from Desulfurococcales archaeon, assembly GCA_009903825.1. GTDB lineage: Archaea > Thermoproteota > Thermoprotei_A > Sulfolobales > AG1 > WYEN01. The sequence continues at coordinate 37,429 of WYEN01000116.1, forward strand.
ATTACGCACCTCTCTGGCAGATGGATCAGGAGAGTCTTTTGAGAGAAGAAGTTGAGAAACTAAAGATCAGTTTTATCATCGTTGCTGCACAGGCCATGGGGCTTGATGAGAGATGGGTTGGCAGAATAATTTCTTCAAAAGAAGATGTTGATGAGCTCATCAGATTATCAAAAAAATATATGTTTTCGCCAGTTGGTGAGGGAGGCGAGTATGAGAGTTTTGTAATATCATCTCCGCTTTTCGAGGGGAGAAAAATTGATGTGAGAGGAAGAAAAATATGGTTTAAAGCTGGATGGGGCTATTATTATATTGATGAAATAAAGATCTTATGAGATTTATTTTATGGTATATCCTTTTAATCTGCTGAGCCACTCTATATCGCTGAGCTCACAGAATCCTTTTGTAAGCTTTATAGCATTAGCCACATCGTTAAGATCTATCATCTCAACAGGAGAATGAATATATCTTGCTGGGATAGAGACCACGCCTGCTGGAACTCCTTCTCTATTAAGCTGTATGGCAGAGGCGTCTGTGGTTCCTCCAGCGGCAACTTCTATCTGATATGGTATTGAGAGCTGTTGTGCAACCTGGATCAGTTTGTCAACAATCTCTTTATTAGCTATAAGACCTGTCGCTCCTCTTCCATCGGCAATCTTTATAGCAGGTCCTTTGCCAAGTTGTGTATACCACTCGTGTTCTCCTACACCAGGTATGTCGCTTGCAATAGTCACATCTAGAGCTAAAGCGGCGTTAGGTGAGATGCTGAAGGCTGCTGTTCTGGCACCTTTTAAACCAACCTCTTCTTGTACTGTTGCCACCGCATATACATCAGCCTGATTCTTCTCAATAAGCTCGAAAGCCTTGATCATTGTCACAACGCCTACTCTGTCATCAATAGCTTTTCCAGTTACTCTATCCTCATTTAGAAGAACAAGATCTCTGTCATAAACAACTACATCACCTATTTTAATCCCCATCTTAAGAACCTCATCTCTAGATCTCGCTCCTATGTCTACGAATAATTCTCTCAGCTCCGGAACTTGTCTAGCCTCCTCTGGTTTTGCTAGATGAGGAGGTTTTAAACCTATTACTCCTCTGAATATCTTGCCTTCTCTAGTTTTTATAAGAAGTCTCTGAAAGATCAGTGCTCTCTCAAATACTCCTCCAATAGGGAGAATTCTTATAAAGCCTTTGTCATCTATGTGAGAGACGAAGAATCCTATCTCATCCATGTGTCCTGCAAGCATTATTCTACCAGATCCTCTGGATCCTTTTTTCACAGCAATAACGTTCCCCATGGAATCTATATAAACATTATCTGCAGACATACTCAAAAAATCTTTCACGACTCCTCTCACATCATCTTCATAACCTGATGGCCCCACCAGCTCAGTAATTTTTTTAAGAAGATCATATATATCTTTTTTCGAAACTTCTTTCACAGACATTTTAATCGCCAGAAAAAATTATTTATAAACAAAAAAATTTTTAACAAAAAGATCATTGAGATAAAACTATGATCCCGCCGGGATCCTTTATCAACAAGCTCAGAGACTCTATGAATCTATATTTATAAGCCTCCTCCTCAGGACCTAGATAATCAACATATCCATCAATTGATATCACAAGCTCTGCCACAGAAGGATCTGTAGACATCAGAATAGCCTTGTCGCCTGGGACATATGGAGAGACAACTATATCATTAACAAGCTCTTTGACAACCTAACAAGCCTCACCTTTTAGGGCGGGTGATATTTATATTTTTAAGCTTTCAATGGGAATATCTGTGGCTGTGATGAGATGTATAATGTTTTGAGGGCTTGGAGGCTGACTCATCGGCTAGGCCTTCATCAGCGCACCTCGATGACCCCAGGGGAGGCCCCGATGTCTGCCTCCAGCCCGATGATCATGAGAACATTAACTCCTAACCGGAAGGCTAACAAACGGGTCTCGGCATATAAAAGATGATCTACTATAGAATTGAAAGATAGAATTGAAAGATCGTCAGGGCATCTGATATCTCCTCGACGCTGAGCTTCTTCTCTCTGGTTATCTCCACGGGATTTTTTGAGAACATATAAAACATCTGCATTTTAAATTATTTTTGCACCTATTAAAAAGATAAGATTCTATCGATCTTTTGTTGAGCTTAGAAATATGATAGTCTATCCCATATGAATCTTATCACTTCATCATGAGAAGGTATCTCGTGAGACCCTAGTCTAGTAATTTTTAATGCTGCTGTTGCGTTTGCATATATAACTGCTTTTCTTATATTGTATCCTCTTAACATGCTCACTATAAATCCTGATGCAAAAGCGTCTCCAGCTCCTGTTGTGTCGACAATTTTATCAACTGTGAAAGCCTGTATCTTTCCAGTGAACTCCTCGCTTGACACATAAGATCCTTCCTTCCCAAGTTTTACGATAACAATCTTAGGACCTACAGATCTTATCTTCTCAGACGCTTTTGTATAGTCTTTCTCACCAGTCATATTATAAGCCTCCTGCTCGTTCAGCATGACAATATCAATCTTTTTCAAAAGATCTTTCAGAGCATCCAGTCCTTTCATAGAAAGAACTCTGCCAGGATCCCACGAGACAGTCAATCCATATCTTTTGGCCATCTCAACAGCTTTCAGTGAAGTGTCTATTCTCAAACTAGCTATATGCATGTGTCTAGCTATGCTTACAAGCTCTTCATCAATCTCACCAGGCTCAAGCTCTTCTGCAACACCTTTGTATCCATACATTATTATGTCTCCCAAAGAGTTTATGCCTACTATCGTGAAGCCAGTGTTTCTCCAAGATATTCTTAGACCTCTCATATCAACACCTTCTCTCATAAGCTCATCAACAACTATTCTGCCGAAATTATCAAAACCTATTTTAGCAATGATCCCGCTGGTGGCGCCCAGTCTTCTGACGCCGATAGCAACATTAACAGCAGATCCGCCGGCTCCCCAGCTCTGTTGCAACACAGGACTCTCCTGGTCAGACCCTGGAAAATCTTTAACCATTATTCTTATATCAACCAGAGCGTGACCAACAGTTATGACATCAATTGATTTTGAAGAGTTCATCATGTTCATCCAGCGTCTTTATTCTACTAGATGAGCTACCTCATCAACTTCTTTATCTTCATGAATAATCTTTAGCAAAGCTTTTATCATGTTCCCAGGATCTTTATGTTGAAAAATGTTTCTGCCGACAACAGCACCGTTTGCTCCGGCTCTCATGACAGATTTGACGTCTCTAAGAAAATCCACAGGATCCTCTCTAGTAGCTCCTCCACTCATGAGAATAGGCACTCCAGCTGCTGTCTCAACAACTCTTCTGAAGCTCTCTTCAGAGCCTGTATAATAGGTTTTTATAAGATCAGCTCCGCTCTCAACAGCAGCTCTCACACCATATCTCACAACCTCTGGATCATACATATTTTTTATTGCTGAGCCTCTTGGATAAGCTAGCTGAAGAGCTGGAAGACCATATCTCTCAGCTGTCAATCTAATACTGAACCATCTATCAAGCATAACATCTTCGTATTCACTACCCCAGTATACTGTGGCTGCAACAGCGTCAGCTCCGATTGCCACCGCCTCTCTCACATAGCCGAAAACGCTCTGTAGAAGCCTTTCTTTCTCCGGTCTTAAACTGGTTTTTCCTGTGAGTTTTATTATCATAGGGATCTTCCCGCCCCATATATCATATGTTAATGATGCTATTCCAAGCGTTGTCATTATGGCGTCAACACCTGAATCAATTGCAATACTAATGATCTTTCTAGGATCAATTCTGTCCTCAGGAAAATCTTTTGGACCATGTTCAACACCATGATCAAATGCGAATATAAGAGCCTTATCATCTCTAAGAATCTTTTTTAATCTAATTCTCTTCCCAATATCGTTATAGACATGTCTCATATATACACCTCACATATTTTGTTCATTAAATAATTATTGAAAAGCTTAATATGAAAACTTAGAGAGAGATAGAAGGTGACAAAAATTATTACAAAGATCTATTATAGAAAGATCAATATTATCAGAGCAAGTTTTATCACAACACTCTACGCAGGACTGACAATTCTTCTACAGCCAATAAGCTTCGGACCTGTGCAGGTCAGAATAGCTGATGCTCTCAGCATACTCCCATATTTTCCTCAATACGGGATAAACGCTGTGATAGGTCTCACACTAGGGACTTTAATAGCTAACATAGTGTCTCCATACGGTTTTTATGATGTTTTGATAGGCTCAGCCACAAATCTGATCTACTCTATAATAGCATTATATATTGGAAGAATGATGTATCCATCGAAGAAAGGATTGATCCTCGTCGCATCTGAGGAGATTATTGTCACAACATTCTTCATAGGCTATCTTCTTTTACATATCATATATAATACTCCTGTAGAGGTCTCAGTGCCTGGAGTAGCTTTTGGAAGCATCATATCACAAGGCTTATTAGGGATCTCTCTAGGGATCATGATTCTTAGGAGAGAAGGCTTGAGAAAATGATCATAAAAACAAAAGATCTAAGCGTCTCATTGGGAGGAAGATATGTTCTGAAAAAGATAAACCTCGAGATTGATAAAGGAGTATATCTTCTCATAGGAAGAAACGGGTCTGGAAAAACAACTCTTTTAAAAACATTGGCAGGATTAATAAGAGAATACGAGGGATCTATAGAGGTGATGGGGAGAGAGATCAGAGAGATGAAAAGAAGAGAGATCTCAAGTTTGATAGGCTATGTATGGCAGAACCCTTACTACGGCTTTATAGAGCCCAGTGTGAGAGAAGAGATCATGCTTATAATAAAGATCCTTAGGAAGAAATATTATGATGAAAAGATCCTTAGGACGTTGGTTTCTGAAGAGATCTTTAGCAGAGATCCTTTGACACTAAGCGGTGGAGAAGCTAAGAGAGTCTCATTGGCAAGCGTGTTGATAGCTGATCAGCTGATATGGCTTTTAGATGAGCCTTTCGACTTTCTAGATCTTTGGGGGATAAAAGATCTTTTAAAAATAATTTTTATGAAAAGATACGAGAAGACTATAATCGTCTCCTCAGTAAATACTTATCTAATAAATCTTCTAAATCCTGATAAAGTGATTTTATTGTCAGATGGAGAAATAAAATTCTTTGGAGAACCAGAATCTTTAGATGAAGATCTTTTGGAGACAAATGGAGTGCCTCCTAGAAGAGTGATCTGTAGATGAGCTTCGTTTATGAGCTGATCACTTGGCAAAACAAAAATACTTTTCTACATAAAAAGAATATGTTTATACCAAAGATCATTTATATGATATTTGTAATATTAACGATATTACTCAGAGAGGTCTATCTAGAGATCATCATAATAATTGTCAATATTCTCATGATGACATTGATATTAAGAGCATTAAAAACTGTCGCCACAATAACATTTATATGGGCCACGTTTTTTGCAACGATATCATCAATAGACTTTTTGTTAGAAACATATGATATAAACGTGTTGTTTAATCTTCTATACAGTTTTTCAACAATGAGTTGTGGAGCTTTATTCTATCTATCGACACCGCCTAGTCATCTAAGAGATTTTCTAGGGACAAACATATTAACACTCTCATATTCATTGATAAGAAGTTTTCTAACAGATCTTTTGGAGACGCTTGATTCTTATAAGGCGAGAGGTCTTGAGACAAGATTCAATGTTTTGAGATATATAGGCTTTTTATATACATCAATAAATATTGTCATGACAAGATCAGAGCTTTTAGAAGACTCTTTGAAAGCCAGAGGATTCGAGGCCGACTAGAGGATTCTCCTATTTATTTTCACAAGATCTTTCTTAGGCTGATATCTATATACTCTCTCTTCATAATAATCTTTATATCTATAAAGCTTCTCCAGAGGCATTATGCCAGGGTCTATCTCACTTCTTTTATCAATTAAAAGCTCTAAAGATGATGCAAAGACTATTGCTGTGAATCTTGTTGTGGCAGGATCCTCGTGATCACCATACATGACGACAGTCTCTTCATATACTCTCTCATCTCTCGAGACTGCTCTTATGAATAGTATCGCCATATCATCAGTCTTTATCTTAAGATTTTTCTCAAATACTGATGCCAAGATTCTTATCATATCAATCTGATTATTATCAATAACAATTTTCTCTCTAGATAAAAGCCCAAGATCTTTTAAAATTCTCATTTTCTCAAGATGACCTCTCCATCTTAATGTGGCCTCAAACATGTTTCTAGCTTTTATATTTTTGAGAAGAGTTCTGAGACCATCACTATAAAACCATTGAAAAACTCCTATCCCAGGGATCTCTATCTCACCAATATGTTCCAAAGGATCTTTATATACAATCTTTTGATCAAATATCACTCTGGCAGGTCTCAAATACTCCTCCAAAAGATCCTCAGCACTCCAAGTCACTACATAGCCGATCGGAGGAATATTCTCACGAGGGATCCCTCCGACATATATCTCCAGCCTCTCAATATCTTTGAAAAGATCCTGCGCATAACCTGCCAAAAGATTGCTATAGCCAGGGGCGAAGCCTGCGTCAGGAATATAAGTTCTTCCACATTTCATAAAGATCTTCTCTAGAACATAAGGATCCTCATATATATACGACACATCTACTATATCAACACATTTCTCAGCAAGTCTCATAATAATTTTGAAAGCATCTCTAGATGGCAGAGCTGTCATAAAAAGATCTATGTCGTTCATATGTCTCTCAATGTCTTCAAAAGATCTTGTCTCAACGAACTCTATATTCTCATATTCTGAGACAAGACTCTTTTTAAAAGGATCTTTCTCAAAAATTTTTATAAAAAGCTCTTTTCTGTTAATAAGGATCTTAAGAGCTCTGAAGCCTACTCTACCGAGACCTATCAGACCTATTACAGTCATGAGACATCTCCTATCTAAAGATCATTTCAAACATTATTATTTAATATCCTCTAGTCTCAACAGATCAGCCTTGTTTTCGTCTGGATATATAATTGCCAATCTGCCATTTTTAAGCGGGCCAGGATTAACAACTAATGTTCTGCCTAAAAAATCGATCCCTGGAGACTCATGAACATGACCATGTAAAAAGATTTTAGGCTGAAATCTCTCGACAAAATCTCTCAGCCTCTGAGAGCCTATGTGTCTTCTATTCCACGCAATATCTGTCTTAGTGTTATAAGGTGGATAGTGAGACAACACTATTGTTTTAGAAAAATCGATCCTTAAGATTTTCTCATTAATCTTTCTAAGAGACAGATCTAGATCTAATCCTCCCAATCCTATGAATATATAGTCTTTTATCTCACGGATCTCACCATCAATATTATAACCTTTCTCACTATATAATCTGGCGACATATTCATCATCCATATTGCCTGGGACAAACAATATCTCTCCCCCGATCTCTTCCACAAGATTCAAAAGATCCTCACCACACTCAACATCTCCATGAACAGCCAAAAGATCATGTCTCAACCTCTCTTTTAAAGATGCCAGCCTCTTAAGATTCTTCTTGTCACAATGTATATCTCCGATCTGAAGAACAATCATTTTTATCCTCTACAGATTTTCATCACAAAAATAATATAATCCTAGGAGGACATCATATAATCTAATGAATAATCTAGGACAGCTTTATATCACATTTATTTTGTATATATCATGAAGCTACCTTCTCTCGTGATAAAAAATGGTTCTTGCGTATTGTTTAAAAATATATTTTTGCTGATATCTATATCTTAATGGATAATGCTATGATTGATGTGTTAGCAACTGTTATAACAGTTGTTGCAAGCGTCTCAGCCTCAACAGCTTCTCTAGGTTATTGGCTAGGGAAAAAATTTAGTTATATAGATACTAAGTTTAGTGAGATTAATAAGAGATTTGAGCTTATTGATAAAAGGTTTGAGCTTATAGACAAGAGATTTGAGGAGATAGACAAAAGATTCCAAGAAATTGATAAAAGATTCCAAGAGATAGACAGGAGATTTGAGCTTATGGAGAAGAGATTTGATGAGTTAAGTCAGAGGATCGGGAGACTTGAGAATGCTTTTACACAGTTTTCAGAGACTCTTATAATGCTCTTAGAGTCTAAAGAGATCTTTACTTCTGGAGAGGCTTTAAGTCTTAGAAAACTTGTGAGAGCAATACTACCTTATTCATCCTCTAAATATTATACTAAAGAGGTTTATGAGAGACTTAAACAGCTTCTTGATAAAGATGCTTATGAATATACTCTGGATGATATAGAACAGATGTATGAGATTGCTGATCTTATTGAGAAAGAGGGTATAGAGAGTAAGAGAAAAGATCTGATAGAATATTCTCATAAGCTGAGATTTTTCGCATTAGTTGCCAAAGTAATATTCGTGTATCCAAAGATCCTTGGGAGAACACCTGCACAACCTAAACAGCAACAACAGGCTCAAGAAAAGAAAAAAGAGAGATCGTGTTGATCTATGATTTTTATCTATAGGTTTACTCATTAGGATCTTATCGAGGATCCTTAGATCTATTGTTTCTTTGTTTTGTCTCATACTTAATTATAATTCAATTATAATATATTTTACAGGGCCTTTTATGAGAAAGGTCTTAGGAATTGATCCTGGGTCGAGATCTATTGATTTATGTCTATTATGTGATGGAGAAGTATGTGGAGAGGCTTCTATAGATACCTCAGAGGCTTCTAAAGATCCTTATAAAGTTGTTGATATTGTTGAGAGTATTGGAGGATCAGATCTTGTCGTTCTGCCTTCTGGATATGGTGTAGAAATCACTTATCTTGATGAGATCCCTGAGGACGTCTTTATAGACTGGTTTTTCATGTTTATTTTAATATCTGATCAAGAGGAGATCAAGAGATTGGCTTCTCAAGGTGTTGAAGGAGCCTTCATATATGATGCTATGGCTAAGATTGTTTATGAGTTTAAAAAGAGGAGAGTCAAAGGAGTTTTCATACCTGGAGTAATAAATCTGCCGACGATACCTGTCTATAAAAAGATTAACAAGATTGATATGGGCGCTGCAGATAAGCTTGCTGTGACAGTTTTAGGTGTTCACGAGCTCTCTGAGAAACATGATGTTGATTATGAAGATGTAAATTATATTCATGTTGAGATGGGCTATGGATATAATGCTGTGATCGCTGTTAGAAATGGTAGAATTGTTGATGGGGTGGGGGGAAGTCTCATGCCGGGTCCGGCGTTTCTAACCTCAGGATCATTAGATCTAGAGATTGTTCAATTTATCAAAAGATTTGATAAATCAGACGTCTTTTCATCAGGATGTTCCTCTATTACAAAGATCTTCTCGTTAGAAGAATGGTTTAGAAAGATCCGTGATAATGATCTTGCGAAAACATGTTTTGAATCTATGATAGACTCTGTTGTTAAGATTGTTTATTCAATGACTTCTGTTGTCAAGGATCCTATGGAGATCCTTGTTTCTGGGAGAGTTGGTAGAAGAGATGAGGTTTTTAACATATTGAGAGATAGATTAAAAGATGTTGCACCAGTAGATCTTATGAGAGGCTTAGAAGGATCTAAACTTGTTAAAGAGACTGCACAAGGTTATGCAGTTGTTGGCGACGGACTCTTAGGAGGAAGATTTGAGAGACTAATTAGACATATGAAGATTAATGAGGCGACAGGTTCTTCATTAGATTATGTTGTTCTTCCAAGATTTTTATCAACAGATCTTGGGAGAAGATATCTTAGACTTAGAAAATTTCTCAAGTCTCAGGCTTATAACATCAACATGTTAAAAGGATTATTACTATAAAATAATTTATGATATTAATAATTGATGAAGAGGTGTCAGAAAAGACGTCTAGAAAAATAATGATCAAGACGGGCTCGAGACTTCATTTCGGCGTAATAAATCCTTTTAACAAAAATATGAGGCTGTATGTCTCAGCCGGCGTCTATGTGGATAAGCCTTCTAATTTTGTTGTGATATCTGAGTCTTCTGAGAAACTTGTTGTCAGAGGATGCAGATCTGAAGAGGTTCTTGAAAAAATCAGAGCTCTCGAAGAATCTCTAGGAGAAAGATTATATGGAGAGATTGAGATCAGAGAGTGCGTCCCGAGACATGTTGGACTAGGATCTACTACACAGCTTCTTCTAGCTGTGGCCAGAGGCCTTATAGAGCTTAATAATGTGAGAAAAGATCTTTTGGAGATCGCGTGGAGACTAGGTCTTGGAAGAATATCTGGCGTAGGGACACATCTATTTATTCACGGAGGCTTTGTGATTGACGCTGGCAAAAAGGATCCTTATGAGACAAAGATCCCTGGCCTCATGTTTAGAACTGATTTTCCTGATGAATGGATCTTCATAATAGTCATGCCGAGAGGAGAAGGTCTTGACGAGACTGCTGAGAATAAAGTATTTTCATCAGAATATAAAGTTGATGAGAAGCTTGTGTGGAGAGCATCTCATCTATTGTTCACAGAGATGACTCCATCATTATTAGAGAGAGATTTCATAAGATTCTCAGAAGCTTTATACGAGCTTCAAAAGACGGTGGGAGAGATGTTCAGCGTCTTTCAGGGAGGGATCTACACGAGATATTCATCAGAGGCTGTAGAGATCTTGAGAAGAGAAGGAGTTATAGGAGTTGGACAAAGCTCTTGGGGACCTACGATATATGGTCTCATAGAATCTTATGATAAAGCCGTCAAGATCATGAGAAGAATAGAGGATAAGATAGATGCAAAGATCTTACTGGCTAAACCTTTAAACAGAGGTGCCGAAATGACCCCTCCCCGCCCTTAAAGGGCGAGGTTTCGAACCTCTGGGTCTCGGGTGTTAGCCCTCTGGCGAGGGATTAATGGTTTTATGCCGTTATGTGTCACCAAATAGCTCTCTATTTTTCTTGTTATTGTTATTTTATATCCTATTCTTCTTGCTATGTTTAATGATGCATTTATATCTGCATTAATCTTCTTCCCAGTTTTTCTACATATATATAGTCCTCTGTATATTCTTCCATTTTTATGTATTTCTCCACATATAGAACATTTTTGGCTAGTATAATCCTCAGAAACAATCTCAACATCTATCCCATATTCAATAAACACATCTATTATCCATAGAATAATTTTTCTATACCACCATATGTTAGTGTTGTATTCATTACCATTGTTTTGTGAGAGCATAATAGGGTATCCAATATATATCTTCTCAACACCTCTACTCCATAACATCTCAGCTAGAAATCTTATAGCTGTTCTATAGAGATGTCTAAGCCTCTCATTCCTCTTATATAACGCTTTAAGATACTTTTCATGATATTTTATCCATGTTAAGATCCCAGCATTTTTTAATAAATCTCTAACAGCTTGATATGTAGAGATCTCTCTTTTCCACCAGTAATACTCAGATTTAATTACTCCGCCTTTGATGAGTAATGCTGACCCGTCTGAGACTACTACGGCAAACAGATTGTTAAGACCCACGTCTATGAAGGCCTTCTTGTCTCCAACAGGATCTTTTTGCTTGATAGATCTAGGATTAGAAATTCTATTTTTCTTATCTTTATAATTAGGCTTTATATATCCCTTTGGATTTGATTTAGATGGATCTACACCGACTTCTATAGGTATATAGGCGAACCATCTGCCAGTCTCGTAAATGATTTCTAATCTTCCTTGTTTACCTTCCCATCTTATTCTGCCGACATATCTTATCCTTAATTTAAAATCTTTAAGAATCAGACGGCCCTCTCCATCACTGATAGGCTCCAGATAGTATCTATCGTTTCTAATCAAAATATGGATCTTCTTTTTACCTGTGACCCTATCTTTCCAATATCCTGGCGGAGAAATCTTACTAATATGAGGCGATAATCTTCCCTGTTTCTTCATTTTCAAAAGCTTAAAGAATGATTCCCAGGCCTCCTCATTTTTATTAATTACTTGACCGGCATTAACGCCTAGAAAATTCTTATACTTGTGATAATATCTCCTGTTGATCTCAACTCTCTTCTCAGGCGTCAAATTATCTCTAAAGAACAGCTTTCTCTTCTCATAATTAAGCTCGTTCCACAACCTCACAGATGTCAAGCCAATATCAAATAATATCTTTTCCTCATGCTCCTCTAGAAGCAGTCTCAATCTGACAGTTCTTTTATTGCTTTTCTTTCTCTTCTCAACAAGCTCTCTAAAAGACTGAAGAGGGTCGGGGCCTTCGGCGGACACACCTCGGGGATTCCCCCCGCTGGACATTCTAAATTTTCTGTCCGCCAAAGACCCGACCCTCAAAAATATTATAAAAACTTATAAAATATACCTCGCCCTGAAGAGCGAGGCTTGCTCTGCTGTCAAAAACCATATTTCGACTCAATAAGATGCCTAGAAAATCATCTTTTTTCATCTATAACTTCTTTAGGCTATATATTGTTAAGACTCTCTTTTTCAACAGTCTTCTCAAGATATATGTGTTCAACGATATATACAGCGATTTTGATCACTATTATGAATAGAAGTATTCTTATGAAAAATATTATCGGTCCTTCGGAGACGTTGTATTCTGGAAAAGTTATTATTCCTGCTGTAGTTGATGTATTATAGATCTGTGGTATTCTTGATAACTCTCTGTAGGCCACATTCAA
>WYEN01000101.1 GCA_009903825.1 Desulfurococcales archaeon
TATTTTCAAAGCTTGATACGCATGGTCTATGCTTGTAGGCGGAAGATCTCTCATCAGATGATCTGGGTGGAATGCTAGTAAGACCACTGGAATCTCTGTGTCTAATGATGCTATATAACTTGTTATTTTATCAACCTCTTCGACATCTACATATCCTGGGACTAGTAATATGCTTACCACCAAAAGTGGTATCTCAGGCCTCTCTCTACTGATCTCATAGACTATTTTAGTATTCTCTTTAAGTCTGTTAACAGCTTTTTCACCATCTACTCCTGTCAAAGCCTCATATATGCTAGGCGTATATGCCTTCCAATCAATCTTGACGATCCCTCCAGATACAAGACTTATTCTAGCCATCTCTCTCATTATAAGAGGATTCTCAAGACCGTTTGTCTCCCAACAGATTCTTTTTATCATTTTTCTCTCAGACGCTTTCTCAATGATTTTTCTAGATAGAGATATTAACATAGGAGAATGTGGAGTAGGGTCTCCACCGAAGTAGCATACACATGAGATCTTAGGATCCATTGCTTTTCTAATAAAATCTTCTTCATCATATATTCTCACAATTCTAAAATCGATTCTTCCATGTGAAATAGCAGTCTTATGCTCCCAATTTTGACAAAACACACAGTCTAGAGGACATCCTGCTAGAAACACTGCTAGATTATAATATCCATACTCAACATCAGGTTTATAAGCATATTTAGGATATCCTATGCCTGTTGAGGCTGGACATATATGGGCAGCCACACAGTTGGTAGGTATAGGATCTAGATATATATAGGCTACAATCTTTCCAAAACCTCCGATAGGCGTCAAAGTTTTTCCATCAAAACTCCATATGCCGCAGAACCCTCTGGATCCTTTTCCTATCACACATTCATTAACACATAATCTACATCTTACGCCGTCAGGATCTTTAGGAGGCTCTGTTGGTAGACCGACAGATTTTCTCCAAACAGATCTTATAGATCTTGTTATTTCAAGAGCTTTCTCAGGATTTTTTCTAAGACATGAAGAACATACTCCGATAGATTCTGAGACAAGATTTTTTGAGCCACAGATTCTACAGACTCCCATGTTATCTATTTAAATCATTTCTCTAGGAACCTCATAAGGTTTAACAGCTCTAAGAGGCTTGAGACCTAGACTTTTAAGTCTATACTCAACATGTGGATATAAAAAGACGTATTCCCAATCAACATCTGTAAGCCTAGGATCAAGATTATTAAGTTTTTTAAGAAAAATCTTTATATCTTCATCTCTACTAAAACCAATCATTGCAGCAACATAAAAATCTCTCCCAGGGGTCATGCCGCTTTTCATGAGGTTCTCAAGAGCTTTAAACTGATAATTGAAGAACTTTCTCTCAGCTCCTGTAAGTCTTTCAAACTCTTCTTCAGAAACACCTTTAAAAGATATTCTCACAATAAGATTATTATATTTGGCAAGCTCTCTAGCAAAACTCTCATCATAACCAATTAAAATCCCGTTGGTCTCAAGTATAAATGTTATATTTTTCTCATCAAATAATTTTATAAGATCAATAAGATGTCTTTTGCTTATAGTAGGCTCTCCACCGCTAAGTCTCACCTTGTCAAAACCTTTTCTTCTCAAGATCTCATATATTTTTTCAAAAGCCTGTTGAGGACTATAGAAAGCTCCCAGCCTAGGATTGTCACGAAATCTCCAGCTCCAACAAAAAACACATGACAATATACAGCCGATCACATCTCCAGTAGCAATACCGCCGTACCATCTGTCGCCTCTAAATCTGTAATAAAGCCTCTCTTCAACACCTTCTCTCTCTCTAGTAACTAAATTTTTAACTATCTCAAATTTTCTCAAAGGATCATAAGGCGTGTCTACTACCTAATTTATCATTCTTAAATAAGATAATAAAAATGATGAAAAATGATTATAAAAATAAGATAATTTTCGTCTTAAGTCATTGTTCTGACTATTATAATCTTCAGATCTTTTTTAATAGCTTGACGAATTCTCTCATCCACATGGGGATGTCTGCAGGCACTCTAGCTGTTACAATGTTTTTATCAACAACAACAGGTTGGTCAAGCCATACTCCTCCTGCAACGATCATGTCATCCGCAATTCCTGGATAACTTGTTAATTTCAATCCTTTTACTGCGCCGGCTGAGATGAGAAGTTGTGGTCCATGACATATTGCCGCGATAGGTTTGCCAGTCTCAATAAAATGTCTAACTATTTTTACAGCAGCCTCTCTAGCTGATGCACGAATTCTCTCGGGACCTCTGCCTCCAGGGATCACTAGGCCGACATATTCTTCTGGTCTCACCTTATTAAAAGCTATTGCATCAACTGAATACCCATGTTTGCCTGTTATTCTCCCATCCTCTGGCGCAGCTATAGTCACTTCATAACCTTCTTCGATAAGTCTATAATATGGGTAAAGAACTTCTATATCTTCGAATTCAGATCCTACGATTATAAGAATTTTCTTACTCATATTATATGCCCAGTTATATTAATTATTGATATGCTATTTATATGCTCAGCTTATGATTTGTTGATTGTTCTTCTTATGAAGCCTGATCCATCGCAGATAGTGTCCGGGGTGTTAAGCTCTGTAAATCCTTCTCTACATGTGGCGAATCTAAGATTGTTTTCTACAGCATATTTTTTTATTAATGTCATAAGCTCATATCTTATCTTCTTAGGAAGATATCTATATCCTCTTATATATTCTCCTTCTACATAATAGAGTTGATAAAGTTTTTCTCTAAGATCTTTGAATACATCTGTTAATCTTCTGAAGTTATCAGGCTTAGCTTTATATGTTGATGATGTTATCTGTAAAGCTCCTGCGTCAGCTATTATTTTAACTAGCTCCTCAAGATCTTTCGGATCATCATTTATATAAGGTATCACAGGATCGATCCTGACTGCCACTGGGATCTTCATTTCAGAAAGTTTTCTGACAGCATCAATTCTAACACTAGGCGGAGGAGCGTTAGGCTCAAGTTTTTTAGCAAGATCATCTCTGAAAGTAGTTATTGTTACTGCAACAGCGATCTTGCCTCTAAACTCCTCCAAAAGATCTTTGTATTTTAACAATATGTTAGGAGCCTTAGTCGTATAAAGGATCTTATGACCTTTTAAAAGGATCTCTCTCGAGACTTTATATGTGAGACCATATTTCTCCTCAAGCGGCTGAAAAGGATCGCTACTTGCCGAGAGCTCTACAACTGATCCTTTGGGAAGGCTCTGAAGATCTTTTCTTACATTTATTAATATATTCTCTTTAGGTCTTGGTCTGAAGAAGTCTTTTATATAACTAGAGGCATAACAGTAGAGACAGCCGTGGCCACATCCTGTGTATGGGTTTACAGTATATTTAAAAGGACATGTGCATAAGGGAGACTGCCAAGGATCAAATGGTCTGATGATTCTCCATCTAATCATCTTATATCTTTCTCATATACTAAAATATTTTCTACTCGAAATATATTGTCACGGTGTCTAAATTAAAGATCGAGTGGATTTGTAGAAATTGTGGCTTCAGATCTGATTTCTGGAGTAGATATTACTGGAGATGTCCTATCTGCGGATCTCCTCTAGAGATCGAGTATAAAAAATCTTTTGAGCCTGAGAGCGGTAGAGGAATGATAAGATACTCCTCAATGCTTCCTATGAAGCCTGAGAAAAACATTGGTGAGGGAGATACTCCTCTCATAATTGAGAATATTGATGGGAGAAAAATACTTTTTAAACTTGAGTATCTTAATCCTGGCGGAAGTTTCAAAGACAGAGGATCCTCTCTAGCAGTATATTACGCGTATAAAACTGGTTATAAAACTGTTGTCGAGGATACCAGTGGAAACACTGGGATATCAGTATCTCTTTATTCAAGGATCTATGGTCTGAAGACAAAGATCTTTATGCCTAAGACAGCTCCTGAGGGGAAGAAGAGACTTGTAAAAAAACTTGGCGCAGAAGTTGTTGAGACTGAAGACAGAGCCAGAGCATCAGAAGAAGTTCTTAAATATGTGTCAGAATCATTTTATGTTGCTCACACATGGAATTATCTATATGTTCTTGGGGCGTCAACAATATCATATGAAGTATATGAAGAATATGGGCCTCCAGATCTTGTGATAACACCGATAGGCTCTGGAGGACTTTTTCTAGGTCTTGTAAAAGGTTTTGAAGAACTCTATAAATTAGGTAGGATCAGTAGAATGCCTAGATTCATAGGCGTCCAAGGATATAATGTTCAGCCTGTTTATGAAGCTTTGAAAGGTTATAAAGAGGCTGGTGAAGATTCAAGTCTGGCGGACGGGATAATGGTTAGAAATCCTCCTAGACTACAAGAGATAATAGAGAAAATCAGATTATATAATGGAGAAGTGATCCTGGTGGGAAACAGTGAGATTGAAAAGGCATTAGAGAGATTATTAGATCTAGGCTTTATAATAGAGCCTACATCCGCAACAGTATATGCGGCGTATGAGAAGATTAAAAATAAGATAGATGAAAAGACGATACTTATGCCACTCACAGGATCAGGATTAAAAATATGATCATAGCCAGACAATATATAAAAATATTAGCTATTAAAAAAATTGTTAATGGGCCGCGGTAGCTCAGCCTGGTAGAGCGCTGCCCTGGTAAGGGCAGACGCCTACCAGCAAGGCAGAGGTCCCGGGTTCGAATCCCGGCCGCGGCTTAAATCTTAATTTAAAAATCTAAATATATTCTTCTCTACATAGATATAATAATATGAGGATGGCATAATCAGATGATTATTGATGAGATGATCATAGGCTTCATAGGCGTTATAACAACAGTCATATTATCATCAATATCATTAGCCTATTGGCTAGGCAAAAAGTTTGCTATGATAGACTTCAGATTTAATCTTGTCGACGAAAAATTCAGACAAATAAATGAGAGATTTAAGATCATCGACGAAAGATTTAAGCAGATAGATGAGAGATTTAAAGATATTGATAATAGACTTAAATCTTTTGAAGAAAGACTTGATCTTATTGAGAAAAGATTGTCTTCACTTGAGAACAAGTTTGGAACATTAGGCGAATATATAAAAAGTGTTTATCTAACACTTATAGATTTTATGACTCTGAGAGGAGTCTTCTCTGAGGATGAGAGAAGATATATGATCAGAGAGCTGGATAGACTCTCTGAGGCATATAAGATCTCTGCGAATCCTTTGAAGCCTGAGGAGTATAAATTTATCAAAGAGGTGATTAAAGAGCTGATGGAGAAGCCTAGCAAAGAAATAGATCTTTGGAAACTTGAGAAGATTGTAGAGATCGCTGAGAGATTAACTAGAGAAGAGCCTTCTAGAACATCATTTGAGTTCTGGATGAAAGCATATATGCTTTATGCTATGATAAGAAGTGAGAAATTTAAAGAAGAAGAAAAGAAACTTAAGAAAGATTCTTGTTAATATTACCTACATCTGATGTACTTCATCTCTGAAATTTTTAAAGGATCTTTAATATTCATTAATAATGATATAGATGTCTACAATATATAATTAAAGTTCAATCTTTTCAGATCCTCCTAATTTATCTTAAAGACTAGGCTTCAGTTGAGAAAGTCAATATTTAAATATTCTTCTTCTTATGATTTTGATACATTAATTATTTTTTGTAAATAATGATTATCTTAGGAGCTATATAATATGGGTATACAAGAATTTATAACTAGGATCATCAGTTCTATGAAGACTTTTCGTACACAGATGAACGTGAGATTCGTAGACAGAGAGATTGAGACTAAGAAAATTATTGATGACTCTGAGAAAACTATCTTTGGCGGCATGATAAATATTCTGTATGGGCCTAAGGGATGTGGTAAGACAACTTTTTTCAAAGCTCTTAAATTTGCCTCAGAATCACAAGATGTTGACATAGATGTTTTATATATATCTAGAGAATATGAGGAAACTCCTGAGCTTGTTAAACTATACATGCCTAAGAGATTTAATCAAATATTAAAAGAGATCGCCTCGGCGATAGGCGGCAGTGTAGAAATCAGTTATGAAGGCTCCGGAATCGTCTCGGCATCTTTCGCATTATTCAGAGTTGTGAGAACAGCTGTAGAATCTATTGTTAAAGGAGTGAAAGGAGGTAGAAAAATAATAATTGTAGTCGACGAGGTCAGAGCTGATAGCGAAGAGAGCTTATCTAAATTAAGAGGCTGGCTAGAGACTTTTGCAAACGATCTTGGCTATATGAATCTTGATTATAAAAATAAGACAGGAGGCTCTATAACTGTGATAACACTTGTCAGCGACGCTCTAATTGCTGAGATAAGACATATTGTTGGAGCAAAAGTTGCATGGTCTCTCATGTGGAATCTATCTAGAGAGGCTATGAAAGAATTAGCAGAAGAATTAAATCTGGACATCGAGACAGATATTTTATGGAGATTAACAGGAGGCAACCCAAGAGCATTACAAACAATAGCTATTTATGGACTGGAGAAATGGTTTAAAGAGGAGATTCTTAAAGATCTTCGTGATCTATATAGAGATCTTCTGGACATATTCAGAGACAGAGATGTTGTATGGAGAGAGCTTGAGCAAGTTTTACAAAATATTGATCAATCGCCTGCCTCTATGTTAAGATCCATGCTTAGAAGAAATATAATCATATATATCGGTGCCACATCATCTCTATCCAAGATCCCTGTAAACGAGCCTTGGATCATGGAAGACTTTGCATATCAAATGCCAGCTTTTTACCACACGTTAAAGATCATGATTAGCAGAAGAAGTATTGATGTAGCATTAAAAGATGTTTTGGCAAACCTCTGATCCATATTTTTAATGATAAATTTAAGAATTGTTAAAAAAGATCTTATGTCTTCAATTCTTCTTAAAGAAATTTATTAATCTGATTATAAATTATTGATCGAGACTATATGAAGAGCATTATATATAAGCTGATCCTGTTGATATCTATCATGATCATTTTTCTGCAGATTTCTTCAACACATTATTTCTCTCAAGAATATCATGTTGAGGCTCTATATATGATACATATTCATGAAGACGGCGTTGTGGAGACTATTGTATTACAGAACGTCTCTAGAGGAGTTAATCAGATAATTCTTCCTACAAAGCCTCTTTTATTCACTTTAGAAGCAAAATTAGATGATAAGATCCTTCCAACTCTTTATGATGATGTCAACAATACTTTGTTAATAATAGCATATAGCGATGGAGTGGCACATATAAATTATTTGACAGAGGCTTTCTCTAAAAATAACATGTTTATAATAAACATATCTAGACCAATAATTTTTAATCTCACAATAGATCCTGGAGTAATATTGATGATAGATCCTGCTTATATAATTAGCTCAGAGAGTTATCCAAATGGAACTTTAAAACTAATTGTTAAAGGACCTATAAGTCTCGAGTATTCAATAAGAGCATTAAGAACATCTACTATGTCAACAACTGTCTATACAACATCTCCAGAGAGTATAACAGCAATCTCACCTCGACAGCCTGTGTATCTAAGAGAGATCCTTATGATAACAGCTGTAGTAATAGCGATTTTAATAATAATCTTCATGATATATGTTAGACGTGGTAGAAAAAGTTTCGAGGCTGAATATCTTGATAAGATAGATCTTGCCATAATAAATCTTCTTGATAAAAAAGGCGGGTCAGCGTTTCAGAGTGAGATACAGAAAGAGCTTCTTCTCCCCAAGACAACTCTTTGGAGACATATTAGAAGACTTGAGAGACTTGGATATATAAAGATTGAGAAGATAGGTCAGATTAATAAATTGATACTTGTTAAAAGACCTAGATCATAAGATCATCTTTTTCTAATGATCATATATATTCCAGCGGCCACAAGAGCTATAACAACTATTATCATAATGATCGTGAATACATCTGATAATCTTACAAGAGTTGTTGGCAGAGCCTCTGACACGTGTGTTGTAATATAAGTCACAGGTGATGTAGACAAGATCTGTGTCGTTTTCTCAATAAATGTCGTCTCTATCTTTATGATGCTACTGAGAACATTTGTGACTATATAAGTAGTCTTCTCACTGACTATTGTAGATATTAATGTGATAAAAGTCTTCTCAGTTTTCGTCATATACTGAGGTATCGTGGTCACCACTGTATGTGTATATGTTGTATAGCTTGTGTAAACAGTTGACATGCTTGTTGCGACAGGAGTTGATGTATATGCTAAGACGGTTACTATCGTGTAATTAATTATCTCAGGCCCCATGAAATCAATTATTGTTGTATTCTGAGTCTTGATATAATTAATCACTTCTCTAGGTATCGTCAGTAGAAATATATTAGATGAATATTCTAGTCTTACAACATCTGGATAGGTGATATTTAATATAAAAACGCCTTTATCAATAGATAGATCAGCCACATAATTTACTATTGCTGAAGTATTTGTATAAGAAGTTATATATAGAACATCTCTCTCTAACATATATTGTAGACTCTGATTATTTGAGATGATCTCTATCGTAGACGCCACAGGCTTTATAGGTAGTCTAACAACATTTAGACCATTTGAGGCGTTGATCATGAGATGTACACGAGAGACTCCGTCTTGATCTATTACTATATGCAGAGCTGGCTGTGAGCCTGATGATGTCTGTGAAAAAATGTTTGTAAACAAAAGGTTGATCATAAATAAAATTATGAATAAAACAAGTGTAGTCGAAAAAATATGTTTATTTAATAACATTTTTCTCATTATTTTTCATCTCACGATATTTTTGTCTATAGCGCTATTTATTATTTTTGTACCTCTATCGCAGTATATATGATCTGTTCTTTCATAATTATCATTAGATTGATCCTGTCTAGCTGTCTTATTTTCTGTATCATCTGTATCGTAAGATCTATTTTTATATCAAGACTAATCTTCTGACCAGATATTATATTTATATTTCTATTGATCTCTACGCCAAGCTCTATAATAATGATCTTTGATATTTCAACAGTTTCTTTACCTTTATTCTCTATGTCTAGATGTAGAATAGCATTGTTTCCACCTGTATATTTGAGATATCCCTGTATCTCTATCTCAGATTTTTCAGAAGGCTTTCTACCTATCTTCTGAAACATTGTTTCTATAATCTCTTTCAATTTATCCACTAACTCCTTGCTTATCTTAGCCAGAGCCTCTGCCTTTAATAAATATAAGAAGCCTTCTGACTTATTCCCTTGTTTATATAATGAAGAGGCTTTGTCAGCAAGTTGTTGAGCTTGGCTGGTCATATTCTTAATCATTTTAATCTGTTGATCTATGAATTGACATATTGATATGTTTGATATAGGAGGCGTAGGCGTCTGTGTAGTTGTGGTAGTAACATTGCATACCTGGCTCGAGATATTCTTTATATAATCAAGCGTCTTATTTATATATGTTATGATGTTGTAGACTTCTGTAAGCTTTTTATTAAATAAGATCTCGTTAAAGAATACTGGGGTCGTAAGTTTTATCTTTTCAATAGTCTCTTCATGCATCTCTTTCAGATATTTGATTCGTAGTTTTATCTCGTAAAGATCTGGGAGCACTCTCCTAAGATCTTCTATAGACATATTCTGAATATTCTTAGAGATATTATCAAGTCTTTCTAACAACTGATCTATCTCACTAATCATCTGAGTCTGATTCGTCTCTACAAGCAGTTGTCTTAATTCTAGAAGCTCCTCCTTCAGATCATAGATCTCATCTAATAACTCTTCTCTTATTTTCTCAAGTGTCTTATTCAGAAACTCCTTGTAATTAACAGGCTTCTCAATTTTTATCATCAAACTTATGTTCTGAAGAAGAGCTCTGGCCTCATAAAGTTTATCTAAAACTTTTTTAAGAGCATTAATAGCCTCTTCAGAGGCGTTTGTCTCTATAAGTCTCTGAAGAGTCTTATTAACTATCGTATAGACAAGATCTATGTGTTGAATAGCTTTTTCAAGACCTTTCTCATCTTTAACAACATCCTCAGAACTTATGTTAAGCAGTTCATCAACAAATCTCTTAGAGTTTTCAGCATATATTCTATCATTAAGACTTTTAATTACTTTATTAATCTCTTCGATATCTCTGGCTTTAGATAGATTATTTATAAGTTCATTAATATATTGTTGAGAAAGATTATATTCTGAAGCGATTTTTCTCAGTCTTTTCTCAATAGAGTTTTTAAGACCATTTAAATATCTCTCTTCAACCTGTCCAACGGCATAGGCTAATCCAGTTCTGATCTGACCTGCCAGCTCTGAATGTATTTTCACAGCCTGATCAACCCAATCTCTCAGCTGATCACATGACAGCTCTGATATATTGGTTTTCAAAAGCATCTGAATCTTATTTTTAAGATCTGTTGATATATTAAGATTCATGTTAACAGTATTATTCAAAAGATCGTAAAGAACTTTTGCTTTTGCACTAACCACTTGACATGGAACTATCGTAGACGGTAATGTGGTAGATGTCTGAGTACTATTTTCACCGGCGGCCACCTGTGTTAATGATGCTGTAAGAGACCCTGTTATTAATACTAATAGTACTAATGACATTATATATTTTATATAGGATATATATGGCCTCGTCATCTTATCACTCTCCAAGAAGTAGATATCAAATTATTTTATTTAAGGACTCCTCTGAAACCTGAGTTTCTATCTGATAGAAACAGATTATAATGAGATTTCGAAATATATGTTGATGATTAATATGGTCATTAGATACAGCAGGATCCTTGAGAAAGGGCTTGAAGATGTATTCTATTGCTGGGCAAGAATAAAAACTGATCAATCTAATATTCAGGAGAGATTCATAAATTGTAGACCATCTGATTTCTGGAGAATATCTGGAGACGAGACTAGATACACAGAGTTCATCTCTTATTATATAAAGCCTTCAGGCGTCATAACAGTGTCTCTAAGATCTAAAGATGTTTTTAGAAACGGATTATTTGAGCTTAGGACAGTCCTGCCGAGATGGGAGAGAGGTCCTATGATATGGTTTGGTTTTGAAAACGAAGATCTTTTCGGAGGAGGATGTATACATTTTATGTGGGATAGTGCAAATAGTCTTCTCAAAGCTTTTGCAGGAGGATTCATCTCAAGAGCTGAAATGGATCTTACGAAATTTATATCTGAAAAAGTTTCTCAAGAATATCATTTCTACAGAATCTTTTTTACTGAAGATTTTGCTACATGGTATATAAATGATAGACTGAGAGCATTCGCAATATTTGCAGATGGTGATAATAGAGATTCAAAGATATTATATGATGATCATCCATATGTTGTTTCTCTTGTGAGAGACAGACCTTCAGCAAAATTAGGTGTTTTATTAGATATTGATGCTGGAGACATATCGAAGACATATATATGGGATAAGATCCATCCATGGTCTCTCAGAGTCTCTGAGACATATGAGAAACCCATGATCTATATAGATCTTTATCAGAGTAATAGTGATCTAAAGATTGTCGGCCAAGAGATTATGAAGAGAATATATTCAGCACCGTTTCCAGGAGTATTTGATTATATAAAAATAAGTTTCAAAACATCAGGCGAAGGAGTTTTAACAGTGGAAGAGTATGATGATGAATGGTCAGAATATGATAAGATCAAGATAAGAAGTAATGTTAAGAACAATATATATATTGATAAGAAAAGATCTTTGTTATATAGAGTTTTATATGAGCCTTATAACACTGGCGTGATAAAAGAGGCTCATGTTATAATGAAATAATTTTTCAATCATATTAATACCCATATAAAAAGACTTATAAAGAAACATATTATCAGAGAAGTTATTGTGTAAGTCACTGTCGTAAGATAAATCTCTTTAGGAAGGATCTTTCTTATAATATCTCTCTCAATAAGTCTGAACGCAACATATAAAGCTGGTGCTCCAGCAGCTGTGAAATTGCTTCCTAAAGTTCCTGCTAAGAGAAGAGCCCAGTTGAAAGGCCAAGGATCTGTTATTGCTCCTTGTGTAGTCATATATTTGATTGTTTTAAGCATTATAAGAATATATGCGTCATGTTCAACAAATGCTACTACTAATGCTGATACCCAATAGATCATTATATATCCTATGAGCAATTGCTGAAGCATTGGAGAGATCATCTCAGAAAACTTCTGTAGAACCCCTGTCTCTTCTAAAGATCCTACTAATATAAATAACGAGATATAAAATAGTATAGCGTTAAGATCTATTCCCTCCTCAACTATCTTCTCAAAAGAAGTTTTTCTTTTAAGAACAAGTATTATTGAGAATAAAGAGGCTATCAACAGTGGAAAAACTCCCAGCCTGATCTCATAGCCTAACAATAGGCTCAGCTCTTTTCTAAGAGACATGAGAATGATGACTATTATAAATGATAATGCTGCAACAATCATATACTCAAGATCTTTTTTAACATAAGTCTCATCTTTCTTCGGCAAAGTCTTCATCAAGATCTTCTCAGATGATTTGACAAAGACTCTCGTCACAATATATATTGTTGGTATGAAGCTTGCTAGAAGAATTATAAATGAGGACGGTCTGTTATTCATCCATATAAAATCAGTGAACTCGGCGCCAAATATGACATGAAGAAGTTGTGGAGGAAGATCTCCTAATAAAAGTGCCGTGCCCATGAAATTTGCTGATAAAGCAACTGTTATAGAAGTCTTCACAGGATCTATGTTATATAATTTTGCTATTCTAAGCATTATAGGAACAAATAAAAGAACAACAAGAACGTTATCAACAAACATTGTGACTATGCCTGCAAGAAGATTCATTATGAAAACAATTGTTCTCACATCTCTGATCCTCTCAAGAATTTTTTGAACCATATAATCTACGAGACCAGAGTCGCTCATGAAATAACTTATCATCCACATCCCCAGAAGAATCATTATTATATTCCAATCTACGTATGTATCAAATGCTTTGTAAAGATCCATAATTCCTAAGATTAGTATAAGCGAGATCCCTAGGAGACCTGCGTGAGACTCTTCTAATCTTCTAGAGATTATCAGAGATATTATAAAGATAAATATTATCAGAGATACGATCTGATGTGTAAAAATCTGCTCCTCGATACACGACTCCACGAATTAATATCTTGAAGAGAATTTAAGTATTTAAAATTAATCGAACTTAGGTCTTCCATATATAATTATCAATATTATGCTCACGATAATCCATATAATGATCGTTGTCAATAGATATAAAGGATCTGCCGAGGCCTCTTTAAACACAAGCCATCTAGCCAGCTCAGCAGTCGCAGCCGTCGGCGTTATAAGAGAGATCTCTCTGACAATGGGTGGAAGAAATGTCGCAGGATAATAAACAGGCGGAAGAAATGATAATATAAATGCTGTAGGATTTGTTATAGCAGATATATTAGTTGGGTTTCTAACGCCAAATCCTATGAAGATCCCTATTGATATTGAGATGAAGAGAAGAGGTAGCGAGGCTAATAAGGTTAGGAATAAGATCATGTGTTGACCTGTTAATAAAGTGATTGTTATGAGAGGAATAAGCATTGACGGCAACCATATCAGTTCTCCTAAGAATACCCCTAAGAAATATTTTGGTATAGATATTGGAGAAGCTATATACATATCAAGGATCCTCATGATCTTGTCATAGCCTATAGACTGTCCTATCAAGTTTACTCCTACACCAAATATCGTGGCAACAATCATTCCTATGAGAGCATTCTTTAATCCGAAAGATCCTCCTAATGCCCACAGCATTATTATAAACGCTATAGTCATGCTGGCCTCCTGTATCATCCAACCAGGCTGTCTAAGTAGAGGCGCAACATCTAACATAGCTACTCCTAATACTCCTCTTAGAAACATTATTAATCTTCTCATATGCTCTCGCCCTCTTCTCTTATGTTGAATAGATAGACGTCTTCTATATCTGTCTCTTTAATATTCACATCCTTAAGATCTTTTATATTATAAAGATAGTCTATCGCCTCAGATTTCTCTCTGAAATATATTCTGATAAAATCTCCCGTCCTGATCATCATATGATCATTATTAATCTTTAGATCTCCTGATCTAACAATGATCTTATATTTATATTGGAAATCCTCTAACAATCTTCTGTAATCTCCTCCACCTTTTGAAACACCATTATTTATAAAAAGGATCTTGTCGGCAATATTCTCAACTTCTTTCATCTCATGAGAGGTATATATTATACATCTATCCCGAGAATATTTTCTTATCACACTCCACAATATATATTTGCTCTCAACATCCAGACCTGTGCTGGGCTCGTCGAGAAAAAGTACTTCAGATCCTGATGCAAGAGCCATTGCGAGAAGAACTCTTCTTCTCTCACCACCGCTCAGTGCATAACCAGTTCTGTTCCTAAGATCCCACATCTTAAGCTCTTCAAGCCATCTTTTAGCTTCTCTCTCAGCATCTGATATACTGAATCCTCTTGCAACAAGATACCATTTCACAGCATATAAAGGCGTCCACGAAACATTTATACTTCCTCCCTGAGGCATCAAAGCTATGTGCCTCCTGATCTTTTTATACTCACTGTATATATCATAACCCATCACATAGGCAACGCCTCCAGAAGGCCTGATCAATGTTGAGAGAATGTTTATCGTAGTAGTCTTTCCAGCACCGTTAGGACCTAGCAACACAAGAACTTCGCCTCTTCTCGTCTCGATATTAACATCTCTAATCCCCCAGACCCCGTTAGAATATCTTTTTGATAGATGTTCAGCATATATCTCTGTCATGATCTCGCCGAAAAAGTTTTCTATGCTCGTCAACTATAAATCTTTTGTCGAGAGATCTAATCTTTCTCAAGATAGATCTGATTAGATCTGTTTTCAAAAGAGTATTTAGATGATGATTATAATAACTATTATTGGGAAGACAAGTGTCTCAAGAAGATGTTAACAAGATATTCACAGCATTATCACATGAGATTAGAAGAGAGATCATTAGAATACTCGCCGAAGAATCTCCTAAGACATTTTCAGAGCTGATGAACAAGCTTGACATTAGAGATACTGGGACTATGGTTTTTCATCTCAGAAAACTTGAGGGTCTTGTCACAAAAAATGAGCGTGGAGAATATATTCTGACAGATCTTGGCAGAAGAGCATATCAAATCATGAATCAGATTAAAACTGAGAGGAAGGAGAAGGTGAAGGAGGTCTCCGAGAAGATTATTGAGAAGAGAGAGGCTGAGACTATCTCAAAGACTATGATAATAAGCGACAGATTAAATCTTTATATAGATAAAGAGTTTCTCGAGAACATAAGATCTTCAGGCAGAAAATTAATTCTTAGAGACATTGTCAACTTGGCTATATCAGACGACATAGATCCTAATCTTTTTAATGAGATTGTTGAAGAGATCAGCGATGTGATCAGTATAAGAGCTCCTAAGAAACTAAGACCTTTAATAGAGTTGAAGAGTAGAGATGTTTTGACAACAGAGCAAGCCTCGCTCTTTAGGGCGGGGTATATTTTATAAGTTTTTATAATATTTTTGAGGGTCGGGTCTTTGGCGGACAGAAAATTCAGGATGTCCAGCGGGGGGAATCCCCGAGGTGTGTCCGCCAGAGAGCCCGACCCTCTTCAGTTTTTTAGAGAGCTTATAGAGAAGAGAAAGAAAAGCAGTAAAAGAACTGTGAGACTGAGACTTTTTCCAGAGAAACATGAGGAAGAGATATTATTTGATATTGGCTTAACAGCTGTGAGGCTGTGGAACGAGCTTAATTATGAGAAGAGAAAGCTGTTTTTTAAGAACGATCTGACGCCTGAGAAGAGAATAGAGATCAACAGAAGATATTATCATAAATATAAGAATTTTCTAGACGTAAATGCCGGTCAGATTATTAACAAAAATGAGGAGGCCTGGGATTCATTCTTTAAGCTTCTAAAGCTTAAGAGACAAGACAGATTACCGCCTCATATCAGAAAAATTTCTCCACCAGGATATTGGAAGGATAGACTTACAGGAAAAAAGAAGATCTATATGTTGATTAGAAACGATAGATATTATTTAGAGCCTACCAATAAGGGAGAGGGCCGTCTGGTTCTTAAAGATTTTAAATTAAGTATAAGGTATGCTGGCAGGATCAAGTGGGAAGGAAAACAAGGGAGGCTTGAGATTATATATGAGGCTAATAGATGGTTTGCTTATATACCTATAGAAGTCGGTGTAGATCCTCCGAAATCAAATCCAAAGGGCTATATAAAGCCTAATTATAAAGATAAGAAAAATAGGATCTTTAACCCTAGATCTATTAAACAGAGAGATCCTATTGGAGACAAAAAGGCTTTTATAGATATAGGTCTTAACAATCTGTTTGCTGTGGTAGTCTCAGACGGGTCAGCGTTGCTCATCAAAGGAGGAATAATTAAGTCTGAGTATTACTGGTGGAAAAGAGAGATCTCAACATACCAATCTATAAGAGATCTATTAAAGAATGCTGGGATCTCGACATGGATAGAGTATCATGAGAAATATCTTAAAGCATTATATAAAAGAGATGAGAGGCTTAGACATCTTTATAGAACGGCTATAAGATTTCTAGCTGAGATGTTATGGAGCAGAGGAGTTAGGAAGATATACATTGGATACCCTATCATGCTCTCACAATATAATGGTAATGAATATAATACTAACATATGGTGGTATAGAAAGATAATATTGTGGATGATTGATATATTTATTGAATATGGCATAGATGTGGAGATTGTTCCAGAGGATTATACAAGTATGAAATGTTCTATATGTGAAGAAATACATAGAGATGGAAGAATATATAGAGGACTATATATATGTAGAAAAACTAATAAAAAAATTAATGCAGATATAAATGCATCATTAAACATAGCAAAAAGAGCAGGATACAGAATAATAATAACAAGAAAAATAGAAAGCTATTTGGTGTCACACAATGGTGTGAAATCATTAATCCCCCACCAGAGGGCTAACACTCGAGACCCAGAGGTTCGAAACCTCGCCCTTAAGGGCGGGGAGGGGTCATAATAAAATATTCTGATAAGATACGTGAGAGACCATCATTTCTAGAGATCGGATCACTGGTCGGAGAGGTAGCTGATATGGTGTCTACGGTAGTCACTACAACATTTTCAAACGTATTCAAAAGCTTCTCTAAATGGGCTGGCGGAGGTGCGGAGAGATTTTTAGAGAAAAAACTTGTTTACTCAGGAGATATTCCAGACAATATTTTCTAAAATAAAGATCGAGATTGATGGCGGAGCTGTATATACTATAGAATCTGACGAGCCACAGATAATGATATACTCAACAGGAGCAGAATGTGATGAAGATGATTATAATATTGATTATAAAGATGATAAGATGATCCTTAGTATAGAAGGCTGTGTAGTAAATCTCTCTTTGCCTAAGAAGGAGTATGAATCTTTAGATGTTGATGTGGCTGGAGGAATATTAGATCTAAGGTTTGAAAAAGGTTTTAAAGATCTTATGATAAACATTGACGGAGGAACAGCAAAAATATCAGCGTCTGAGATATCAAGATCTCATGTATACACAGAGGTTAATGGAGGATTATTAACATTAAAACTAGACTATAAAAGCTATGAAAGAGAGTCTGAAATAGATCTTGAGATTAACGGAGGTCTCGTAGAATTAGATATAAGACTTCCACAAGAAACTAAAGTGATAATCGAAGGAAAAGATTTTGGTGGATACTCAGATATAAATATAGACAAGAGACTTTTAGAACAAAAAACTTTCTCAAGAACATTTATATTAAAAAGATTCTTGCGCGGAGGTCTTTTAAAAACAGATATAAATATGTTGGAGCTTTGACATTATTGTCAGAGAATTTTCTATTAAAAATTTTCACATAGTTATGAAATAGCCATTAATTACGTTTTAAAATAAAAATTTATCTAAATAACAAAGAGAGACTTTTATATATTTTTATCATATCACGAGATCTGCAGGCATAAATATTTATATTCTCCTTTAATTTCTCAAAATATTATGGAGATGTCTATGGCGAAGAAGAAGAAAGAGGAGAAGAAAGAAGAGCAAAAGAAAGAAGAGAAGAAATAACATGATTAGACTCAAAATTTTTTATTTATAAAATTAATTTTTATTTTTTCTTTTCTCTTATCTTATGAGGTGAATAATTTATTCCGCTTGATCCTTTGATATTTAAAGATCCTTTTGTAGAATATAGAGGGGTTCCATTTTATTCTTTAAATGATACTTTGGATCCTGATAAGATCCGTGAGCATCTTAAGAAGATTAAAGAGGCAGGCTTCGGCGGAGTATTCTTTCATGCTAGAGAGGGACTTGCAACACCTTTTCTAAGTGAAGAATGGTTTAACGCGTTTTCAACAGCTGTTAAAGAAGCTGAGTCTCTAGGGATCAAAATATGGATTTATGATGAAGATAGATGGCCTTCTGGAACAGCCGGCGGTCTAGTGGCTTCTGAGAAAAGCTCATATGCTGCCAAGGCTCTTATAATGATCATTGATAACAAAAGTTTCTTTGGAGAAAATACTTTGGCAGTATTCAGATGTGAATATGATGATAAGATTCTGCCGAGAAAATGTGAGATGATCAATAGATCTGAAGGTAGCAGTAGATACATATACCTAAGTTTCATACGCCACGTGGCTTCTCCCGGAGACGTATGGTTCTCAGGATTTTATTACACAGATCTTTTGGATCCAGATGTGGTCAAAAGATTTATAGAGATAGCTATGAAACCTTATCTAGAGAGATTCAGAGAATATATAGGAAACGTCGTCCCTGGGGTGTTTACTGATGAGCCTAATATACATGATTCAAGGCCTAGGTTTCCTGTCTGGTGGAAGAAGATCTCTATACCTCCCAGAGGCTCTAGATTTCCTATCTACGCAGTCCCCTGGACAGATCGTTTCAGAGAATATTTTGCGAAGATCAACGGTTATGATATTCTTGAGAAGCTTCCAGAGCTGTTTTTTGATATAGGAGATTATGTCAAGACTAGATACGACTTTTGGAAGACTATCACCAGATTATTTGTAGAGTCTTTCTCAAAACAGATCTATGAGTGGTGTGATCTTCATAAACTTATGTTCACAGGTCACTATCTTGCTGAGGACGATCTATTGTCTCAAATGGTCGTAGGATCTGTGATGCCACACTACGAGTATATGCATGTCCCAGGAATAGATCATCTGGGCCTACAGATCTGGGGTTCTCTGCTGACAGCTAAACAAGTCTCTAGCGTAGCTGAGCAGTTAGAGAGAAAAAGAGTATTAAGTGAGACATATGGCTGTCTAGGAAACTATGGAAGTTTTGAAGATAGAAAATGGATAGGAGATTTTCTATATGTTCTCGGCATAAATCTATTGAATCATCATTTGATCCCGTATTCATTAAGAGGAAGAAGAAAAGCTGATTACGGTCTTAATATTCACTGGGGACAGCCCTGGTGGAGATATAACAGATATATTGAAGACTACTTCTCTAGACTAAGTTATGTTCTTTCACAAGGAAGGAGAGTTGTTGAAGTATTAATTATACATCCGATATACAGCGTTTGGAGCACTTATACACCTGTTAATGATAAGATTGCTAGAGAGATCAACGATAAATATCTTAAACTACTAAAGGAGTTTACAAAAATTCATGTTGATTTTGAGCTGGGAGATGAGATGATCATAGAGAGACATGGAGATGTTGATAAAAACTTCTTCGTAATTGGTGCGAAAAGATATAAATATGTGATTCTTCCGCCCATGATCAATATAGGAGGCAGAACTCTTGAGCTTCTAAAAAGATTCAACGAGAACAACGGCGTTATAATAGCTGTTGAGAGACTTCCAGAATATGTTGATGGAGTTAAAAAAGATGTCTCTAAAGAGCTGAGAGACGTGATCATAATAGATAAGATAGAGGATCTTAAGAAATTCTTTGAGAGACAAGATCTTATGATAAAAATTTTCAGTGATGATGTTGATGGCAACATATTATATCATGCAAGAGAAGTTGATCAAGATCTTGTGTTGTTCATTGTCAACGTGGATAGAGAGAAAGAACATTATGTCGAGATAAGTGTGAGAGGATCTTATGATGTCGAGAGATGGGATCCTTTCACAGGATCAATATTTAATGAGATGTCTGAATATAAAGAGGAGAGGACGTGGATTAGAAAAAGACTTTTACCAGCTCATTCAGTTTTGTTTGTGTTAAAACCTTCTAAAGAGATTCATAAGATAATTGAAAAAAGATTTAGAGAGAAAACCTTAATGAGATTATCAGGTGAATGGCAGATCTATAGGAAAGATCCTAACATGATAGTCTTAGATTATGCTCAAGTATATATAGAGAGAGATAATGTATGGAGTGATCCGATGCCTCTACCCAGAATAAGAGATGAGTATATGTCTAACAACATAGGATCTAAGATTCTTTTGAGATATAGTTTTCATATAAAAAACATGCCTGAAAAAGATCTTGAGCTTATAATTGAGAAGACTGAGGTTGTCAAAAAATTAGCTGTAAATGGTCATGAAATAGATCTTTCTAAGCCCGTAGGCTCATGGATAGATCCTGTATTCATGATATATAAAATCTCTAGAGATCTTCTGAGAGAAGGAGAGAATCATGTTGAAATAGAATATGTATCATCATTAGAGCCTGAGCTGGAGCCTATATACATGAGAGGCGACTTCGGCGTTGAGCTTATAAATAATGACAAGACTCCTATGATCACTATGGAGAAAAAGAGCGTCCTCATAGATCATGGTGTTAATCTTGTTAAAGAGGGATATCCATTCTACTCTGGCGAAATATCGTTAATAAAGAGATTCAGCGTTGAAAAAAGAGATGGAGAAAAAATTATTCTCAGAATAAAAGGTTTAGAAGCCTCATTAGCTATTCTAAAAATAAATGGTCGAGAGGTTAATAAGATCATAAATAGATATTCAGAGACAGATGTGACAGAATATCTAACCTCTGGAGAAAATGTGATCGAGCTTCTCTTAGTCAGCAGTCTGAGAAACATCTTAGGCCCTCTACATAGAAAAGATCCTATTCACACAGCGCCTGAGACATTCTATATAATAGATAATACTTGGAGCGACAGCTATATCTTGAGACCTTTAGGATTTGAAGAGATCTCTCTGATAACATATGAAGAAGAGAGATGAGATTAATCTATAGCTTCTCTGAAAAATTATCAGATAAAGACTTTAATTGAAGACAGCCTAGTTAAACGCATAATTTTCTGATATGTTAAGTTTTTAATTCTAAATATCCATCAGATGATCTGAATAACTTATATTAGATCTTCATCATGTTCCAAACTTTTCTAATGCTCTTCTCATAGCCTCTCTATGTAGAGGGGTCTGCCAGGCAACTTCTTCTCCAACTCCTATCTCAAGATCCTTTCTGGGAGGAGGCTGATCAATCCAGAATCGAGGCTCTCTTTCATATAAATTATCTGTCACAAGATTTTTAGCTAATAAAATATCTAATAGTCTCTCCGGCACATCTCCACTCCATAGATAATCTGGATCCTCAATTATCTTCTCTAGATATCTACTCCATTTTTTGATGAAATTAGGAGATAATCTCTTAGATCTTATTATTCTAGTCAAGACCTCATTTATGTCCCATCTAGATTTATATAATTCTCTAAGGATCCTTGGGTTTCCTCCTGTGATCCTCCAGACATCTTCGAAAGAAGGCTTCTCACCAGGCGTCTGATCATAGAGCTCTCTGAAGTCATTTTTAGACATGTTCCACATAGGGATCAGATCAGACCATTCATGTCTACCGATCTCAGCCCTAGATCTTCCCTCGCTAGTTGCTACTATAGCAACAATTCTCTCATAATGAGATGGAGGATGTTCCATTACCCCTAATAAAGCCTTGATATAGGAGGAAGCTTCTATAGTTTTTATCATTTGAAACGCTTCATCAATGATCACAGCTATTTTACCTCTTCCAACTCTAATAGCCTCTCTAACAACATCAATAGCTGTATTAATCACTCCTCCCCATACATTTGTTTTCAAAGCCTCTCTAAAGATCTGTGTAAGTCTCTTTTTAAGACTTGCAACACCTAATGTAGTATCTAAAATTCTCTCAAATGGATTAACATATATGACATCATAATCATAACTCTTCAAAATCTCTATTGATTGTTTAAGCCAGGCAGTTTTTCCACATCCCTCAGGACCAAAAATCACAGCCGGCTTCCACATTCCTTCTTCAGCCCACTCAATAACTCTCTGAATAGCAAGATCTCTTCCGACAAATCTTATCTTTATATTAGGAGCAAAATTTAGATAGATTCTTTTGATATCTCTCACATTACTCATATGATCAGATCCTCCTGCTATGATGAAATCATATTTCAGCCATTTAAATTCATTGATACACATCATAAAAATATAATATATTTTTATGAATTAATCAGTTAACTAGTTTTTAATAATGTTTATATCATAATTTTTTTGAGAAAAAGATCGTAGTATTCTTCGTATTCATCTGTTTTCTCAGGCTCAAATATTTTTATCTGAAAAGAGTTTTTGACATATTCTCTTAATTCCTCCAATGATCTTATGATCCCTAGACCTTTGGCCTGCATAAGTATGTTTCCTATTGAGGTGGCTTCCTCAGGGCCTGCATATACTTTTCTACCGCTTACGTCTGCTATCATTTTATTAAGAAGATTATTTCTTGATCCTCCTCCCACAATATTTATCTCTCTAATCTTTTTTCCAATAAGATCTTCTATATAATTTATTACAACTCTATATTTGAAAGCAAGACTTTGATAAATTATTTTAAAAAGCTCGCCATAGTCAGAAGGTTTTTCCTGTCCTGTCTTCTCTAGATAATTATTTATCGCCTGGATCATGTCTTGAGGGGATATGAAGCTCTCGTGGTCAGGATCTATAAATTTTCTTATTAAAGGCTTCTCCATGACTATTCTATTGATCTCGTCATAAGAGAATTCTATTCCTTCTCTCTCTTTAATAACTCTTCTAACCTCTTCTATTATCCACATCCCCTGAACATTTTTAAGAAATCTTATTGTGCTGAAGACCCCGCCCTCATTTGTAAAATTATATTCAAATGCTTTTCTATTGATAAGAGGATTTCTAAGTTCAACACCTATTAGAGACCATGTGCCTGAGCTTATATATATTGTGTCTTCTCTCACCATAGGAGCTGCTGCAACTGCTGATGCTGTATCATGTGTGGCAGGGGCTGTCACAACTATTTTCTCTCTCAAACATATCTCATCAAGGATCTTATGATCTATCTCATCAATCACTGTCCCAGGCTCAATGATATCAGGAAAAATATCTATGGGCATCCCAAGGATCTTTATAAGCTCCTCATGCCATTTTCTTCTCCAAGGATCCAAGAGCTGTGTTGTTGACGCATTAGTGTATTCAACATAGATCTTGTTAGTAAGCCAGTAATGAAATAGATCTGGTATCATAAGAAATTTATATGCTATACTAATCTTAGGATCTTTCCTTAAGATCATTGAATACAACTGATATAAAGTGTTTATTCTCATAAACTGGATCCCTGTCATCTCATAGATCTTTTCTTTAGATATTTTTTTGAAAACCTCCTCCATAATATTTATAGTCCTAGGATCTCTATAAGAGACTGGAAGACCCACAGGCTCTCCCAATCGATCTATTAATACAAAATCGACACCCCAGCTGTCAACTCCTATAGATGTTATATGAGAATTTCTCTCTCTAACAACGCCGCTGAAATATTTTATTCCATATTTGATATTACTCCATATCTCAAGAAGATCCCAGTATAATCTGTCTCTCACACGAATAATCTGATTAGGCCATCTTAAAGTCTCTATGACACGGATCTTTCTATCTTTCTCATCAATCTCTGCCAGAACAGCTCTATAGCTACTTGCGCCAAGATCATATCCTAAGAAATACATTTAAAACACCGGCTGTCACAATATTATTTTCTTCAAGAAATTCAGAGTATCCGCCTGATCATTTCTTTCTCTTATCTTTTCAAACTCCTCTCTATATCTATAAAGCTCTAAAACTTTTCTCATGATATTTACAAAGAATTCTTTAGATAACGTCAGCGCTTTGACAGGATCCATTCTATATGGGAATTGATCAAGTATGTAACAGCCTTCAAAACCTGTGTCAATAGTTGCATATAGAAAATCTATGAGTTGCCAAACATCTCCTGTACCAATGATCCTGTCTTCATCATTACTATGAGTCTTTGCTGCGTTAAGATGTATAGAGAGCAGAGGAACATCAAATGTATGAGCAAGATAGACTGTGTACCCAGGCTCTACAGAATACATAAGCTCGTGACCATAATCAATTGTTATCCCCATAACTTTCTCATTAAATTCCTCATTAATTTTCTTAGCTATCAATATAGATACATGAGATGTTGGAATAATCATGTTCCCCTCCTTAGGCTCTTTAGGCTTAGCCTCGATAGCAAAAAGAATCTTTCTCTCACGAGCCTCATGAACAATTTTTAGAAGCTCCTCTATGAAAAGTCTCATTCTCTTGCCATAATTAATCTCTAAACTATAATCCCAACCATCTTGACCAGGCCAGAAAGATACTATATCAACATTAAGTTTTTTCGCGATATCAAGACTAGAAATCATTATCTCAAAAGCCTTTCTCCTAAGAACAGGATCAGGATTTGATATAGATCCCATCTTAAGATCAGGTATGCCAGAAAGATCTATTCCAAGGCCCCCCACGATCATTTTATTTCGGGCAGCAACATCTCTAACTCTGTCAACAAGATCCCAGTCGACCTCTAGTTTCTCATTAAAAAACTCCATATTAACAGGAACAAAAATTTTTACACCAGCTTTTTTAATTCTCTCGATCCTACTTATAACATCTGAAGATAGACCAGGATTATAACCAGACCTCATGAATCTATCATTAAAATCTCCTACAACCCACGTGCCCGCCCCAAATTTTATTTCAAAGGTCTCAAGAAATTGATCAGCAAGATCTTTCTCAACAAAACCTTTGAAACGATCCAGCTCATATAACTTGTCTAACCTCATAAAACCTCCTTATATAATTTTAATTTATTTTAGAAAATTTTATGGGAGATCCTTTTGAGCAAGAAAGTTTCTCTCAACATCATTGGAGCAGGCTTTATAGCTAATGAGCTTGCGAGAGCATTAATGATGTTAGATCATGTGGAGATCTATGGTGTATATTCTAGAAGCATTGAGAAGGCTAGAGAGTTTGCTAGGAGACATAATATAAATAATATATATGATGATTGGAGGAGGGCTGTCTCAGATCCTCATGTTGAGGCTGTGGTCATAGCAACTCCTAATTATACTCATAAAGAGATCTCTGTTGAGGCTGCTAGAAGAGGTAAACATATTTTTCTTGAGAAGCCTATCGCAACCAGGTTGAGAGATGCTCGTGAGATTATTGAGGAGGCTGAGAGAAATAGAGTGAAGCTTTTCGTAGGTCATTGTCTTAGATACTGGCCTGAGTATGTCAGAGTGAGAGAGATGATTCTTAGAGGAGAGATTGGTGAGCCTAGGATTGTCAGAGTCTATAGATTGTCTAGCTTTCCAAAGTGGAGTATATGGCATAGATATATGAGTTTCAGCGGGGGAGTGGCGGTTGATCTTGCTATACATGATATTGATTATCTAAGATGGAGCATTGGAGAAGTATCTAAAGTATATGCTGTTGGAGGCGTATACACTAAATATAGTGTTGACGCGATAGATCATGTCATGTATATCTTAGAATTTGAGAGTGGAGCCATTGGATATGGAGAGGCGTCATGGGCTATGCCAGAATCTTTTCCATTCACAACTTATCTAGAGATTGCCGGGACAAAAGGTCTTTTATATGTTGACAACAGATCTACTGCAACATATAATGAGTATATTGATAACAAAATAATAACATCATCTCCTTATGATAAAAATGCTTATTATAATGAGCTGAAGACTTTCATCAGATGGATATTATATGACGAACCTGTCGAGATAAGACCTGAAGATGCTTTAGAGAGTCTGAGAATAGCTCTTGCCATCAATAAAAGTATTGAGAAGAAAGAGGTTATAGATGTTAAAAAGGCTGATCTAGAATGATCAGATTTGCGATAATATCTTTCGC
This sequence comes from Desulfurococcales archaeon, assembly GCA_009903825.1. Classification (GTDB taxonomy): domain Archaea; phylum Thermoproteota; class Thermoprotei_A; order Sulfolobales; family AG1; genus WYEN01. Next base: position 26,207 of record WYEN01000101.1, read on the forward strand.
ACATATGCATGCATACAGTTACGCCAGAGCTGTTAAAGAGCTTGAGAGAGAAGGCAGAGCTGTTTTAGAGGCTATATATGATGATGATCATGATAGACTTAGAAAGACTTCTGAGATCTATAGACCTAGAAAGATTTATAATGATCTGGAGAAGCTTGCAGATGATAAAGATGTTGATGCTGTAATTATAACGTCCGAGAATACTAAACATAAGAAACATGCTATTCCAATGATCATGTCTGGAAAACATGTTCTTGTTGAGAAGCCTATAGCAACAAGATATGTAGATGCTTTAGAGATGGTTGAGGAGGCTAAGAGAGTAGGCGTGAAGTTTCAAACAGCCTTTGTCATGAGATATCATGACGCATCAGTTTTTGTCAAGAGAAGAATTAAAGAGATAGGTCGTGTGATATCTATAACATCAACAAATCATGGAAAGAATCCTATGAGTTGGTTTGTTGATCCAGAGTTATCTGGTGGAGGAGCTCTCATGGATCATATTGTTCATGTTGCAGACTTGATCAGATGGTATACTGAGAAAGAATTTAAAGAGGTAATAGCTTTTGTAGGAAAAAACATTATAAAAGATCTGATGGTTGAAGATAATGGACTGGTTATAGGAAGATTAGAAGATGATACGCCAGTATCAATAGACTGCAGCTGGTCTAGACCTTCTAAATGGCCTGTTTGGGGCGATGTCTATATGCATATATTAGGTGAGAGAGGAGCTATAGTGTTGAATGCTTTCAATCAGAATATTTATCTATCAGATGAGGAAGGATTCAGAGGAGTATATTACGGCCCGGACGCTGATAAAAATATGATCGAGAGTTTTATAAATGTGATTGAGAGAGATGAAGAGCCTTTGGCCAGTGGTTTAGATGGTCTCAGAGCTCTTGAGGTTGTTCTTGCCGCATACAGATCTTTAGAACTTAAGAGGCCTGTGAAGATATCTGAGATTAGAATATGAAAAGCTCATTCATGTCTCAGCTCTTTTATAATGTTCATATATTTCTCTAAAAAGATCTTTTCAGCATCAGGGCCTAGTATACTCCATTTTGCAAGTCTAGCTTCATACTTGTTTTCTCTGAAACTTCTCTCAATAGGTATATAGCCTACATAATCATTTGTATACGCCGAGATCATTGTTGTCACATAATTATTATTCTCAGAATATCTTTTGAGAACAAGACCTGTCTCTACAAGCATTTCTCCAGGAACTGCTAAAATGATCATATCTCCTAGAGATGCCACCTGAATTATAGTCTTGATCTTGTCTCCGAATCTTTCAGCAATATCGATCTCCTCATCAATATATAAAAGATCTATCCACGTAGGATCGTAATAAAGATCTTCTGTCAATGTTTTTGTGTCATAGTTAGACAACATAGTATAATAATATTTCAAAAGCTCTTTAACATCTTTTTCAGGTTTTCTGATAGAGAGCTCCATGGAATATGTTCTGATCTTTATCTCATCAATTTTTATGTCTTTAGCATGAGCTGATGATATAGATAAAGTCTTCTGCCCAAGCATCTCTCCCATATATCTCATATATCTCAGGCCTTTAGACAGAGGATCTATATCGCCTGTGGCGCCTGTCAGAAATATCGTCTCATAGCCATATCTTCTCATATAATAATATAATTCTCCTGGGTAATCAGATGATATTCCTAGGCCTGTGTTTGTGACAGGATGACATGTATAATTCACTATAAGAATCTTATCTTTCTCATTTTCAACGCCTAATATCGTAAGATCAGGATCTATCTTACCATCTATAAATGCTCTATTATAACACAACTGATCTAAAGAACCTCTTGCGACAAAAGTTCTTCTGATCCTCTCTCTATAAATATTTATCTTCTCTGCAGCATTCTCGATCTCTATATAAACTCTTCTCCACCATCTATTGAAAAAATCTTTCTCTTCATCTGTGTATGGAAATGTTTTTCTCCACATAGGAATTATAGTCTCTGGAGAAGAATGAGTATGTGTAGTTGTGATCATTATGTTATCTTCTTTTACAGATAGTTTTGACGATAAGATCTTTTTTATCTTCTGAGAATCTTCTAAATATATACCCAAAAGATCCATTTGAAGCAAAACAAAACTTTCTCCATAAGGATCTATGAGTTCTAATAATCTAAGATATAAAGGAGATACTATATGTGTAGATCTTTTGTTAAATCTATGTCCATAGCCGCCTAATCTTATTCCCACAGGAGGAGTGATATCTCTTATAACATAAGAGATCTCCAATTCTAATCCCTAGATAATATGTTCAGCATATACTTCTAACAAGTCTCCTTCTTTTAATGAGATCTCCTCTTCTAATAATATTCTAAGGATCTTTTTTTCATCCTCATAAAGATATTTATGAAAGATCTCTTTGTTGTTCAACATGATCTTTGTCTTCATAATTCTTCTATCGCTATGAATAATCAACTCTCTTATCTTAATCAATGGATCGCCTATTTTGATCTCTAGTTTAATATGAAGTCTCTCAGCAGAATCTTCATAAACAAGCTGAGCAACTGATGAAGGCATCATAATAGGACCTCTAAAAATGTTCCTAGGATGTCTAGGGCTGATTTCTATGAATTTTCTTCTGCCAGAGAATCTGAAGCCGGCTAAATGATTAAAGATCTGTAGTGATATTAATGCTCTGAAATAATGGCCGTCACACTCCATATGATTATAATACATGCCCCACGAGAGATATCTCTCATGGACATTTCTCAAGATCTCTAGTCCCTCTCTCTCCATCCCCTCCCAGATCATTTGTAGAGCAACCATGATCTCGACACCTGTCCACGGAGTATCTGGCTGACTAGAGATCGTATATAAGATCCCTGTGTTATTAGGATATAACAAGTCTCCATAGAGACCTGGTCTTCTCTCTCCAGGATATGTGGCGTTTAGAAGACCTTCAAAACTATTGTAATTATATTTATATATAGATCTTAGGAGTGAAATGATCTTGTCGTGTTCCAATATGTATCCTGAGCTCATCAAGTTCTCTAGATACCACTCTCCTGATAATGATGCAGACATGACAGCTTTATCTCTCAGGCCGCTCAAAGGATCAAACCAATTATCAAGATACTCGCCATTCCATAAATATCTTATCATGTTTTCACCGGCTTTATCAAAGATTTTCTTGACATGTTCTGCATAATTTAGATCTCCTATCTCAGTAAAGATCTCAATGCTCTTCTTAAGAGCTGATAACCAAAGTTCTGATGTGAAAGATGCTATACCATGAAAACTTAGATTATCAAATGTGTTGACAGAGATCGGCACATACATAGGTCCTGAGAAAAGACTTCTCATAAGATCTTCAGCCACGCCTCTTCCTCTCAAAATCTTAGCAATCTGTGAAAAGCCTTCATAGCCTGATGGAGGAAAATGATAGATGAGTCCTGTGTCCAAAGGATCATGTTGTCTTAATGTTCCCTCAATGACGAGCTTAATATGATCAAGGATTTTATTTAAAAACTCTCTGTCTCCGATCCACTCATAAACAAGATAAGTCTGTAAAAGATATTCTGGCATAAGATCGTTTCTATCATAAGTATCAACATAATAAGGCGATGCCGTGTAGCAATGCATCACTCTACCACTTGCATCAACTCCCGTCTTCTCAACAATTTTTTTCAATGCGTCTCTAAACTTGTTCAGATCATGTTGTATAGAAGGATCTTTTCTCAACATATCTCTGTACATAGACATGTTCTCAGGAAAAGCTAATGAGAAGACCTCATAATAAGGAGACTTATCTGGAGTAAGAATATGATTAGTCCAGTCCACTATAAGTCTTTTACCAAGCTCTGGATATAAAAGAAGTATCGTAGGCAGAGCGTAATAAGCCACATCAACAGTATTAAGTCCTGCACATGTCCCGGGACCTCCCTCCCAAACTCCGAAGAAGCCTTCTTTAGTAAGCCATGTAGATTTTGATAATGTAGTGATCTGCGACACTGCAAGCTCTTTAAGATAATCTTCGTAAGAACCGCTGTAGAGAACCTCTACAAATCTATTTATTTTCTCAATGATTCTTTTCAGGTCTTCAGCAACAAACTCTAGAACTTCCTCAACATTTTTATAATAATTCTCGTAGTAATGTCCCAATTTGTTTCCGAAACGATCTATGTGATTAGGATAATACCATGCTAATATGAAAATAATCTCCTTAGTCTCCCCAGGATCTATCTCTAACTTTCTCGACAAAGATCCGTAGAGACCTATTTTTTCGCCAACAACTTTTTTATCTACATCAGCTTTTAAAACACCTTCTCTACGATACTCAACTAATAATCTTCTTAAAGGCTCTGTATAACTCCATCTTGAGGATAGATCTAGTTCAAAACTTGCAGCACTACCTGAGACGTCTGTAATCGCTATAGCAAGTGCTCCATTAAACATGCCATGGTTCTCTGGGATGTTCTCTCCAAACATTTTTACTCCAACATATCTATTAGATCTAATCAATCTGTTTATGGCGACATTCTGAGCTGTGAAATTATGAGGATTTCTTAATATGCTTATCAATGACACATCAGTCTTTTTATCTCCGATATTTCTAATCACAAATCTTATAATCAAGGCCGGCGTCGTTGATATCTTAAGATCTCCTGGTAGGAGAAGAGAGTATATTTCTGAATAAATTTCTAAACCGCTTTTCTCAAGCCATCTGTCTCTATATATGATCTTTATCTTAGGAGGAGTAGCTATTACTTCCAAAGATTCTATATTTCTAACCCACGGCGTTTGATAAGGATTCAAGGCGTCATTAACTGATGAAAAATGATCATAATTATATCTGCTGAACCAAGGCTCAGTTCTTAGTATAAGTAGATATGGAGTCTCATCATCTCTATATACTCTAAGTATAAAAACAAGATCATCTTTATCAAAATATTTCTCTGGAGAGCCGTAGTCGCTCCATGGTCTGTTATTAAATATAGTCCATCCAGAGAATCCTCCCTTGACATCTAGTTCTATAGATCCTGTTCCTAATCCTCCCAAAGATATTGTAGTCAAATGATCTGTTCTACTGTGAAATCTCATTAGAATACACCTGAGAAATTATATAAAGAAAAAAATTATTTGTTTAAATAGAAACTTATCTTCTTCTGATCAGGAATAATGCTCCTAAGACTATTATTATTATGACCAACACTATGACTGTCGGGAGAACCCACTCAGGCATTGTCGGCGCAGGAGATGTGATAGTCACTGCCTGTGTCTGTGTAGCTATCTGTGTAACTGCCTGAGTAATTGGTACTTGTGTTACATATGTGACAGGAGCTCCTGCCACTGTAGTGACCATAGTCTGTTGAATCGTCTGTACTTGTGTCATCACTTGGGTCTGTACAACTGTTGTAGGCTGTGTCAATACAACTGTTGTAGGCGGAGTTGTTGGTCTGGCAGCAGGCTTTAGAAGCAGATATGTCAGATAACCGCTTCTAGCTGTGAAGTCGTACCATGGCGTCGCATATGGGTTCTTGTATGTGGGCCATCCAACCCAGTATTGTGTTGAATAAGTTACTCCTATTGGCACATCAGCTATTGTTATAAACGGAGGATCTTTCAGAAACTCTTCGAATAATCCTTTAAGAACTCTCACGTTGCCCTCTACATCAGTGAGACTTATGTTAGGCAACTGTTGTAGCCAGTATGAGTAGTTCAGATTGTTATATCTGCCTGGGTTATATGGTGGAGCTGTTCCACATGGAAATGCCTGTGCTATAGTGTGTGTCTCATTATACGTAGGATCTACGAATCCTAGCTGTCCAGGCCAAGCTCTCTGCGGAGGTCCTGGGGTCCATACTATGAAATATGTTGCGGTGGTGAAATGTCCTTTACAACGTATTCTAAAATCATTCCATGAGTCTGGACTTAGAAGTATGTTAAGTTCTATACCTATGTCCCCTAGATCCTTTTTGAGAACATTAAGTATCTGAGCTGTATCAGGGTCAGGCACAGCTCCTGTTATAAATGTTAATGTCAACACATCTCCCTTCTTAAATGTTACCTCATAGCCTGGGACTGATAACGTTATATCTGTCGCCCAGACATATCTCTTTAAAGTAGGATCCCATGTAAACAGTTTTGTACCATTGATCTGCGCGTTCTCAAGCATTCTTTTAGCAACAGCCACAGCCTCTGTGTGGTTTATAGGCCATGAAACTCCGTATATCTCTTTGAATTTGCCTAATATAAACGCTGGATCATAATAAGGCGGAGATCTATATACAGAGACGTTAGGTGCTCCAATCGGATCTGGAGGCACGTCTGCATAGCCAAACACTATGGCACTTGCAATAGCCTCTCTCTCAATAGCTATGAAGACCGCCTTTTTAACCTCTGGAATAGTAATCGGCGGAATATGTTGTATAAACACTGTCAACGCGGCATACGGATTATAATATGGCGACGTATCAAACCATGCTCCCAAACCTTGTTTAGCATAAGCCTTTAAACCAGGAACTACTGTGCCTATGACATCAGCTTCTCCAGCTATCAATGCTGCTCTGGCAAGATCTGCTGAAGGCTGTGCTCTCCACACGATATATTTAGGTGGATAAGAGTCTGTGGGATAAGGCTCGTCAGGTTTTAATACTCCCAGCTTTACTGCAAGACTTTTTATATATTTCCATCCCCACCAATCGTCTTTTCTCTCAAAAATCACTAGAGAAGGATCAAAGTATTTAAGTTTGTATGGGCCTGCTCCCACAGGCCATCCTCTGGCCGGATCATTAAATTTATTCTTGATCCAGTCTGTCGAGTCTATTTGTGTGGTGAATATGTGAGAAGGAGCAAGTCTTATCCATGATGCAAACACCCATGGAATAGCTCTGTAAGCTCTTATAGCTGTCGAGTTAATATAAAGTTTCACAGTTTTGTCATCAACCTTCTCCCATCCGACGAAATAGAAATTGCCCGGAGCATATAAAGCTCTGCACCAGTAGAGAATATCACTACATCTCTCTCTTATAGAAGTGTTGAACGTGAATATCACGTCGTCAGCTGTCACAGGTTTGCCATCATCCCAGACAGCATCTGGAAAGATCTTTATGACAAGAACTGTGTCATTCTCCCATGTCCAGTTGGCCAATATAGGATACCAAGTATCTGTCACAAAATTAAATGCGAACAATGGTGGAAGAACAAGATCAATTCCAGGAGCTGACGCTGAGAATGGATTGAAAGAGTCTCCAAAAGCAGATGTCACACTAATGAAAGTTAAAGTCTTTTCTCGAGGAAGCTCTTGAGCAAGTAATTTTGATGACGAGGATAAATACACTAATACTGATAACATGCTTATTGTTATCAAAAGTATTGATATAGTATATACAATTTTATATAGATGTTTTCTCATGATTAACACCTTCGAAATGTCACTATAGTTTATTTTTCAAAGATAATAAATATTTCTATATGATAAAAATTAAGGATAATAATCTATATTCAAATTGATTACACCAGCAAATCTATTATTAAAATCAATTTTAAATCTATGATCATTCTCACTAATTATTTTAGGCGATGAATATTCTTCAGTCAGACTTTTTATCTCAACATGATCCGGGTATACATATATTTTATTCATCAAGACGTGTCCAGAGATGATTAAACTGCTTCTCTCATTAGCTTTAACATAATATTCAGCTGAGCCATCTCTTGCGTCTAGCAAAACTATTGTGACATCGTCAGATATTTTGATCTGTGGAGGAATGATATTATCATATATCTCATCCAGGAAAAGACCGAAGATCCTGATAGGTCTGTCGGGATGTCTATTAAGTATCTCATCGATCTTGTTTATAAGCTTAGGATCTCTTTTGATCCTGTAAAGCTCTATTAGACATCTAATAAGCTCGTCTCTAAGATCTTTTCTTCCCTCATTTAATATCATCTCTGCATAAACACATCCTTTCTCGCCTACAGAGGCTAAGAAAAGATCTTTTGTAAATAATGCTGTTCTCAGAATTAATCTGCTACTTAACACATGATAACCGATTGTGTGCGGAAGTAGCTTATCTTCGTATATGCCGAATCTCTCTTTATTATAAAGACTGTAATAGAGATAGCCATCTTCTCTCTGAAAATCATTTATCATATTTCTAAGACCTTTCACACCCTCCTCAGCATATTTATGACACCACTCACATTTATCATAATACCATCCTTCTAAAAGCCCCACGACACCCATGAGATGAGTATTTAAAACAAAAAGATCTTCTTTCCCCTCAGGATCTTTAGATAGATAATGATAACTTCCCCATCTAAACCATACACCTCCTCTACCAGTATCATAAAAACCTAGACACTTCGGAGGCTGTTTAATAAAACATTCTAAAGCTTTTAAAGCTTTTCTTCTGAGAATATCGCTCCCAGAGATCTGATGAAGACGATATAAAGTCTCGAAGACATAAAGCTGTTGAGGAGCTCCATGAATATTCTCTCTTCTAGCAGCCGTTATATAAGGGATTTTAAGACCTCCCTCTTCATCCAACTGATCAATCAATTGATCTATTAGCTCAAGATACACATGTTGAGCATAAGAATCTTTATTCATAAACCATTTAACAAAAGAACTTCTCAAAAGATCTCCTCTAGGCCAGTAGTATGCTTGGCCATTCATAATATAGTCTGGAAGAACATCTCTAGAAACAGCTCCACTTTTTATCAAAGCCCATATAAGGCCGTCTTCATAAAATCCCTTAGATAATCTATTAAACATCTCAACATCTATGTCAAAAAGATCTTTTTCATAAATATTTGATATAAAAATATTGTTCTCACACATCTTGTCTAAATAATATTCTGGATACAATCTTATGACATCACGATCTATTGATTCTATTCTTAGAATTCTCTCATTAATATCATAAGGACCTATCTTATTCTCTTTATAACATCTGATCTTTTTATCTATCAAAATAAGATGATTATCAGTATATATTATGTAGAAAAGATCTTTTTCATCCAACTTTTTTATCTTATCGTAAAACTTTATGAGAACTTCACCTAAAACTTTTTTATCTCCTAATGATCTTATTATCAATCTTCTAATGTTGCTATAAAGATCTTCTATTAAAACAAATAGATCATTATTATGAAGATGAGATCTAGTCTCTTTAGTAAAGATCTTTTTAATAATCTTATAAGAAAGATCTGACCTTAAAATTATTTTGTCCTCATATAAATCTATCTCTAGAACCTCTCTTGCTATTCTCAATCTAAACATCCTCTTAGATATCTTATGTATAGAGGAATTATATAATCAGGATCTTTAAGCTCAGGTCTCCAGAGCTTCTCCCACTCGATCGAGATATACACAGGTCTCACAAGAATCTCTCTGAGATCCTCTATGATTCTGCATATATCTACAACTCCTTTGTCAGGCTCAACATATATATAATCATGATCAGATGTTTTGACAAAATTTTTTATATGAACATGATAGATATGATCTTTTAATTTTAACATCTTCATAATATTTATAATATCATTGTAATCCTCACCTGCTAAAATAATGTTGGCAGGATCAAACAATATTCCAGCTACATCATTATATCTCTCAACAATTTTTATCAGATGAATCAGATTATTAATTTTGGCAAAATAATCATGTGTCTCAAACAATATTCTTATATCTCTCTCTATCAAAACATCATGTGTCTTCTCAATGAATCTTTTGACTTCTTCAGAGGTTTTGTAGATGTCTCCTATGTAATATGCAAACACTCTCACTCTATTGACGCTCAATTTATTTGCAAGATCTATAAGTCTGATCATTTTGGTAAATTCTCTAGCTCCCTCAATCGTCTCAGGATCTCTGGCTCTGACATAGCTTGATAAAAGAATTATCTTTACACCCTCGTTATTTAAAAACATCTTTATTTTCTCGGGATCATCTTTATCAGGATTTATATGTATGCCATCTTCTGAGACCCTTATCTCTAATGATCTAATGCTCATCTCCTTTGCTTTTTTAATAACTTCTCTAAGACTTAGATGTGGATATGCTATTGATGAGAATGTGATAAGATCAGAGTATTTATTTATGAGCATCTTCTCACGATCTTATCAAACAATTCTTTATCTAAAAAACCTCTCTCTTTCAACATTATAAGAGCAGAGGCGCAAGACTGTCTTATCTTAGGATCTTGAATCTCAATTTTCACGCCCAGCTCTCTCTCGAGACCCTCCTCAATCATTTTTTTAAGAACATTTTTATTCTCTCTATATAAAGATCCTATGATCCCTAGAGGAATATCTAGACATCCAAGTCTTCTATATACTGTCGAGATCGCAAGAATAATCTCTGAGACCTCTTCTTCAACAATTTTTGTTGCATAAAGATCTTTCTCTCTAAATGCTTTAAAGACGTATGGCGCAAACGATGCTATCATAGACTTTGGATCTTCAGATGAATATATTTTAGACACAAGCTTATGAACATCATCAGCTTTATAAAAATCTAATGCATATTCAACAAGTTTTGTATAACCGATCCTTCCATCAAGAGATCTCACAACTATTGATAATCCTCTGGCCCCGAAACTGTAGGCTCCTCCACGATCATCTATATAATGACCCCATCCACCTACTCTCCAGAAGGATCCTTTGCATCTTCCATAGAAATTACTTCCTGTACCAAGGATCCCTATGACGCCATCTCCAAGTAGATGTGTGGAGACATGTGCAGCATAAATGTCTTCAAATATGATCACTGTCTCAGGATCTATGTTCAGCCTCTCATATAGACATTTTTTGATATCATTATTCCATCTCCCCTCTAGATAGCCTGCCAATCCTATTCCTATCCCATGGATCTTTCTAATATCGCTTTTCGAAATAATAATCCTGATCGCCTCAGAGATGTTTTCACAAAATCTATCTAATGACACCACGGCCGGATTTCCAGACTTGTTTAACGAGGTCGTCTCTATCAATCCTATTTCATCATTTATCAAAGAAACCTCTATTTTTGTTGCTCCAGAGTCTATGCCTAGAATATATCTTGTCAATTATCTGCTCACCATATTGATAAGATCCTTAAGATCTTTTAAATCAAACTCTTTTAAAGTATCATATCCAACACATCTATCATTAAACCACTCATTTATGAATCTGTTTATAAAATCATCATCACGTAGATGAGGATACATTTTATAGACACGATCTATCTCCTCGAGCTGTCCTGGCGACAGGCTCTCCTCAGGATCTAATAATCTCACCTCCTCGAGAAGACCAGATCTTCTTAACATCTCTAGCACTCCTGCTATACTTCCTCTGAAGTTGTTGTCAACATCAAAAACAGCTTTGTTGACATCAGTCACATGATTATTAAGTATCATAAGCTCTATAGGGATCTCATCATGTGAGGAGATCCATCTCTTTATAAATCTAAAGATCTCTACGGATCTTCTTGTCCAAAAAGCCCAGTGGCCTAGTAGTCCGCCTACTATTCTGGTCTCAACGATCTCTCCCCTAGGATCTTTGAAAACAAATTTATTAACAAGATCAATAATTATGTTGTCATCGTTACCAGTGTATAATGCGATCTCATCAGCTCTGCCGCTCTCAACGACAGCTCTGATCACTTCTATAGTATGATATCTATTAAATGGAGCAATTTTTATAGCAATAAGATTCTTGATCTCTGAGACGAATCTCCTCCAGAAGTTGTATCTCAGAGGCAATCCTCCTACAGCAGGCTGTAGATAAAAACCAAACACAGGTATCTCTTGAGAGATCTTCTTAAGATAACTGATGATCTCATCTTCTCCAAGACCTTTCAGTTTATGAAGACTTACTAGACCAGCGTCATAACCTAGATCATATGCCAGCTTAGCCTCTCTCACGCCATCCTCTCCTCTGCCCACTACTCCTGCTATTCTAATGATCCTTCTCCCAATGTTTTTCTCACATTCTTTAATAATCTCAATAGTGTGAGTAAGAAGCGGCTTGTAATATTTATCAAAATCATCATGTACTTTAAATTGTGTCGTATGAACGCCTATGGCGACTCCATCAGCTCCTGAAGATAAATAATATCTTGTTAACACAGATTGTCTCCTGAAGTCTATGTAAAGATCTTTTGTTAATGCAAGTGGATGAGCAACTATGAAAGATCCCTTTCTTAATTGTTTTAAAACATCTTTAGAAGGCATAGGAAACATATGTGGTCTCCTTTAGAAATATTATATGAAAATATATAGTGTAGCCTATGATCTTTTATAAGCCTATGAACGCTCTAAGGTAATCAGGTATTTTACTGACGATCTCTTTGGCATCTCCTTCAACAATTATTCTCCCCTGATCCATTATATACACATGGTCGCTATGTTCAAGAGCTGCCATAATATTTTGTTCAACTAGTAATATAGTAATCTTTTCTTCATCTCTCAGTCTATCTAAAACATTCATTATGCTGTCAACAACCTTAGGCGCTATTCCTTGGCTAGGCTCGTCTAACAACATGATCTTTGGTCTAGTCATTAATGTTCTGGCTATAGCAAGCATCTGTTGTTCTCCGCCACTTAATGTTCCTGCAGGCTGATCTTTTCTTTCTTTAAGTATTGGAAACAGATTATATATCAACTCCAACGTGTCTTCTATCTTCTCTCTAGATCTTTTGTTATATGCTCCTAACAAAAGATTCTCTCTGACGCTCATCTGTGGAAAAAGTCTTCTGCCTTCTGGAACAATATTTATGCCAAGCTCAACTTTTTTATGAGGAGGCGTCTTTGTTATATCAATATTCTGATATAATATTCTGCCGCTCCAAGGTTTTATAAAGCCCATGACAGTGTTTAATAATGTTGTTTTTCCAGCGCCATTAGGACCTAGTATAGATACTATTCTTCTCTCACCGACCTCGACATCTACGCCCCATAAAACTTGCATTGATCCGTATCCAGACTCTAATTTTTTAATGCTCAACATTTTTATACACCTCCTTTAAATCTTGTTCCAAGATATATCTCTCTCAACTTAGGATTTCTCATAACATCTTCAACTTTTCCTGACAAAACAATCTCTCCTCTATCAAGTACATAAACTCTCTCAGCAAATCTTATCACAGCTCTAATAACATGTTCAACCATTACTCCTACAGCTATGTTCTCTCTCTCAGCAACATTTTTGACAAGATCAACTATCTCATCAACTTTTGCAGGAGGCATTCCAGCGACTATCTCATCTAACAAAAGTATCTTAGGCTTCATAGCAAGTGCTCTAGCAAGCTCTAATAGTTTTCTCTCAGGCCCTGTGAGTTTTATTGCAAGCTCATCTCTTTTATTATATAATCCTACTAGTTTTAACATTTCATCAGCTATCTTAAGTGCTTCTCTCGTATTTATTTTTTCTGATAATGTTCCAAATAAAGCTCCTATCATAACATTCTCTCTAACACTGAGACCTGGGAAAGGTCTTGTTATTTGAAAAGCTCTTGCTATACCTAGTTTAGCTCTCTCATGAGCTGACAATTTAGTTATGTCTCTACCCATATATATTATTCTTCCATCCTCAGGAATATATACTCCATTGATCACATTGAAAAGAGTTGTTTTGCCAGAACCGTTTGGACCTATGATCGCTATTTTCTCACCAGAGTCTATATATAAAGAGACGTTTTTCAAAGCTGTTATCCCCCCGAATCTTTTTGTGACATTATTAACCTCCAAGAGATGCATAGACATCCTCCTCATCTAATTATTTTTCTCACTATCTCATGTTTGTATAGAAATGAGCGTAGTTCTCCAACAATTCCCTGTCTAAATAATAAGACTATTAGAAGAAGAATTATTGAAAACACAGTCAGCTGAAGTCCTGGCAGATATACTCCTAGATAATATTTTGAGAGAGAATATATTGATGCACCTATTAAAGGACCTAAAACAGTTCCTCCGCCTCCTAACATGACTATAACTATAAACTCAACTGAAAACGTTATATTGAAAGACTCTGGCGGATATATAGCTGTAACCTTCAGAGTCCACATAGATCCTACTAAACTGGTTAATACTGCAGATATTATGAAAGCTACGAACTTGTATAAGGTAGTGTTTACACCAAATACTTTGGCTGCGTCTTCATCTTCTTTTATAGCTAATAATCCATAGCCAAGTCTGCTGATTCTAATGAGATACATTATGATTCCTGTTGCAACAGCTAGTATAAATATTCCTGTGTCTGGCAATATTATTGTTGCATATGAGAAGCCTTCTTCACCAAATAATTTCCTCAGATCTTTAGCAATTATGATCCCTTCAGCGCCTCCCCATATTTTCGCTCCTTCAATAAGATATCTCAGAGCCTGACTGAGACCTATTGTTGCTATTGCGAAAAATGCTCCTCTAAGTCTCAAGGCTATTCCTCCTACTACTCCTGCCACAGATCCTGCCAATATAACTGATAAAATCATTCCTAATATGATGGCCTCAGATGATGATAAATTATTTTGTGAGGCATAAGATACTCCAAGAGCCATTCCATATAGACCTAGACCAAAATATGATACATATCCAAAATCTACGTATCCAGTCATCCCTAGAAATATATTATATGCTTGTGCAATAGCGATGTAATAGAGAAGTAGAGTAAGCATCTGAGAATATTCTGGAAAAGATGTCTTTAACATCCATATGATTATATATGAAAAGATCATTATTATCAAAGACGTATGATCAATGATCTTTCCTTTGATCAATTTATTCACCTTCTGAATAGACCGTAAGGTCTTATCAACAATAGAATTAATAGTATCACAAATTCTGTGAATAATGTCATTGACATAGGGCTGTGAAAATGTAGATAATCATATAATGGGAATAAAACCACCTCAGCTAGGCCGAATATTATGCCTCCTACGTATGCTCCTATTATAGAGCCTAATCCTCCTAATACCACTATGACGAAAGATTTTAGAAGATAAGGAGCTCCCAGATAAGGATTTATGCCTGTCGGATTATACATTGTTATTATGACGCCACTCATCATTGCAAGACCGAAGCCTATTCCAATTCCTAAAGCATATATCTTATTAACATCTATACCACATATATATGCTCCGACAGGGTCTTGAGCCACGCCTCTTAATGCAGAGCCTATTCTCGTCTTATACAGAAATAATGTTAAGATTATGACTGTGGATAATGCTATCACCCCGGCAAGTATAGATGAATAAGTAAGTCTATAATCAAATATCTTGACTACTCCAAGAGACCATGAGAATCCTCTGTAATCTAAGCCGTAGTTTAATCTTGCGATCTCTTCTAGAAAAATTGATAATGCAAATGTTGCTAATAAAGTGGTCAGCTCATGTGCGCCTATCAATCTTCTCAAGACTAGATAAAATATTGATGCTCCCAGGCTCAGTCCAACGACAATTGCTATAAATAATGATCCTAGTGGCGAAAGATTGTAACCTACGAAAAATGTTAATGCTGTATAAGCTCCCCACATTATTAATGCTCCATGAGATAAATTAATGATTCTTGCTATACCAAATATAAGACTTAGACCTACAGCAACTATTCCATATATAGATCCTAGCACAAGACCTTGTAAAAAAAGAAATATTATCAACCCAGGATCCATTTCAGACCCTTATCAACTATATTTCTAAGGTGTTGCTTGTTTACCAGCTTTCTTCTCAGCCCATGTAGGTATTGGAAACACCAGCTTAGATTTAGCAACCTCCGGCGGCCAGACCACAACTAAATTTCCTTTCTGCCACTGCACAAGAATCATTTTATGAGCTATCTGAATTCCTGTGACAGGATCTATTTTATATTCTCCGAAGAATGTTATCAGATGCATTTCTCCCAACACTTTTCTTACTGCCATAGGATCAAGACTTTGAGCCTTCTCAATAGCTTTGACTAATATCAATACTGCGGCTGCTCCTGAGGCGGCATGATAAGGAGGTCTCGCAGTAGGATCTTTAACAATCTCTCTATATAACGCCACAAACTCTTCCTCAGTCGGTCCAAACCATTCTACACCTAATTTAGATGCTATCTCTGGAGTATAGCTGGCTCCAACCTCCCAATGTGATGGACATATGATCCCTTCCGCTAGATTTCCAAATGCCTTATAATAATCTGTGTAGCATGGAGCTATATTCATTGCTATGAAACCAAAGTCAATCTCTTGATCTGCTAGTTGTCTTGTTAATAACTGTCCATCTGCAAAATGAGATCCTACGATTAGCGCGTCAGCTTTTAAAGGCGCTATTGACGTTAGATATGGTGTGAAGTCTTTGATATCTGTTGGATAAGCTTTGTCATAAACTATCTGAAGACCTAGTTTTTTACTATAATTTCTTACTCCGCCAGCAACCATTCTATTAAACTCATCATCTTTATATATCAAAACGATCTTAGGATCTTTCTTTACACTCAGAAGAGCATCTATAGCCTGAGTCATATAAAGTGATGCAGGAGTCCAGACCATCACAATCATTTTATAACCTTGTAGATGTATAAGATCTGATGCTCCTCCCCAGTTGATCAGTAGCATATTATATTTCTCTGCTATGGGTGCTTGTGCAAACACCAGTGGAGAAGAGTATGAGCTTAATAAGAAATGTACTTTATCTACAGTGATAAGTCTCTCAGTATATTGAACAACTTTATCTTTAGAACTTTCATCATCATAATAAACCAGTCTCAGAGGAATCGTCTTACCAAATAAATGAACTCCTCCATATCTCTCATTAACCCATTTAATAGCAGCTTTTATACCGTTGAAACCTGCTGTGCCAACCTCTCCTTGAGAGCCTGTCAAAGGCACTGCCATGCCTATGACTATCTCACTAGGTAGCGTAGGAGGCGGTGTCGTAGGCTTAGGAGTTGTAGGTGTCGTTGCTGGTGGAGATGTTAACAGAGTCTGATAAATTGTTCTCTCAATATATAACGTCTGTGTAGCTACAGATGTGTAAGGTACCGAATAAGTATATGTAATGGCTGGTGCAGAAGGTCTTGAGACTGCTGAGGCATAATATCCGCCGACGAATCCTATTACTAACATTATTATGATAAGTGTTATTGTTAATGGTGTAAAAATTTTACCACTTGTTTGAGAAGAAGACATATTAAACACTCTCAAAACTTATTATAAGATAAAAGAATATAAAGATTACTTCAAGACACATCTCTTTCTTGAAAAATTTTTGTTAGTTATAAATTTTAAGTGTCTGATTAATGAGATTAGAAATTCTAAAATCTTCCGTCTCTAACATCAAAATGTGTGGGAAGATTATATAATGATCCTCCTGACAAGATCCATTCAGAGATCCAGTCTATCATTTGTAAAAGACTTATTTTTGGATAACCAAATAATCTAAATATTTTTGATGCATTATTGAGCAACGCGTCAGGCTTAGGATCCCCGATGAACACAGGTTTTTTACCAAATCTTTTTCCAAATTCTTCAGCAACCCATTTGACAGAGACTATCTCAGGACCTGTCAGATTTAATATTGTGGGAGGGTTAGAGGCTAGTTTAAGAGATCTTAAGACATAATTATTTGCATCTCCCTGCCATATCACGTTGAAATATGTCATCGAGAGATCTATAGGCTCTTCATTGAAAACTTTAAGAGCTATATCAACTAATACTCCATATCTTAATTCACACGCATAGTTAAGTCTTATAATAACTCCAGAGGCCTCTCTATTTTTTCTAATAAAATAACTCACGATCCTTTCTCTGGCCAGCGCAGACCAGCCGTATTCTCCAACAGGCTCAGGCTGATCTTCTTCTCTAGACCCTCCTGTGGATACATGAACTAATGGATAAACATTTCCAGTTGAATATATGATGAATCTAGATCTTCTGAATCTTTCGATGACAAGAGCTGGGATATATACGTTTGTCACCCACGTAAGGCCAGGATCTTCTTCAGTCCCAAATTTTCTCCCGACCATATATATGATGTTTCTGACCTCAGGAAGATCCTCAACGCTCTTTTTATCAGAAAGATCTTTTTCTAAGACAATCACATTCTTATATGATGAAAGCTTGTTCAAAACGTTTCTTCTACTGAATCTTGATACAGCATATATCTTTCTCTCAGGATCTATATTCTCAAACGCTCTTGCAAGCATCATAACAAGACTAGGACCTATCTTCCCACCGGCTCCTAACACCATGAAATCTCCATCTATATGCTTAAGATCTTCGATAGTCTCTCTATAAGGTCTCGACAAGATCTCTTCAAGCTCTTCTTCAGATTTTATCTTCTCTGGAAACAGCTCCATATTTAGCATCTCCTTAATATTGATAAGTCTTGAGAAATATTATAGTTTGAGAGACAGCTTAGCTGGAACAAGTGATATCATGAGCAGCATCTCTGATCTTTATAAGATAAAAAAGATCAGGATGATAGATGTTCATGTACATGGTTTTCTCAATGATCATATGAACAACATGCTTCTTAAATACATAAAGATCTTTGGTATAGAAAAGGCTTTCATATCTATATATCCATTTGATCTTGGCAGAATAGATCCTTCTCATGAAGATGTTTTGAAAGGGAATATAAAGATTAAAGAGCTTATTAATAGAGAGAAAAGCTTCAGAGGAATGGTGTATGTTAATCTTCTTAATTCAGAAGATGTTGATATGGCCGAGAGATTTCTCAGAGAAGGTTTCTGTGGAATCGGCGAGATCTATAGATCTGTCAAGCCCAGGCCCGGACTTATCAAGCCATATATAGATCTTGTCATTGAATATGATGTTCCAATATTAATTCATGTTGCTCACAGATTATACCCAAGATCTAGACCTAGAGAGGCCTCTGTATATGATCTTTGTAGAATAGCTTTTAAATGGCCAAAGGCAAAGATCATTGTCTCTCATATTGCTGGAGGAGGAGACTGGGAGAATTCTATAGAGATATTAAAAAGATGTGATGTCAGCAACATCTATATTGATACTGGAGGTAGCGTGGGAGACTCAGGAATGATCGAGAGATTAGTTAGAGAATTTAGACGTGAGAACATTCTATTTGGTAGCGACAACATATTTTCAACATCAATAGCAAGAATCGAGGATGCCGATGTTGATGAAGATATTAAAATTATGATCTATAGAGAGAATCCTCTTAAGGTGTTTAAATGTGATTGATGCATTATCATTCTTCGGAGTATATCCCTTCAGAAGAGTTTGGCCAATAGATATTGAGGAAGTCACAAATCTTTTGAAGAAACATGGTTTTAAAAAAATATATATAGTATATATGTTGTCTCTTTTTTATCGAGATTTTTATGAGGCTAATAAAGAGGCTGAGGAACATTTCAATAAGGCGAAGAACCTTGCGATCAACACTATTCTTCTTCCATCTATAAATCCAGATTATATGCCTCTCAACAAAAGTTTTTCAAAAGATCTTTTGGAGAACAAGTTTTTTCAAGGATATGTTACGGCGCCAGCTTATCACGGATATAAAATTGATTCTTTGAAAACAATCAGAGTATTTGAGAGATTATGTGAATATGATAAAAGAGTTATTATAATAGATCTTTTGGAGGATATTAGAGAGATGCATAGAGCATACAAGATGAGACACGTCATAACAAAAGAATCATTGAAAAACTTCATTGACAAGATCGATAGAATATGTGAGAGAAAAATACTTCTCACATCGTTTAGATATGATCTTCTGAAAGAAGTGGAGAACAAGATCTCTGAGAAAGAGTTTTTCATTGACACATCAAGCGACACATTATACGGGCCTCAATATGATAGAGTTAAAGAGCTGACAGAGTCTGTAGGACATGATCTTATTGTGCTTGCGACAAAAACTCCGTTGACATATCCTTCTGTATCAATCTATAGAGTGTTATACTCAGATATATCAGATAGTTTTAAGAGAGATATTTTAGAACGAAATATATTAAGATTCTACGGATCATATGCTCATTAATCAGATGATAGACTTAATAAATTCCCTAGAGATTTTAATTGAAAATCGCTCAAGACGATTCTAAATTAAGATAATAATTTTTCGAGATAATCTACCTATTTCTCTGTGAAAATACATGTTTAGAATATTCAATCAGCCACTTGACATAATCTATAGAGTCTTTTATTTCGTCGATAGTATATTTCGCCTCATGAAAACCCCACACATGTATATCATAAGCTATGGCCCAGGTCTCTGCAATTTTAGGCTCATTCATCTTCCTAGCCAAGGTTTTTGCTGCTTTGCCTAATAACCACGTGAACCATCTATTATTTTTTCTAGCTTCTTCAAGCTCTGAGATCTTATGTATCTCCGCTAGAGCTTTTAGACACTCTTCAACAGATTTATATAATTTCTCAGACGCCTGAATAGGATCGTTTTTATTTATATATTCCTCGGCTTCTCTAAAATATTTCTCAGCAAGCTCAATTCTGATCTCAACTATAGTATTAGGATCAAGATCTTTTTCTAATAAACTGATGATCAGATCAACTACATTTATCCCTCTCTTCTGGATCTCCATAATAAGCTTTTCAGGAATTTCTGAAGACATCAACTATCAACTAAATATATATCTTCACGAGATTTAAATATACCATGTTTGTTTAAAATTGAAGGAAAAGATCTTATAATAAAATGCTTACAACATTATGTTTAAATCTTGTTCTAAGCAATCTCTGATCTATACAGATATTGCATATGTTCTCGAATATAAGATAGCTAAATAAAATATTAATCAGGTGTTCGAAGAATGATCAGTATTAAAAATGTGTCTAAAAGTTTCGGCAGTGTGAAAGCTCTTGATGATGTAAGTTTTGATGTGAGAAATGGAGAGGTGGTAGGTTATGTAGGTCTTAATGGTGCTGGCAAGACCACTACTATTAGAATAGCAGTTGGTGTTCTACCTCCTGATGATGGTGATGTAGAGATCGATGGATTCTCGATTGTCAGAGATAAAAGAAAAGCTTCTGAAAGGATCGGGTGGATCCCTGAGATACCTCTTTTTGAGAGAGATTTTAAAGCTCTTGACTATTTCGTATATATAGCTGGTTTCCACGGGATCAGAGGTGACGAGGCTAGAAGACTAGGTAGAGAGCTTCTTGAGAAAGTTGGTCTTGGAGACGCTATGAATAAAAAGCTTGGTCATTATTCACAGGGCATGAGAAAAAGATTTGCTCTGGCACTCTCTTTAATAAATGATCCTCCTAATTTCTTGTTTGATGAAGTATTAAACGGCCTGGATCCTCAGGGGATAGCTTTTTTCAGAGAACTAGCTTTAGAATTCAAGAAGAATGGTAAGGCCGTCTTATTCTCATCACATATACTCACAGAGGTTGAGAATATTGCTGATAGAGTAGTGTTTATTCATAAAGGAAGAATAATAGCTGATAAAACTATTGAAGAGATAAAAAGAGAAGCCTCCTCAGGAGGCCACAGCTCTCTTGAGGAGTACTTCTTCAAATTAATAGGTGTCAAGATATGAGTCTTAGAATAGGGCCTGTGATATATGATCTAAAAAGATCTTTTTTAAGAATCTCTGTGATCATAATATTGGCACTAGCAGTCATAGCTGGAGTAGGAATCACATATCTGATATATGTGAGCATGGCGTCTCAATACTCTTTGGAAGACATGAATTTCATAGGAGAATTGATTATAAGAGGAGACAGCATAAGATTTTTAGGAGTATTATTTGATAGCAGAGGAGATCCGATCTCTAACGCGAGAATACAGATATTCTTAGGCCCATATAGAGGTGAGAAAGAGATTACAGAGGTTAAGACAGATGATAATGGTCTAGTTGATTTCAAAACAAACATAAGTCTTACAACATTATATCAAAACATCTCGCCAGGATCATCACAACCTATAGCTTTATCGCCATCATGTAAAATAAAGATCATTAGAGAAGCCTCCTCCACAGAGATACAAGGGTCACCATCATTCAGCTTATCAGCCTCAGGTCTTGGTAGCTTATCATGTAGTTTCTTTAAAAACAGCATTTACACGCTCAACTCTGAACCTCAGCCTACAAGATACTTCAGACCGAATGTCTCTCTTTATGAGAACATTTTTATCAGCTACATTGTTTTAAAACGTGAGAAAGAAAATCTTGTAGTAGGATTATTCAGTTTTGTATATAATGCTGATAACGACTCTATAAAACCTCTGAACAAAGAGATCTATTATAACATCACATCTTTCGAAAGACTTGGCATATCTCAGACGATAGGGCCTGTAACTGTTATCACAGGAGCATCTGTCAACGAGACAACATTAAGATCTTTAAGATTTGTTTCTGCAGGCTTTATCAAAAACTATTTTAATGTCATAACAATAAGCCTATCTAAACTTTCTCTTGATCTTGTTAGAGGACCATATTATCTATTTATCAAAGTTGACGACTATGATTATATCGTATTCAGTCTATTCAATATGTATTCTCCAGCAGCTGTCATGATCGTGTCCTCCTATCCTGGCAACATAGGTATCACATTCTTTCTCTTCACGATAACAATATTATATCTCTCATATTTCTTCATGGCCAGACCAAGATCTTCTGGAGAGCTTGAGTATATACTTAGCAAACCTTTGACAAGAGACGATCTTTTTATCACCAGATATCTGTCTCAGCTACTGACTGTGATCATAATGATGAGCATATTCATATTCTCGTTATATACTACTCAGACGATTCTTCTTAAGACAGCTGTAGAGCCTAACATAATGATCATGATCTTTGTGGGAGCCTTAACATCTCTCATAGCATTTTTATCACTCATGTATTCAATAGCAACATCACTAAGATCAGGTTTTTATCTGGGCTTGTCAATAGCTTTATACATGATCTTTGTGATATTCTGGGGAGCGATCTCATATATGATAGGCTTCGCAATTGCTGGAGGAGATGTCAATAAGATCTCAGAGATTTATCAGAACATGTATTATTTCAATCCAAGCATAATGTTTCAATACACTGTCTATGAGGCCATTTCAATTGTGACAGGATCTAAGAATAATTATAATCTGAC
>WYEN01000078.1 GCA_009903825.1 Desulfurococcales archaeon
TCCACGACCGTGACAGCTCCAGTCCTCACATTTCTAAACTCGATCAACGCTTTACCAACGTTTCTATTTAACATATCAACAAGCCTCACCCTAAGATCAAATAATGCGGGCGTTAGCTCAACTGTTTTATTAAGATCATTGAAAAGCTCTATTCTGCTAGTCACAGACATAAAATATCTCGATGTTATATCTACATCATAGAGACCCGCCGGTAGTACTAGCGGGGATGTAGAGTGGATGTTAATTGAAGTGCCACTCCAGAGAGGCCCTCTTATCAGAAGAGTTATATTAAGCAACGAAGTATTTATAATGTTTTTATCATCAGATCTTACTATATTCATATTTAATGTATAAGTTTTTGCCACAAGATCTGTGAAAGCAGGGCCTGGACTATCTATTTTTAAAGATCCTGTCGCTATAATAAGATCTTTATATAATAAAGATATGTTGTATATACCATCTCCTAAGTAAATTCTCAGAGGATTTGATCTTA
Source organism: Desulfurococcales archaeon (assembly GCA_009903825.1). Classification (GTDB taxonomy): domain Archaea; phylum Thermoproteota; class Thermoprotei_A; order Sulfolobales; family AG1; genus WYEN01. The sequence continues at coordinate 494 of WYEN01000078.1, forward strand.
ACGATATTTTTGTAGATAGATTTGTAGCTAGATTTGTAATAATAAGGTCATTACCTGCCTCAGCATATATAGGAGGTAGCGAGATAGATGCTTTCTCTAAACCTACTCTTACAAAAAGATCTATGGGATAGACCTTAACATATAGATTCAGTCTAGAGTCTCCTGGAGAGATCATTATATTATCGTATGTGACTCTACCGATCTGGGCGCTCTCAATTGTTAAATCATATTTTGAAGATGGAAGATAAAGCTCGGCCTTTGAATTATTGATCATGCCAGTTGCAACTAGATTATTATTCTCTTTAACAAAGATCTGTCCGTAAATGCCTATATAATCTTCTTCTATAGACTGTATCTCAGGAACAATGTTGATCTTAATCTTTTCAATAGGACATATATCGATATTATATCTACTTGTATCTATAATGTATATCCCTGTGTCTCCAACATCAACAGAGTATGATCCGTCGACAGATATGTAAGTATAAAATGGTCTAGTAAAACTTTCAAAGCCGCTGTACTCATTGCTTCTAGTACATGATTTAAGAAGGCCATCTGAGATATGAAATATGTTGATCATACGATCATCTGTTACAACAGAGATTTTTTTATCTGAAGACATGCTCAAGCTATTCACCTTGCCTAGAAATACATAACTTGATGCAACAACATGTTGTGAGAGAGAAGTCTCGTATCTTAATAGATAGAGTCTGTCATCAAAAGATGTTATAATATAGCCGCCGTCTGAAGATATCAAGCTGTTGAACGTCTTAGGATCATTAATTTTATAATAGTAAAATATGTAGTTGAGACCTCTCACAGGAATGATGTTAAGATTCTGATCATAATATATTATATATATGCCGTCATATGACGACAAAACAACTAGATATTTATATGGATATATGTTCTCAAGAGGCTCAAAAAGATATGCTTTAACAATTTTTGATGGAATAATCATGACCCCTCTCTGAGTAGCCTTATAAGGCTTCTGAGACAGATCCAGCTCTATTATAGAGAGAAAACTTCTCTCAATAATCGGCTGAGCCGCCTCAAGAATGCCTATGCCGCTTTTTAACGAGACTGTAAGATATATAGTCTCCTCAACCTCTCTGGGACTGGGCAGATAAATTATTTGAGTATATGTCTCATAAGATGGATGTGTAATTTTTAAGAGATAATATGAGCCATTTACATCAGGGATCGGAAGATCTATAGAGACAGAGCCATTTTTAGTAACAGCTGTATAATAAAGATCTTTGTTATTAACATATTCTAGTCTCACCACAGCATTATTAATAGGCTGACCATACTGATCTGTAACATTGATCACGAGCTTTATCTTTGGCGGAGTATATATTAAAAAGATCTTTGAAAGATCATAGGCTATTAATGATGAAGACACTTTAATGAGCGGAACCACATCTATTATAGACGCTGGCATGAAGCCTAGAAGAGCTGTGCTATTTATAGGACCGATCTCTAGCCAGCCTGGAGCCATATATCTATATGAATATATAAATTCTCCATCAAAACCCACGATGTAATATGAGCCTCTGACGCTAGATATATACACGCTCTTAATAGAATTACGAGAGGCCTGAATATAAGTGACTTTATTAAGATTCAGATCTATTATAGCAATCTCTCCGAGAGACGTTCCAACAGCGATAAGACCTGTCTGAGTATCTGGTGTAGAAATATATGTGACACCTCCGTGAACTACATAATCTACATACGAAGCCGAAGAAAGATCTTGCCTCAGAGATATTACTCTCACAATATTCTGGCCATTTTTCACACCTCCTAATATTATGATTCTGTTGTCGAGAGCATATCCTCTCAGGATCTTTATATCCGAATAGATAGTTTTTGCATAATAAAGATTAGTGGAGATAAGACTTATAGAATACTCTTCAGCTTTCACTAAAATACTTCGAGAAACATCTGACTCATTATAAGAGGGGACGTATGAGACAGATAGCCCCACGAGTATACTTAATATAAAAATTATCAGAAGATAATAACTCATATCATCTTTTAAATGGAGGATTCTTTTATTAATCTTCAAAAAACATGACATATTAAATAGATTCATTGTTTCTCCATATAAATTTCTTCTGATACATATATAAATAACATCTACTCAGATAAGATCTCTATATCTTTCTAAAGATAGCTGATCACTAAGCCTTCTCTATCGTCAAATTTTTAATCTTTTAAAATGACAGCTTCTTCAATAGGTTATGAAGAATTGTATAGGTCTGAGGAGGAGCTGGAATATATAGAGATAGCCGGAAGAAATGGAGAACTATTTTATAAGACCCTTAGAAATGCTGTTGAGGCTTCTAGAATTCTCATGACAAAATATAACAGAAAAGTTCTTGCAGTCCCAATTGAGAGAATATTTGATCTTGAGTATGATATCTTTGTTGAAAGCGTCTATATAAAATTGAGAAAAAAGATCTATAGGAGAAATTCTCCGCCTCCTATAGACTGGTTTATCAATAAGATATTAAGTTATGTAGAAGATGAGAAGACTGAAGAAGAGCCGGATATAATAACAATGAAAGAGGATCGCGACATATTAGCTGGCCAAGAGGCTTTAAGCTATTTAACATTATATGAGAGGTCTTCTTAATTAAAACTATAATTCAAACATAAATAAGGATCAGATCTTTTCTATGAGAAGTGCTGTGGCTCCTCCAACTCCGTGACATAATGATGCTACGCCGTATCTTAATCCTTTTATTCTGAGAGCATTTATTAATGTAGTCGTTATTCTGGCTCCTGTGGCTCCTATTGGATGTCCTAACGCTATTGCTCCTCCAAATATGTTCAGCTTTTCTCTACTTATCTTCAGCTCTTTCACAAAGACGTCTGTAGATACTGCAAAAGCCTCATTATTCTCAAACAAGTCTATATCTGAGATGCTCATTGAGAAACTTTTTAAAAGTTCTCTCACGGCTGGCACAGGCGCTCCTGGAAACTCCATAGGATCTGTATCAACACCTGAGAAGCCATGTATTTTAGCCAGGATCTTGAGACCTCTCTCTCTGGCATAATCTTCATCAGCTAAAACAAGTATGGAGGCTCCATCACTTAACTGAGAAGAGTTTCCAGCTGTATGAGGCCCCTCAGGAGTGAATACAGGTCTTAGCTTAGACAATTTTTCTATACTTGTGTCATCTCTGATCCCTTCGTCGTTATAAAGTTCTATGCTGACGCCATCTACAACTGTCTTCACAGGAACTATCTCATTTTTAAAATAGCCACTGTCTCTAGCCTTAGCAGCTCTCATATGACTCTCATAAGCGATCTCATCAAGCTCTTCTCTTCGAGAGCCTATTTTTCTGGCGAATAGATCTGCTATCTTGCCCATATGATATAATGAGAAAGGATCTGTTAGACCGTCATATACCATTGAATCTATTATCTCAATCGTTCTTCCTGTAAGATGTTGAACGCCCCATCTGAATCTATTTGAAAGTATGAGTGGCGAATAACTCATGCTTTCTATTCCTCCTGTAATGACAAGCCTAGCTGATCCATGAGATATATGTAGAGCTCCAACCTCGATCGCTGCCATACCAGATGAACAGACCATGTCGATATTCATGCTCTCAATAGTGGGCGGCAGACCAGCTTTAATAACTGATTGTTTAGCTGTAAGCTGTCCTAGTCCACATCTAATCACATTTCCTAACACAACAAGATCTATTTCAGAAGGCCTAAGATCTAATCTGTTCAAGGCTTCTTTAATTAATATAGCCCCTAGATCAGAGGGATGAAGATCTTTCAAAGATCTTCCGAATCTTCCTATAGGAGTTCTTAAAGCTTCTAAAACTACTACATTTTTAAATTTGATTATGATAAAGTTCACCAAATTAATATTAATTTTATCACGATATAAATTTATATGTTGATAAAAGATATAGACAGATATATATTGACGAGACCTGATGTAAGAGAAAGCTTAGAATATAATGTTGTGAGAAAAAATCCTCTCAGAGTCTCTTCAAGAATCGCATTTATCTACCCTAGTTTATATGATGTAATGTTATCTAGTCTTGCGGTTGACATGATCTATTTCTTAGTCAACGAGATCGAAGATGTCTATCTAGAGAGATTTCACGTAAGATCTTTAAAAGGATATGAAAAAGATCCTAGGAGTCTTGAGACAAGATCTCCATTAAAAGATTTTGATCTTTATATATCAAGCATTCATTATGAGCCTGATATTGTTAATCTAGTAAATCTGTTAGAAAGCGGAGGGATTCATCCTTTGAGGAGAGAGAGAAAGAAGATTCTTATATTAGGTGGGCCAGGCGTGATGGCTAATCCAATACCTTTTGAAGATATTGCTGACGTCTTTGTCATCGGAGAAATAGAAAACACTATGAAAGAGATCATAGAATTATTTTTAGAATATAAAGATGATAAAAAAAGATTTCTTGAGAAGATCTCTGATCTTTCATATGTATACGTGCCTGAATACACAGAGGGTTTTGTAAAAAGATCTTATGTTAAAGATCTTGACGAAAGTTTTTATCCGATACGTCAGATAGAGAATATCGAGATAGAGCCTGTTTATGGTAGAGGATTTAAACTTGAGATAAGCAGAGGATGTAAACATTGGTGTTCATTCTGCTTTGAGTCAAGACTTTTTCAGCCTTATAGAGAGAGAAGTCTTCAACGTCTGAAAGAGATTGTGGAAAAAGGATCTAGATATACCTTAGGTGGAAAAAGGATCATCATATACTCTCTATTAATGCCAGCATCTATAGATCAGATCCGTTTTCTAGAGTATTTAGTTGAGAACGGGTATAAGGCGTCTATACCATCTCTTAGAATCAACGATCTTTTTTTAAACACTGATTTTCTAGATCTTGTGAGTCTATTAGGTCAGAGAACGATTGTGACTGCTCCAGAAACTTTTAGTCTAAAGATTCAAAAGACATATTTCAAATATATAGAGCCTGAGACACATCTATTGTCAAAACTGATGTATATAATAGATAGAGGCTTCGATCTTAAGATATATATGATCTATGGTGCTAAATGGGAGAAGATGGAGGATATTAAGACATCCATAGATGCTATCAAGAAGATAGCTAGGTATTCCAAAGAGAGAGGAAGAAGTCTAAGCGTATCTCTTAATCCTCTCATGCCTCGTCCAAAAACCTTGTTTCAGTGGATTGGAATGAGAGAGCTAGATCAGCTTAAAAATATTCTGAGAATATTTCGAGAGGAATTAGGCGGGATCATAGATCTTAGGCCATTAGATCTTGAGTGGAGCCTTATTCAAACATCTATATCATTATCTCCTAGACCTTTGGGAGAGCTTATAATAGAATGGAGCAGAGAAGGTAGAGGAGCTTCTAGCTGGATCAGAATTTTAAAGAGACATAATATTGATCTTAGATATGTCTTTGAGGGATATAAATATGGTGATGTACTGCCTTGGGACAGAATAATCATTGGTGAAAATGTTGAAGAAGTTGCTAAAAAACAGTACGAGACTTTAAATATGATCCTTTCAAGATGAGGATCTTTTACACTTCTCTCTATATTCTCTCTCAATATCTCTATAAAAGATCTCTCCTCCAGGACTTTTCTCAGAGAATATTTTACCTGGTATTCTATAGATCTCTGTATCATTCTCAAGCCAACACGTGGGGTCTAGACCAGCTTTGATACATGTCTCTCCGAGAAAAGTCTCTACATCCCAACAATAGTCTATAGGAACCTGAGGAAGTAATACTCCACTGAATAATCCTTTTACTATATATAGACCGTCTCTTCCTATTACAACTTCTTTCAAAGGATCTTTTACTCTCTCAGAGATGCTCAGTATAGAGAGTTCGATGATTATATGATCAAGCTCGTCTCTCTCCACAGGATTAAACCTAGGATCTTTAAAAGCAGATGATATAGCTGATTCAGAGACTGCCCTCCAGAGAGGCAGATATGGTATTACAAAACCTATGCATCCTCTCAACTCTCTACGAGACCCGACCAGCTTCTCTAATGTTATAAATACGGCACCTCTCTTCTCTACGATAGGATATTTATTCGCAAGATCTTGTGGCTTAGGCGGAGTATCCTCATGCTCTAGATAATACTCGATCGAGTATCTGGCAAACTTGATCAGCTCACTGGCTACCTCATAATCTATCTCATCTATTGATACAATCTCCTCACGACGTAGTCTCTCCTCAAGAAATCTCATTAAGACCCCAGTTAATTATTAGATATCTATGATTAAAATAAGACATTTGTAGAAAGATCTTTTTTAACTAAAGATAGATTTCTAACGCCTATGGCACATGCCATTATATCTGCTATAGACCCCGGGTTGAGACTGATCTTTCTATAGATCTCGTCAAAAAACTCTATACATTTATCAAACAATTTCTCAGAGATCTTCATAAGATCAAGACAAAATCTCATATGATCTCTATAGATCAGAGCTAGAAAGAGGCTTTTTCTTCTAGCAATATGAGTATCTATATATCTCGAAGATATTTTGATGAAAAGATCTTTTATAACCACATATAACTCTGGTTCTCGAGAATCTTTTATAACCTCAACTACGCTTCTCGTCCTAGGATAGCTGCTGTACAATTCATCTAGTACAACATCTGATCTTCTGCCATGTCTAATAAGATCCCAGAGACTTACATACTCATCTGAGAATATATCTGGAGTATATCCTCTGTGAATAGCAACGTCTTTACCATATATCTCATGTAAGAGCTTAAGAAGAAATCTTCCATCAGATCTTGTCCCGCACTCTTTAAGATATTCATGAGATATATCAAATATCTTTTCATGATCAGATAATATATTGATCAAAGATCTCTCATCATTAGTATCATAAAATCTGTTTAGACCTAAAGCTATAGGCAAGATCATTAGTACAAATCCTAGATGAAGATTTCTCATACCATGTATTCTCTCACCATATTTATAGACTTTATATATAGCCTCGCCAAGATCTATACAATCAGATTTTTCATAGCTTCTCATCACATCTAACAGGCCGTGGCTAATCATATGAGATGCTAATATGAACCCGTGATGAAAACTATCTCCAACTCCTCTGAGAGGACTTACATTACCAGGTTTGTGAACAGAAGACTCTATAGCAAGTCCAGATGCTAGTGCTACAGAGATCATTTTTTGAATAAATTCTCTCATAAAATATTTTCTCCTACAAATTTCATAGACAGTCCCAATATAAATCTGAGAAATATGTTCAAAAAGCATGAAAGACTTTTCAAGATGAAGTTTTTAATCTATAAAACTCTTATTAAAATGATGATGAATGGGTTATGAACAGAATAGATGAAGAATAGGGGCGAGGTCTGAAGATCTTTTTATAATAGTTATTAAAAGAATTTCTCACCGGAAGATTATCAGCTGAATAAATAGTAAATACTCATTATCAAGGATCTGATCGATATTTTATACTATTTCAGATTTCAGATGTTATTTAAGCACATTCTTTATCAGCAATTCACTTAAAAATTCTCCGTAATTTCACCTACAGTTTCTCTCTGATCTTTATCGTTAGTCTATCTAAGCTCCATATGTTGTCTTCTCAACGTTCTTCTAATATATATAAGAACCTTAGTCATGACAGTCCAACGGCTCTGATTATAAAGTTCATAAGAAGATCTATTATCATGAATATGTTAGATCATAAGATGTTACTATGATGATCTTAGTCAACTTAATATGATTTTTATCAGTATTATGACTATATTAAAGAAAATAGATAGAAGATGAAAACATATAAAATTATGAAAGAAAATGCTTATAAAATATAATTTATAAAGATCCCTGCGGTAAAAACATATTTTAATTCATTATTATAATAATAACAAGCCGGTGACTTGGGTGAGCTCTGACTCACAGTATGTTAAGTTCATTATAAAAGGGGTTGTCAGACTTCAACATTTTCTAATATCATGGATCATAATCAACATTCTTTTAGCCATAATATTTATAGCTATAGCATTTATCATAGGATCAGACATTGTGGCAGGAAGACCTATAAATGTTTTGTCTCTTGCCATCGCTTATTTTATAATTGTATTGATAGGTCTCGTTCCAATGTTTCTTTATTATGATGCTACTAAGAATCTAGTTAAATGGAGAGACAGCTTTAGCATGTATAAGACTGTAGCAATGTTAATAATTATGTTCACAATAATACTGACACCATTTGTTCTCTACATGATAAGTAACAGAGTCAATGAACTTAATAATATAATTAACATGATCAAAAGTTCAGAACCTGAAGCCCGATCTGTTCATGTGGCTAGACTCATTGCAGAACTCTCTAATCTTCGTCTCTACATAGCTCTCATAGGAGTATTGGTAAGTATCATAGGCACTGGAGCGAGTCTATATTTAATAGGTATTCTCAATGTTGTTAGAGAGGAGTCTTTATATCTATTATCAGAGAGGTCTGAATATGTAGATTATTGGAATGAATTTTGGAGATTAAGTGATTCAGTAAAGTTTTTAAGAGCATCTTTGATACTCAATCTCTTAACCTCTATAGCAAATACTTTTCAAGCATTTGGAGTCTCGTTTATAACAGGTCTAATAGGCTTAGTGCTTTATATCATAGGAGTTGTGAGAGCTCATGGCGGTCTAAACGAGGTCAAAGATTTTGTAGAAGGGATCTCTTTTGAAAGTTCTTCGACCTCTTAAAATCCTCTTGAAAGATCTTGAGGATCTCAATCGATCTTGTTGACAAAAGATCTTTGGTTTTGAAATGCTTATCACTAAATTTTTTGAGCTTTATGAATATATTATTAACTGGTTCAGAAGTTGAGCTCTGGTAGAGATGTGGCTATTAGCATAAGAAATTTCGTCAAGAGATTTGGAGATATAGTTGCTGTCAGAGGTCTTAATCTAGATATTTATGATAGAGAGATCTTCGGTCTCTTAGGCCCCAATGGATCTGGGAAATCCACCACTATGTTGACGATCGCGACGGTGTATAGACCTACTGAGGGAGATATATATGTATATGGAAAAAGTGTGTCTAGAGAAAGCGATGAAGTCAGAAAATATGTTGGAATAGCTTTTCAAGAGCCTAAGGCTATGTGGATTGATAAGCCTATTGAGATCTTGACATGGCATGCCAGAGTGATCGGGTATAGCATGAGTGATGCTAGAAGAGTCGTGAGAGAAGTCATGGAGATGCTAGATCTTTGGGAACAGAGAAATAAAATGTTCTCAGAGCTTAGCGGCGGAACCAGGAAAAAAGTGGAGGTTGCCAAAGTACTTATACAGAGACCTAGAGTAGCCATATTTGACGAGCCTACTGCACAGCTTGACGTCATAGCGAAACATATTGTGTGGAAAGCTATTAAAGAACTTAGTAGAGAAGGATCAACAGTGATCGTAGCAACAAACGAGATGTATGAGGCCGAGGCTTTATCAGAGAGAATAGGGATAATATATAAAGGTGAGTTAAAAGGTCTTGGCACTCCAGCAGAGCTTAAAGATAAGATACCTGGAGGAGATATAATAGAGATCCATATAGAAGGATCTTTAGATCCTTTGACAAAACAGATGCTTGCGGAAAAATTAGGAGCATATAAAATAGATCATAACAACGGATTGATCAGGATATATGTCGATAAGGGCGAGGAGAAGATTACGCCTGCAATAGAGATGTTGAGCAATAAAGTTAAGATTAAGATGATCTCTATGAAAGAGCCTTCTCTGGATGATGTGTTCATGTTTTTCACCGGAGCTAGATTAGGTGAATAATTTTGAGAGATGATCTTCGATTATTATATCTTTTAATAGTCTACGACATCCGTAAGATCATGAGATATAAAGTTTTTATATTAATGAGAGTCGCATGGTTCTCAGTGCAGGTAGGCTTCTTCGCATATTTAATATCACATATAGTCGGTCAACGTTTTGGTGGTGAGTTGACATATTATCATTTCTATCTTCTCGGGGCATACACATCAATACTCTTTACAGTATCTATGTTTAGAGGCTACGAGACTGCTCAAGAATTTGAGGAGGGACTTATAGAATACATGCTTTCTCTACCTATCAAAAGAAAGATCCTGGCTATAGGAAGGATCTTGGGAGGAAGCATAGCCTCTTTCATCTTGACGCTTCCTATGATGTTGATCGTATTGTTTCTGCTAGGAGCTTTCGATCTATTCTCTATATTATTGGCAATGGCTTCAGCAATGATCTTTTCAATAGGCATAGTAAGTCTCTCAATATCATTAGTTTTTCTAATAAAATCTGGAGATGCTACAGATATAACATTTGGGATCTTAGATTCTCTGCTGGTTAGATTAAGCACGGTCTTCTACCCAGCGATCATATTATTATCTTTCATCCCATATTATTATGTAAGCTCTGTAAATCCGCTTTCATATTTAGCAGATTTCTTGAGATGGATCTTTTATCCACAAGAGCTGAGCAAATATCTTATTAATAATCCTATGAATCTAGCTTTTTTCATCATAGGTTTCGCAACATCAATGCTTGTTTTAGCAACAATTTTTATCGAAAAAAAGATCGAAGGCGGAGGCTGGAAATAAAATGATAAATATAAGAAACATATCAATAATCATATCAAGAGATCTTCAGAGATTTTGGAAATATAGATGGTGGCTTGCAGGACTCATAACTATGAATCTAGCAGATCTTTTTATATTTGCCTTATTATTTAATAACATGGTTAGAAGAGATCTTATACCAAATTATTTTCTTTTCATAGCCACAGGAATAGCGGCAATAGCTTCATTTGCCTCAGCTTTTTCTATAGGAAGAGAGGTAGGGGTCGAGATCAGAAGAAACTATACTCAATATCTGCTTTCTCTACCACTATCAAGAATAGAGCTCGCCTTTGGCAGAATCCTCTCTGGAACTGTGAGAGGACTTATATATCAGACGCCTTTTATAATACTATTGTTTATATTGATTGATCTTCCTTCTCCTCTCCAAATAATCTACATATTGATCGCTTCGACATTATTATCAACAACTATGTCAAGCATCTCAATAGCAATCTCCACAGCTACTAGAAATTTTGATATGCAAGCTACTTTGAGAAGTTTCACATATTTCATTTTATTTTTTATATCAAACGTCTTTTACCCAGATGCATTGATTAGACAGAGATTCCCGGGAGTTCTATATAACATAGCATATTATAATCCTGTGTCTCTCACAGTATCTCTCTTCAGAATAATATTTAAAATATATGCTACCCCGCCTTCTGGATACTCTGAGCTTCATATAATAATGTATTTAGCGATCTGGGCTTTAATAAGTATGTTCATGGGTGGATATCTTTATATAAGAAACTTAGAGAAATAATTGAAGAATATAAAAAATGACTAAGATCTTAGTCTTTTTCTTTCTCCTCTTCTTCTTTCTCTTTCTTCTCTTCTTTCTTCTTCTCTTCAGTCTTGCTCCTTGCGGCAGCGATCATATCATCTATTCTAAGTATCAATGTCGCAGCCTCAGTCCCGGCCTTAATAGCGTTAGCTTTCACTAGGACAGGCTCTATAACTTTAAGACTCTTCATATCACTTAAAGTTGCTCTAAGAACATCTACGCCAAGCCATCTCTGACCTTCTCTATGGCCCGCTCTAAGTTTCATAACATTTTCAACAGGATCCATGCCTGCGTTCTCTAGCAATGTGACTACTAATCCTTCTAAAGCCTTTGCGAAAGCTTCGACAGCCAGAGCCTCTTTACCTCCTATCTTAGGAGCATATTCTCTTAGATACATGGCAACCTCGATCTCTGCAGCTCCTCCTCCATATACTACTCTATTGTCTCTTAACACATCAGCTACTGCACTCATCGAGTCTCTTAATGTTCTCTCAGCCTCATCTACCAGTCTCTCGAGACCTCCTCTAACAAGTATTGACACGCTCCTAGGATTCTTCGTGCCTTCTATAAACACCATCTTATCTTCCCCGACTTTTCTTTCTTCGACAAGTTCTGCATATCCAAGATCTTTCTCCGAAAGATCGTCTATATTACTCACTATTCTTCCTCCTGTTGCTCTCTCAAGTTTCTCCATATCACTTCTTTTAACTCTTCTAACAGCAAGAATACCTTTCTTAGCTAAGAAATGCTGTGCAACATCATCAATACCTTTCTGACAAACAACAACATTAGCACCAACAGAAGCAATCTTATCTACATATTTAGATAATATGTTTTCTTCCTCCTCAAGGAACTTTCTCATATAAGTAGGATCACTTATTCTGATCTCTGCATCTATCTCTGGTTTCTCAATTTCTAGAGGAGCATCTAACAAAGCTATTCTAGCTCCAACAACTCTTCTAGGCATTGCAGGATGAACAACCTCTTTATCTAATATGACGCCTTTAACTAATTTCGTGTCTAATAAAGATCCTCCATGTTTCTTCACAACTTGTATATTATCAAGATCAACATACCATCTTCCGTCACGATTCTCAGCAACAGTTGTCACAGCCTCAACAGATATCTCAGCTATATGATCTCTGGCGCCATGAACTGCCTTGCTGGTTAATGCTGTCTTCGCCACTTCTCTAAGAAGCTCTTTATTAGTTATGTCAATAGGCTCAGCAATTTTATAAAGATAATCTATAGCCAGCTCAAGAGCCTTTTTATAACCAGAGACTATAGTCGTGGGATGAATCTCTTTCAACAAAAGCTCTTCACTTTGTTTCAGAAGCTCTCCAGCAAAGATGACAGCTGTCTTAGTGCCATCGCCAACCTCCTCATCCTGACCCTTGGCTATCTGTACAAGCATTTTAGCAGCAGGATGCTGAAGATCCATTTTATCTAATATGGTCGCTCCATCATTTGTTATAGTGATGTCTCCCAGCGAGTCTACAAGCATTTTATCCATTCCTCTAGGCCCATAGGTTGTTCTTAACATCTCAGCAACAGCTATCGCAGCCATCATATTGACTCTAAGAGCATCTCTTCCAACAGTTCTACTACTACCTTCTTTTAAAATTATCACAGGAATACCTGTAGGCTCAATATATCCAGCTCCTGCAGACGCCATATATCTCACCACAATATTTTAAGTTGAGGTTCTATATAAGCTTTACGCTGGCGAGAGGCTCATCAGAAGGATCTTTTGTAACGCTAGACTCATTTCTAATTCTGTTATAAAATAAATTCAAAATAACTTTTAAAGAGACTATAGCTTAAAATCTCTCATAAAATTATTATTAGGAGTGGCCATCTAATGGGCAATGTGAGAACCAGAGGCATTAAAGTGATCGCTAGAAAACTCCTGTCTTCATATCCCGACTTATTTAAGCCTGATTTCGAATATAATAAAAAACTAGTTGCACAACTAGTTAATACTCGAAGTAAGAAAGTTAGAAATCAGATAGCCGGTTATATAACACATCTGATCAGAATCCAAGAAAAGCTAAAAAGATCTTTAGAGACACAGTCTATAGAGACTTCTCAGTCACCCTCAGGTGAGGCTTAATGAAATATAAGACTTGGAAATGTGGCATATGTGGAGAAACCATAATAGAAGGTCAGAGATTCATATTTTTAAGAGAAATAGGTTTTGCCCATCTAGAGTGTGTTTTAGAGAGATTGACTGAGAAAAATAGTGTGAATAGAGATCTTCTGTCTCTTATAGATGCTAATGAACTTATAACGTATTCGATTATAAGACTTAAAGAGTCAGAGACGTTAGCCGCAGATAAAGACATTAAAGAGAAGATTATTAGCGTAAGAAAATCATTAGAGAAATATTCAGTTGAACTCAGCGATCTTCTCTTCAAATATATGAACTCAGGATGATCTAATGAATAATTTCATTAAAATAAAAGTCAGATACTTAGGCTCTCTCAGCATAGAGATAACATCTGAAGAGGAATACACATTTGATCAAGAGATATCTCTGAGAGATCTATTGAAAAAATTGTTGGAGAGACATGAGAAATTAGAGAGAGTGATCAGTTCTAAAGGAGATCTGAAGCCTGGCTATATGATGTTTATCAACGAGATAGATTATCAATTAATAGGTCTAGATTATGTTTTTAAAGAATCTTCTGAGATAGTGATAATGCCTATAAGCCATGGTGGAGATATATAGAGAGATTATTCTCCATAATCAAGATCTTATCATATTTAGAAAAAAATTGTGTCATCAGATATTATTTTATTGAAAAGTGGAGTGAAGATCTATGGAAAATCTTTTCTAAAAAATTCTCTGATACGAAGATATATTATCAAATATTCGATCCATATAAAACTCCTTCTCAGAGAATTTTAATGTACTCCCTCGCACGTGCATTAAGATCTTTTGAGATGAAACAAAATATATCGAGAAACATCAATATTGAGATTCTTCTGATAATCTCCGGCAGTAGAGATATTAATAAAGCTGTACAAAACCTAGGACCTCGAGTTGGAGACCCGGCTATGCTGACCATCATAAATTGTGAAAAAACTTTTTTGCACCCAGATCTAGAGTTTAAAGAGATTAAGCCAGTTGATATAGGCTTGGAGAGGTTATTAGAAAATCTTGAGAATCTAAGTAAAACTCTTAAAATCTCTAATGTTCTCTGCAATGAAAAGAAGGATCTTGGTGAGAGGATACTTTGTATAGAGAAGAATATTATAAACAAGATCTCTTTATTAAGAGATTAGACAACTTATATTAATAAGGTCTATATATCACATTAAATGGTGATTAAAAATTCTTGTCAAACCTCCGACTAAGATAGATGTGGGCGTGATAGGAGGGTCAGGACTTTATGATCCTGGGGTTCTAAGAGATGTTAAAGAGTTCAAAATTTATACCCCATATGGAGAGCCTAGCGATAGTATAATTGTAGGAGAACTAGGAGGTAAGAAGGTGGGTTTTATCCCTAGACATGGAAGAGGTCATAGGATACCTCCTCATAAAGTAAATTATAGAGCAAATATATGGGCATTAAAATTTTTAGGAGCTAAATATATAATTGCTGTAAGTGCTGTAGGAAGTCTGAGAGAAGAGTATGCTCCTGGACATCTAGTAGTTCCGAATCAGTTTATAGATATGACCAAAGGTTATAGAGCTCACACATTTTTCGAGGGGCCAGTTGTTGCTCACGTCTCAGTAGCAGATCCTTTCTGCGAATATCTTCGAGAAGAGCTTATTAAAGGAGGCAGAGAACTTGGTTATATAATTCATGATTCAGGAACATATATATGTATTGAAGGGCCGAGATTTAGTACTAGAGCCGAGTCTAGATTATGGAGAGATGTATTTAAAGCTGATATAATAGGAATGACATTAGTGCCAGAGGTAAATCTCGCCTGCGAAGCTGAGATATGTTATGCAACACTTGCATTAGTAACAGACTATGATGTGTGGGCTGAAAAGCCTGTCACTGCTGAAGAAGTATCTAAAGTGATGAGTGAAAATGTTTCTAAGGCTAAAAAAATTCTTGAACTAGTGATCCCTAGATTAAGAGATGAACCGCCACACGAAAAATGTTCTTGTTGCAGATCTCATGAGACTGCATTGATCTAGAGCCGTTTGATAAGGAAGTAATATGACAACAAAAGATCTTAGTAAAGATCCTGTTAAGTCATTGATGATCATAGTATCTGACATGATTAGTAGAACAGATCCTGGCATAAAGATCTTGAGAGAATTTATTTCAAGAGAAAAAGATCTTTATATATTGTACTCAGGCAACGAGTTTACTATAGCCTTATCTTTTTATCTACTTATGAAAAGTCTGATGTTTAGAAAAAAGATCTTTATAGAAGAGATCGAGAGATTCTCTCTTTTTATGGCGCCATATGATGAAGGTTTTGAGCCTTCTCTAATAATAATATCATCTGAGGAGAATTATAAAAAGATCTTTAGATACATCCCTTCTCTAGTTTTTACAGGTCACGAGATACTTATGATACGTCCTAAAACTGATCATGAGATTATGTATAAAGAGATGATTACTTCAATAGATATTGAGGAGAAAGATAATTATGATCTTTATCTCATATATTTACTACTAGGCGCAGGCATTGATTATATAAAAAAAATCTCTAGCTCTCCAAGAGTTGAGAGATTATATAGAGAGATACATTCTCTCGCAGATTTAATAAAAGATCTATATGAAAAATATGGAGAAACTCTGCATAAAATATCAAATCTTCTTAATCAAGATCTTTATTTAGACATAATATCGACACCTTCAGCGAAAATTTTCGCTGAGATCATTAGAAAAATTCGAGAGAGAAATAAATTAAAAGCTGATATTTTGGTCCTGGACTATTTTGAAGAAAAATTTGTTCGAAAAGATTCGTATACAATTGTAGTGTATACAGAAGTTGAGAAACAGATGATCTCTGAGATAATAGGTAGAAGTGTCTTATATAAAAAAGATAAGCTAATAGATCTTTATTTAAACACAGACCCTTTGATCTCTCCTTTATACTTTGCGTTGTTAGCTAAGTTTTTAGAAAGGATCTGTGCGAATATTTCTATAAAAGATCATACAAAGCTTTTATGATTACTCTCTTCGTCACAAGACCTTTCATAAGATCTTTTTCATCAACCACTGGAAGAGCTCCAAATCTATTTTTATACATTATGTCTGCTGCAGCTGATAAGTCTTCATTCTCGTTTATAGTCAGAGGATCTGGCGTCATAAGATCTTCAGCTACAGGAATTATATAATCTCTCACTATGCTGAGATGTCCTCTCGCCGTCAGACCTCTTCTCTTCATATAACTTCCTTTCACCCAGAGACTTCTAGGCTCTATAAAGACTATATCACTTTCTGTAATTATTCCAATAGGTCTGTCATCTTCTACAACAACAACTTTTCTATCAGGATCTTTATTCAAAAGATCTATAATATGAAACAACGAATGATCTCTTCTAGCAATCTTGTAGTCTTTACGCATATATTCAGATACTTTAACTCTTCCTCTGACATGATCTCTGAAAGCTCTAAGAAGATCTGTTGCAGTTAATATTCCTTCTAATCCTTCTTCTAATGATATGACAGGAAGACTATTAATATTGTTTTTAAGCATAAGCTCGGCAGCTTTTTTAATAGAGGTGTTAGGAGAAACTTTTATCAACGGGCTTCTCATGATCTCTCTCGCATATACTTCTTCAAGTCTTTTCTCAGCTCTCCTACGGTCAGCGAAATAATTTATGATATCATGTCTTGATATGATTCCCACAGGCTTATGATTCGTGTCTACAACGACAACCCTACTTATTCTATATCTCAACATGAGATTTCTTACTCTAGCAATATTATCGCTCTCGTACACAGATATCACGGGAGAACTCATGTATTTCTCAACTTTGATGGTCATTAAAAACACATCCATATAGATAATATTTTTTAGAGATATTAAGACGTCTCTATATATTTTTATTATTTACGATATAACAATTATCTATGGGTATGTAATATTTGTTTAAAAAATTACTTCTAGATCGTTCTTTGATAAGAAAAATTCCTTCGATCTCTCCATATGATCTTGCTACGAAGGCAAGATCTCTAATGAGAGATCTTGGATTGAGAATAATTGTTGTTGTAGACGATGAGAACAGAATAGTAGGGGTTGTCTGGAGAGAAAATGTTTTAAGTATCTCATCCACTAGATCAAATCTTTATGTAAAAGATCTTATGGAGGATGTTTTATTAATAGGATACCTAAATGATGATCTATTGTATATTCTCAGAGAGATGTTTATGAGAGATATTTGGTACATACCTGTCTCAGACGATAGATCTAGAAGATCTTATCTAGGCGTCTTCGGATTCGAGAATTTTTTCGAAAAGATATTAAAAGAACAAGAGCTATACGATATTTTCAAGGATCTTAAGGTTGAGGAGGTCATGAGTAGAGAGCCTAAAGCTTTTCAGCCTAATATCTCTGTCACCACATTGTGGAGAAATATGTTAAAGGACAGATACGCGGCATACCCAGTTGTTAATGATAAAGGAGTAGTTATAGGAATCATATCTCAACACGATCTTTTAGGCATCTCAACGGCTTTTCAAAGCGAGAGTGGCCCTAGAAGAGGTCCTAAGATATCCTCTGTCATGACGAGACCTGCAATAACTGTTAAGAGAAATGATAACGTGACTAATATCATAAAGATCATGGTTGAGAAAAATATTGGGAGAATCCCTGTTGTAGATGATAGTAATGTCCTTATAGGAATAATAGATCGTTCTGATATAATTAGATCGTTTCTGAAGAAGATGGGTGAGACATATGTATAGAAAGATCTCTAGGATTTATGATAGATATCGTTGGCTTAGAAGCGATGGAACACCTAACTTTAGTCAAAAAATCAAGAGAGTTGAGGGAGATGCTAAGAGATTTGCAAAAACATTAAGAGAAATTTATTCACCTAATATATCACTGCTTAAATTATTTGAGATATTTTATAAGGAAAAACTCGTGGCACTGCCACTTATAAAAACAGGCACCATAGTTGATTCAGTTGTTTCAAATAAAGATCTTATCTCATTCCTCGGGGGAGTATATAGCGGAATAATTGAGGTTCGTCATAAGGGAGATCTGATAGAAGCTCTTTATAAAGAGATAGCAAGATATATAGCCAGAAGAGATTTTCCACGAGTTTATGAAAACGATGATCTTGAGACAGTGTTAGAGACTATGGTCTTAAGCGACGCAGGCTATGTCATAGTTATTGGAGAGAAAAACAATTTTGTAGGAATAATAACTGACACTGACATCATAGAATATTTCAGAGGAAGACCTACAGGAGTCTTGATCAGAGATGTTATGTCTAGAAATGTTGTAGCAGCCAGATATACTGACGATTTATGTAAAATTATTAAAGATATGAATGATCTTGGTATAAGAAGAATTCCTTTGATCAGAGATGATGGAAGTCTAGCAGGCATAATCTCATCTAAAGATCTGATCGAGTTCATAGGCTCTCACAAGATCTTTAGTTATCTAAATACAGGAAGATATGAGGAGTTTTGTAAACTACCTGCACATATATTGTTGAGAGAAGCTGTTATAGTCTCTGAAGAAATAGACATAGGAGAGGTTTCTGAGAGAATGTTTAAAGAAGATGTAGAGGAATTTATAGTAGCTAGAGATAATGAGATTATAGGAATAGTCTCTAAAAGAGATCTTGTGTATGGCTTTGTAGTTTTATCAAAACAATGATCATCCTAATAAATGAACCATCACATGAACTTTATCAATTAAAGCTTTTCTAACAACATTAACCCACTCGTTTCCTATAGCAACTATTGAGAAGACGCCTACTGGATACGCTTTTGCATCTCTTATTATATTGATCAGAGATGATAGAGTTCTGCCACTTCTCAAAAGATCATCTACTATGAGAATTCTATAATTCTTTTTAATAACAGCTTTAGGCACATATATAGATGTGAGAAAAGGAGGATCTCTAGATAGATATGTCTCCTCATAATAATCATTATATCCAAGCTCTTTTCTTCTTTTAGCAACTATAAGTTCCGCGTCAAATAAAAAAGCCGTTGCCACTGCGACAGGAATGCCGTCAACCTCTACAGTGGCGACAGCGTCTATATCAAGATCTTTGAAATAATAATAAGCCTCGTATCCAGCTAGTTTCACAAGATCTTTGTTATAAACAAGGTCATATATATCGACAATGTCTTTACCTATGATCCTTATGTTTTTAAGGATGATGTTTCTTAAGACGCCCCCCTCTATAAGAGATCGTAATATATGTTCAGCTCTTTCCTGAGAGGGTCTCATTCCGTTTACAATATATCTCCATAAGATCGGTGGTGAAAGCCCTGTGTATTTCTGAAGATCTTTGTATTTAAGAAATTTTTTGACTGAAACAAGAACTTCACGAGAGAAATCTCTTAAATCTGGTCTAGAGTTCATCGTCTCTGCCTTCTCAGACTCATCTTTCTTCTCTCTCTCATAGCCTCTGTATATATCTCAAGGATCTCAAATATCTCAGGCCCCATAGAGATTATATCAAATTCTGCTATTATACCTACGAGTTTCTTCTCCTTATTTACAACAGGTACATGTCTAATTCCATATTTAATCATAAGCTGAACAACATCAGATACAGGCTTGCTATCTTCTACAAAAATCACAGGCTTGCTCATTATGTCGCCAGCTGTGGTTATCTTAGGATCTTTCCCCTCGGCAACTACTTTAGATATTATGTCAAAACTTGTCACTATCCCAACCATATCACCTCTGCCATCAACAACTATTACGGACCCGATCTTTAGATCAGACATTAATCTAGCTATTTCTGAGACTGGAGTATCCGGATCTACAGTAACAGGGTTCGGAGTCATAATATCGCTTGCCAATATCATCGTTACTGCCCTCTTATGATTTTATCTAACCTATAAAAAACTTATACTCATCTGACTTCATGGATCTTTTAGAGATATTTTTTTGATCATCTTCAATAAATTAATCAGCTTCAAAATTTTAATGTCTCAGATCCTTGGTCTCAAGTTTCTCAAGCCAAAATATTATGAAAACAGTCTCATCAATTTAAATGAAAATGAAAAACTATCAAAAGATCTAGAAATTAAGGTTTGGCATTAGTTAAACAGTCTTATCATAGATCTGATTTCATCTAATTAAGATATTTCTTGATATACATATACATCTCCTGGAGACATATCATCTATAGGAGGGCTTCGATATATGATCTCGTCATCATTATTAAGTATGATCAGCTGTCCCTCAGAGAAAGGTTTTATGATATCTATTATCGGGATCAATGCTATGCCACTTTTTATGATCGCCTCTCGAACGAGACCGTTATAGATCAGTCTTACTTTGTATCCTTTAGGGAGATTAGTTATTATAACAGATCCTCCTGCAAATGAAAACAAGTTTCTGGAGGGGATCACCTCTTCAATAGATTTTCCTCTTCTCCAACCTAACTCTATTTTTCCAAAGGCTCCTATATTATAGTATTCTATTTCTATACTATACACACCTTTTCTAAGAAAGATCTTGTCTGAATAGGTTTTCTCAAGCGTTTTTCCTGTCCATGCGTCTATGATCATTTTCTTATCTATATATAGTCTTGCTCCGTCATCAGCGATCAGATAAAAGACGTATGAATCTTCTTTGTCAATCTCTATAAAACCTTCCCATTTTACAATCATCTGCTCTAGCTTTATTTTAGGCGTAAGGCTATTATCATAAAAGACCAGATTTAACTCAGGATCGATCTTGTCATATACATAGTTCTTCTTTATATTCATAATCTCTCTCTCAGCATCAGATTCGTTGCAGACCTCATTATTACATCTCATATTTGCGTAGAGACCTCTTAAACCTATTAATCTGCCAGACCTGATTCTAGTCAGCAGAGACGGCATTATAAACTCCACAAAAGATAGCTGATATAATAATCCTTATAAACTCTGTGTATAATCTTCTTCATCTTAACCTTTTGAATTATAAAAACCAGGACATAATCCGAATATAATTTATATTATACATATTTAATCTATCAACTGGTGTCTATTCTGAGTGTATCATATAAAGATCTGCTTGAAGAAGGCTTGAGATACATTGAGAAATTAAATGTGAAATACGGAGATCTTAGATATCAAGAGTATGAATATGAGACAATATATGTAGAAGACGGAGGCTTAAGAGAATATTCAAAAATGGTTAGAAGAGGAATTGGAGTAAGGATCTTTAATAATGGTTCTTGGGGTTTTTCTTCTACAAACATTTTAGATATAAATATGTTGCAGAAAGCAATTGATAAAGCTTATTCTATGGCAAAAACTTTCAGGGGCAGTAAAGATATCAGCGAAAGAAAGACTGTGAGAGAAAAAATAGAATCCTTATATAAAAAAGATCCTTTCGAAATATCTCCTGAGGAAAAGATCAAGATAGCTATTGAAGCAAACAAATCTTCAATGATCAGTGGCATAAGATCTGTTGTTACCAGACTAGGGCTTCAGAAAGATAAAAGGATCATATTGACACTTGATGGTGCAGATATAGAGATAAAGACGACATTCGTGGGTCTCAGCCATTTAAGCGTAGCTTATGAGAACGGGAAAATAGAGAGAGTTTTTGATCAGAAGTCTAAGGTGGCTGGTTGGGAGTTTATTGAGAAAGAAGATTGGAATAGTTTTACTAAAGATCTGAGCGAGCTTGCTGTCAAAGCCGTTCGTGCACCAATGCCCAAAGCCGGTAGATTCAAAGTTGTTGCAGATCCAGATCTAATCGGATTAATATTGCATGAAGCTTTCGGACACGCCAGTGAGGGAGATCTTGTCTCATCAGGAACTTCAATATTAAAAAATAAGATAGGTGAAAAAGTGGCCTCTGAGTTTGTGACAATAATTGATGAAGGAGTTGTTGAGGGAGGATATTTTGTCCCCTATGATGATGAAGGGAATAAAAAGAAGAGGACTGTAGTTGTTGAGAAAGGAGTTCTAAAAGGTTATTTGACTCATCTCACATCTGCAAAAGAGCTGGGCATAGAGATCTCTGGAAACGGAAGAGCCCAGGACTTTGAAAACCCGCCTATAGTGAGACAAACAAACTTTTACATGCTTCCAGGAGACCAGTCTTTTGAGGAGCTGATTGAGGATATAGATGAAGGTTATTATCTGCTTGGGAGAGGGGCGGGCGGCGGCCAAGTTGACACAGGTGCAGGAACATTTACATTTGCAGTAGGACCCTCATATCGTATTGAGAAAGGGGAGATAAAGGAGCTGGTAAGATCTACTGTAGTCTCAGGATTCATATTAGATACTCTTAAAGAAGTCGATGGCGTCGGAAAAGATCTTAAGATAGAGACTTCAGTATTCGGCGGATGTGGAAAAGATGGTCAGATGGTTAGAGTAGGTCATGGAGGTCCTCATGTGAGGATAAGAAATATTCTTGTCGGAGGTGAGTTGAAATGATCGATGTTATGGAGATTGTAAGAAAACTAGAGAGAAAAGGGGCTTCAGAAGCTGAGGTAGTCATGTGGAGAAACAGAAGATTTAGAGTAAGTTTTTCGGAGGAGATTAGCGATATAATAGATCTCGAGCTTATATCAGTCAGTTTAAGAGTGGCTGTTAATAAGAAAATCGCTGTGATAGGAGTCGAGGATATCTCAAGTGAGAATATAGAGAGGAAGATCGAAGAGATCATTAGAATAGCCAGAGCTTCTTCGGAAGATCCCTACTGGGGAGGTCTTAACACAGTATTCGGAAAAACAGTTGTGGAAGAAATTTATAATAAAGAGCTTGACGAAGTCTCATACGATGATGTGAGAGATATTATAAGAACCATGGTTGATAATGTTCATGATGTTCATCCTAAAGTTAGCGTGAGCAGAGGAAGCTTCAATATACTCAGAACAGAATATAATTATGCCAACAGTTATTCAAATGAGATATTAAAAAGATCTGAGAATAACTTCGGTGGATATATATGGGTTAGAGCTGACGTTGATAACATAGGCACTTTCTCAGACTTTTTCATAGGAAGATCTATTAAAAAAGATTTTGACCCAGCCTACTTCAGCAGAAAAGTTGCCGAAAGATCTTTAGAATTTTCCAGAGCAAGAAAAACTACGGCAGGAAAATATAAGATAATTTTTGAAAACAGCGTCGCCGGATCTATATTGACCTCCGTATTTTCACCAGCGGTTTCTGCTGAGACTATATTTAGAAAAAGATCTCCTTTAATAGATAAGATAGGGACACAGATATTTGATGACAAAATATCTATAGTAGATGACGGCACAATTGGAAGATATATAGGAGCTAGAGAATTCGATGACGAAGGACATCCTACACAGAGAACAATTCTAGTTGAGAAAGGGATTTTAAAGACTTATCTTTATGATAGTTATTATGCCAAATTATTAAACACAAGATCCACTGGCAACGCGTGGAGAGGTTTAGCGTCCTCTCCAAGACCTTCACATAATGTATTGATATTTGAGCCAGGAGATCTAGAGATAAACGATCTTATAAAAGAGGTTGGAAGAGGGATATATGTGGTCAGAGTCATTGGCGAATGGCTCTCTAACCCAGTCTCAGGATATGTTCAGGCAACAATTACACATGCATATGAGATAGAAAATGGAGAGATTAGAGAACCGCTGAAAGGCGGAACTTTAACTATGAATTTATATGAGAATCTGAAAAGATCGTTTATAGGAGCTTCTAAAGAGATTAGAGCAACTCCTGCAAGAATTGTGGTGCCCTCGATAGCTGTAGACAATGTCTCGATCTCATAAGTTTTATCATTCATTACTATTTTTAATATTTAATTTTATGTCTGATCTAAACATTTTCTGGCATTTCTTTGATCCAGAGAGGTTTTCCTTGAGAAGTTCTTGGAGCAATCCAATCAATAATCTCCTGAGGATTTGTTGTCTCAATAACTACTCTGATAGAACCTAAACTACTCTCTTTCTCATCTTCTACGAAGCTGACTTTGCCAGCATACGCAGCCTGTTTATGAAGTAAGAAAGATATTGTGTTGCCACTGACGCCTCTCAGAAATACTTCTCTTGCTGTATCAAGTATTTTTTGTTGCCATATCTTTTCTCTAAATCTTTTGAGAGAAATAATCTTTTCAGAGAAACCTATAATCTTCATATATCTTGTGCCTTGTTCAACTCTTATATCATCCAGATCAAAAAGATTCTTAAGCGCCATAGTAACTCTCTCTTTATCCTCTGTATATCTAAGATCAGCCTCTACATAAAGTTTCATATAGAGATAGCCCTCATAATCTTATTATCACAATAGAATTTTAAGTTTCGTCTGGAGTATTCGTATCATGAGAGATTATTTGTGAAGAAACTCAGAGCATTCTAATTATCTGATCATGATTCTTTTATCAGATCCTTTGTAAATCAAGATCTGATCTATCCCCTCTTTTCTAAGCTCTTTAATTAACTCCTTATCTAAAGTTATCACAGGGATCTTCATAATTGAAGCTGCTCTTAGTAAATCTATGTCAGCATTTTCTTTCTCGTAATCTTCTGAGAGGGTATATACTACGCATTTATTAAATATTTTCTCAATATAGCTTACTAAAAGATCTTTTTTCTCCTCCCCTGCTAGCATGAAAAGCTCTCTTATAACGCTGTCAACAGTTGCGCATGTATATTTCTCCTCAAGTTCATTAGATATATTATCTATTACATCGAATCCTTCTTTTATAAGAAGAAATATGTTTGTGTCTATGAGAACACATTTATTATCTTCTGATTTTTTTGACATGTCTGTCTTATATGTCTCTCTGTTATAATAGTTTTCCGTAGCCAGCTAGCCTCCATCTTCCAGCTACTTGTCTACTTATGGCTACGCTGTTATTTTTAAGAGGTATAGTAGGTTTAGCTAGTACGAGGTCTAGTATATCATCTCTTATTCTCTCCACTGTTGCATAACTTATCATAGTTCCTATACTTATTAAGATCCTCTCCTTAGGTTTTAAAGATCCTAATTTAATAGGATCTTTTGTTCCAACAATTCTCTCTAGCAAAGTATATTTGATTGATATGTTATATTCAGGCTCAGGTAATTCACCTGCAAGCCCTACAAAATTGCCTACAAGTTTATCTGATTTAGTATAGAACGGATCCAACTCTGTCCCTAATGCCACAAGACCTCCTGGCACAGCATCTTCAAACTCTTCTTCTCCATATCTTATCGATACTATCCTAGTATAAAGAGGCTTATATGTAGCTCTTCCACTAGAGTCTTTGATCTCGATGCCAGGTTTGATCTCGATTTCATCTCCGATCTTGAAAATTCCTTTCACTACAGAACCTCCTATTATACCTCCCACCAGCTTATCATATGAAGTGCCCGGCTTATTTACGTCAAAACTTCTTGCTATATATAAAAGAGGCTTCTCGTTAACATCTCTATTAGGTGTAGGCATATACTTCTGGATCGCAGATAACAATATATCTATATTGATCTTGTGAAGAGCGCTGATCGGTATTATAGAAGAATCTTGATAGCCCATCTCTTTAATAAAACTTTTGATCTCTTCATAATTTTTCAAAGCCATCTCGCGAGATACAGCATCTACTTTATTTTGAACAACTATAACATTTTTAACTCCAATTATTTTAACTGCCATAAGATGTTCTCGTGTCTGTGGCTGAGGACAAGGGTCTGTGGCAGATATAACTAATAAGGCGCCGTCCATTAGAGCAGCCCCGCTCAACATTGTAGCCATAAGAATCTCGTGTCCAGGCGCATCTACATAAGATACTTTTCTGAGAACAACTGATTCTTTTCCATTTGGACATATTTTCTCTGTGACAAAACCCTCAGGATCTCCAAGATCAGGACAGTAGCCTATTATTCCATCAGCATATCCCAGTTTGATCGTCATTGCTCTCATAAGCTCTTCAGAATGTCTCGCCGTCCATATACCTGTTAATGCCTGAACAAGAGTTGTCTTCCCATGATCTACGTGACCTATAACGCCGATATTTATCTCAGGTCTACGCTTTAACTCTATACACCTCTCTATAATAATTCTTTAATATAAAGCTTTTATCTCACAAACATACCGTCTTAATCATATAGAAAGCTCGTGAGATAAGTTGATGGCGAAAAAATATATTGTTGTAATATATTTTAACGTATAATTGAGAGGTTTAAATTTCGAAATGTCGGCAAGATATTGTCTTCTATTTATTAAACCATAGATCATTGTATTCAATAGTTAATTATTTTCGTTAGAAATCATGTGTGGATAAAGATATGACTAAAAAAGTTTTTCATATCTCAATAAGAAGAGATGACATTGATAAAATTTTAAGTGGCAAATATAAATTCTTCGTCAGATCTATAGTGGCTATAGGCAGAGATGCTGTAAGAAAAAGATATAGAATCTTAATTGTCTTATCAAGTTCACAACCTGTGGCACATGGATTAGCTGTAGCATATCTATTAATGAAATATTACAATAAGCTCCAGGATCAATTTAAGAAACCTAGGATTCTTTATATGTATCGTAAAGATTTTGATGAAGAAATCATTAGAACGGCTGTGACAAAAAGATTATTAGAAAAGAAGTCTGAGAGAATAATACTTTTAACAGATGAGTTCAAAAGATCTGAGGATCATATGGGGAAGACTTATCAAGGTCTAGTAATGGATCTTTCAGATGGTATTAAGCCTAATGATATAGGAAGACTGGTAGGTGTTGTAGAAGGCGGTGGACTAATAATCATTTTGTCTCCTCCTCTCGAGAGATGGCCTGAAAGTAGAAACATATTTGCTGAATCACTTGTGGTGCCGAGATATCCAAAACCTAGAAATGTGTTTATAAGATGGTTCATAAGATCTTTGGAGAATAGTAGCGGAGTATATATATTTGATCTCGACAAGGGAGAGACTATAAAATTCTCTGAGGCAAAGGTAGAAGAATATGAGAGAAAAGAGATCAAGCTTCCAGAAAATTATGTTTTTTCACAACAGATCTATAGACTTGCTCTCACGCAAGATCAAATAAATGTGATCAAAGCTGTTGAGGAGCTGATACCTAAGCCTAGCAAAAAGAAGATGATTGTTGTAACTGCTGATAGAGGCAGAGGAAAAAGTGGTGCTTTAGGTATTGCAATACCAGCTTTAATTAAAGAATTGCTTAAAGTTAAGAATAAAGTTAGAGTGGGAGTGACAGCTATTTCACCAGCAAATATTGATACTCTTATGAGTCTTGCTAAAAAATCTCTTGAGATATTAGAGATGAAGTATAAAGTTATTGAAAGAAGAGGAAGGATCATAGAATTGAAAGGATCAAACTTCTCAATAGAATATTGGGAGCCAGCCATAATTCCAAGACTAGATCTAGATGTAGTAGTAGTTGACGAAGCAGCAGGTCTCCCGGTGACTATACTAAATAAGATATGGAAAAACTTTAATAGAATAATAATGGCATCAACTATACATGGTTATGAAGGCGCTGGAAGAGGTTTTTCTATAAGATTTCTAAAGAGAGTTAAAAATGATTCTAATACAGATCTTATATATCTGACTATGGAAGAGCCTATAAGATATTCTAGAGACGATCCTGTCGAGAAATGGGTTTTTAAAACATTATTATTAGATGCAGAGCCTGAAGAACTTACAGACGAGGATTATCAGATGATTAGAAACAGAGAGTTTATATATCTAACTTTTGAACCAGAAGAACTTTTTAAAGAAGAAAATATTGATAAGCTCAAAAGCATATTTGGGATATATGTAGAGGCTCATTATAGAAATGAACCTGATGATCTTGCTATGATCGCTGATGCTCCTCATCATAAGATCAGAGCTTTGGCATTAAATAACGGAAAGATCGTTGCATCAGCACAGATAGCTGAGGAAGGCGGGTTGCCAGAAGATCTTATTAAAATGATTTTAGAGGAGAAGAGTGTTCATGGAAACATAATTCCTGATAGAGTAATAAAATATTATAGAGATCCTGTGTTTGGAAAATGGATAGGATATAGAATAGTTAGAATAGCAGTTCATCCTCAGGCTCAGGGCATGGGGATCGGAAGCTTTTTTATACAAAAAATAATTGAGGAAGCAACTAGTAAAGGTCTCGACTGGGTGGGGTCTGGGTTTGGAGCATCTGAAGAACTTCTTAGATATTGGATTAAAAACGGTTTTGTACCAATTCACATATCCCCCTCTAGAAACCCAGTCTCAGGAGAATATTCTGTGATAGTATTAAAAGGTCTGAAAGAAGAGTCTGTCAAATTAATAAGATATTTTAGAGAGAAATTTAGAGAAAGATTTCTGCTAAGCTTATATGATACCTATAGAGATATAGAGCCTGAGATAGCAATTCTTCTTTTAAAACCTGATCATTTAGATGAATGTTATAATGAGAAAACTGGTGTAAAAATAGAGCTTGATGAGATTGATAGAGATAGAATAAGACTATATATTAAAAGACTGATGACATATGAGGTGGTCAATGATCTTATATATAAGATTGTGATGAGCTATTGGAAAGATCCATGCATAAGAAATAGACTTAAAAAAGAATATGAAATGCTAATGGTCTCTAAAGTTCTTCAGGGGAAAAGCTGGGAAGCTTCTTCATCAGAGATCAATGTTTCAACAGGTAGAGCTACAGAATATATGAGAAATATAATAACAATGATACTTGAGCTTATAAAATAAATATGAGATAGCCGGGCGGGGATTCGAACCCCGGTCTCGGGGGCCAAAGCCCCGCATCCTTGACCGCTAGACGACCCGGCTTCATATAATATATTTCTTATAGAAAAATAAAGTTTTTATGTCTCAAGAATCCATTTACCTGTTCTGAGATACTCATCTACAGAATTTGCTGCGGCTATTCCTGATGCAAGCGCTTTTCCTATGAAGCTGGGTCCTATAACTACGTCTCCTGCTGCAAAAACTCCTCTCATAGTTGTTCTATTCTTTTTATCTACCCATATTGTGCCATCTCTGTTTAATTTGATCTCTGGGTGCATTTTAAATGGTGGGGTAGGGATCTCTCCTATAGCCACTAAAACGCTATCAACATCTAAATATGTCTCAGAACCTTCTATAGGAATAGGTCTAGGTCTTCCGGTATGATCTGGCTCTCCAAGTCTCATTCTTATAAGCTCTATCTTTCTCAGACGTTTATTTTCATCTCCTAAGAATCTCTTGGGAGTTGCCAGTTCAATCCATTTGATTCCCATCTTAATCAATCTCTCAATCTCTCTTTTTGCTGGAGCCTCATTAATTGTTCTCCTATAGATCATATATACCTCTTTGGCACCAAGTTTATGAGAAACTTCTGCGGCATCTACAGCTGTTAATCCTCCTCCTATAACAGCCACTTTATCGCCTAAAGAAGGCAGTTCTTTGAAATCTATATATCCGAGTTCAGCTCTGCTATATTCAAATAAAAATGATAACGCTGGATATACCCCCTTTAGATCCTCTCCCTCGACACCTAATTTTCTCTCCTCCCATGTGCCTGTGGCTATTATTACTGCATCAAAATTTTTCACCAAAAGATCAAATCCTATAGTATTATTCTCCTCCTTGTCTCCTTCGACAACTCTCTTATTCACATGAAAAATTACTCCTAACCTCCTAAGATCTTCAACTCCTTCTTTCACATTTTTCTTAGGCACTCTAAAACCAGGGATCCCGAATAATAAGAGTCCGCCAGGCTCTGGTAGCGCGTCGAAAACATGTACTTCATAACCTTTGCAGATGAGAACTCCGGCAGCTCCTAAACCTGCTGGGCCTGCTCCTATTATTGCAATTTTCTTATCTATTTTATACTTAACATTATCACATCTAGAGAATTTCAATCTAGCCTCCTCACTATAAACAATGTTAACTATAATATAAAGATGAGTCTTTGTTTTTAATTTTTTAAATAACGCAACATTTAAATAGCTTCATGATATGAGAGGGTTGTGGGAAAAACGATGAGTCCCATACCTTCTCCTGTTGAGTTCTTTGGATTTAAAATAGGAGAAGATCGAAAGCTCGCTGACTGGGATCAGATAGCGGAATATTATAAGCTGGTCGCGAAAAATAGTGATAGAGTTATCGTAGAAGAACTTGGAAAAACTTCAGAAGGGAATCCTTTTATAGTTGCATACATTTCTGATCCTAAGAATCTTAGTATGTTAGATTATTTCAGAGAATTGTCTTGTAGAATATCTAATCCTCGAGAGCCTTTAGAAGAAGATGAGTTAGAGAGACTTATTAAAGAGGCCAGAGTTGTTGTCGTTATAACAAATAGTATACACGCTACCGAGGTGGGCGGTACTCAAAGTTCTATCGAGCTTCTCTACAAGCTTGCATTATCTAATGAGCCTGATATACTTAACATACTTGAGAATGTGATCATAATATTATTCCCTTCATTTAATCCCGACGGCCTCAAATATGTGAGAGAGTGGTACTATAAATATCTGAATACAGAATACGAGGGAACGCCTCCTCCCTATCTATACCACAGATATGCTGGTCATGATAATAATAGAGATGCATATATGTTGAATCTTGTTGAAAGCAGAATGTTTGCTGAAATAGCATATAAAAAATGGTGTCCTCAGATATATATAGATCATCATCAAATGGGTAGTTATGGAGCAAGACTTTTCATAACTCCAGAGATGGATCCTATATATCCAGACATAGATCCTTTGAACTGGCGTGAGGCACAGTTTTTAGGCACTTATGCAGCAACAAAGCTCGAGTATGCAGGCGTCTCAGGAGTTGAGACATATGCTCCTTTTACACCAGATTTTGCCTCGGCGTTTCAGACCATGGCTTATTTCATGAATATAATAGGAATATTAACAGAGTCTGCTTCAGTAAAAATAGCTTCGCCAATATATATACATAGACATCAGTTGAAAGGCTATAATAGAGGCAGATATAGCGACAGGCCTTTCGCAAATTATCCTAATCCCTGGAAGGGGGGCTGGTGGAGGCTTAGCGATATTATCAGGCAACAGACTCTCTCTACATTAGCTATATTAGAGGCGGCAGCAAGATTTAGAGAACAGCTGTTAAGAAACTCATATATCAAAGCCATCAGATCTATTAGAAGAGGATTAGAGGAGAAGCCTTTCGCATTTATAATACCAGAGGATCAACACGACAGATTTGCTGTATACAGACTAATTAAACTTCTGCTTGATCTAGGTGTAAGAGTTCATAAAGCTGAGGAGCCTATAAGAGTAGGAAACACGATCTATACAATGAACAGCTACATAGTCTTCACGGCGCAACCTAGAAGAGCTTTAGCTAAACATTTGTTAGAGAGATTCATATATCCTGATTATGAGGCCACGCGAGATCCTCAGGGGAAACCTTTAAAGCCTTATGACACAGCGACTGACAGCGTTGCAGAGTTTCTAGGAGTTGATGTGATAGAGATAAACGAGAGATTTCAATGTAAGACTAGAGAGATATCACATATAGAGATCCCTGATCCTAAGATAGAAAAATCGAAAGGTTATATCATAGATCCGAGGATTAATGAAAGTTACAAACTTGTGAATATCTTGCTAAAAAGAGGCTATCCAGTATATAGAGTGTTTGAGAGAATAAAGATCAATGATATAGAGCTTCCAGCAGGATCATTTTATATAGAGTATGAAGAAAAACTTTTTGAAATATTTAAAGAGGCTGTATATTTAACGAAAATTCAGCCTGTAAACATAGACAGAGACATAGATATACCAATTAAAAAAGTTCTTCCAAAGAGAATAGGGGTTTATCAAAGATTTTATGGAGGCAATATGGAGGAGGGATGGACACGTTTTGTTCTCGAGGAATTCGAGTTTACATACACTCAGATAAGAGATCAGCCTATTAAGAACGGAGAGTTAGACAAATATGTTGATATAATAATATTTCCAGACGATCCTTTGCCATACATAATCGGTGAGAACATAGAAGAAGAGATGAGCAAAAGACTCAAAAGACCATTTAAACTACCTCCATATCCTCCTGAATACAGAAGTGGTATCGGCAGTGATGGGGTAGATAAATTAAAGAAATTTGTTGAGAATGGAGGAGAGATCTTGACTATGGGTGCCGCAGCTGAGCTAGCGATCAAAGGTTTGAAGCTTCCTATAAAAGATCTTACGGAAGACATAACAGATCCTAGTCAATTTATGTGCCCCGGATGTACATTATATGCTGAAGTAGATACAGAACATCATCTAGGTTTTGGAATGCCTCAAGAGACATATATATTTTTCTGGGACAGACCTGTTTTAGAGATAATACCTAATCATTATAACGAGAATTTCAAAGTTGTAGTTCAATATCCAGAACAAAACATTCTGAGAAGTGGCTGGCTCATAGGTGAGAAGCTTTTGAGTAGAAAACCTGCACTTATAGAGGCATTAGTAAACAAAGGCAGAGTCTACATATATGCCTTCAGACCGATATTTAGAGCACAAACCAGAGGAACATCTAAATTATTCTTCAACTCTCTATATAAGTACGAGAATCTTTAAAATTTTATATTGTAAGATCATAAAATGTCTTTAGTTAAAGACTGTCTCATAAAATTTTATTTTCATCAATAATCTTAACGCTGATCAATTTTTTTGTCAAAACCTTCTAAACCTCTTAAGGGCACGAATACACAGGGTATATCTTCTATAGTGATATATTCTGTTTCAGAGATCTTTTTTATTATATAAAGGATCTGATGCCATCTAGAGCCTATGGGAACTACCATTATACCGTTTATCTTCAGTTGTGACAAAAGTTTTTTAGGTATCTTAGGAGATGCAGCTGTCACTATGATCCTATCATATATCATTTTATTCTCGAATGTTCCTAGGCCACCGTCACCAATTATTATAGAAACCCTATCATAAAATCCTGTTTTTATAAGATTTTTTCGTGCAAACTCTGCTAGTTCCGGTATAAATTCTATAGACACTACATGTCCTATACCTCTAGACTCAGGATCTATGATATCTGCTATTATAGCTGCTTGATAGCCTGATCCTGTTCCAACCTCGAGCACGATCATGCCCTCGTCTAGCTCTAATCTCTCTGTCATTATAGCCACCATATGAGGCGCTGATATCGTCTGATCATAGCCTATAGGCAACGGCGTATCTACATATGCGTATTCTCGATAATTTTCAGGCACAAACTCTTCTCTAGGGACTTTTTCAAAAGCTCTTCTCACTTTCTCGCTTACTATATAGCCTTGCAACATCAGATCTTTGATTAACAATCTTTTCTTCTCTAATAAAGACATGTTATTAAGACCTCGGCTCACTAATAAATATGTTTGTTCAGAAAAATAGTTGTTAAATAAAAATATTCTCTAAAAGAAAGCAAGCTCAGAAACCTGTTTTCGGAGCAAGAGAAGTATTATGTTCTCCAGTTAATATTTTTATAAGGGATCTTTAGATAATCAACTATTTTTAGAAAAACATTTCTATAAGTTACGTCTCCAAAGATCAATTTAAATTTGAGTTTTCTATATTTCATTTTAAGAATCATCTCTCCATTTTCATTATAAATATATATATAGCCGAAAACTCTTTTCTTAATGTTCATCTTAAGATCTATCTGAGCAACATAACAGCCTCTCTCTAAAGATGCTCTGATCATGTATGCGTCACCTATGACATAGGTAGGCTTTATATCTATTCTCTCTCCTTCTATCTCACTTATCTTGTCTCCACATATTTTTAAAGCGATTCTTCTTCTTCGATGAAGTCCTCTTCTACTTTTAGAATTCTCAAAATAAATCTCAATATATCTCATCTTATCACTAATCCTCTGTCACTCTCCAGAACTTCTGCGGCACCCTCAAGTAGAAGGATCAGTTTATTATTTTTTATGTCTAAAAATCTGATGCTGACCCCGCTATTTATATTTAAAACATTATTATTTTTCAAATGATATTTATATTCTCTCGTGAGAGACCCCTCTTCATTATATACTGATGCTTCTAATATTATTTCGCCAGAGTTTTTTCTCTCAATCTTTAGTAGCATCATGACTCTCAATCTATATTTTCAGAGAACTAATTAATCTATGATGTTCATCTCTTTAATCTCATATATTTAAAATCTTCTGATTTAATCTATAGATGGGAACGATATAATGGCTTACGAGATAGGGACAGGAGCTACCGCTTTGGGAATGAAACTAGATAATGGAGTGGTTCTGGCTGCTGAGAAAAAATTTTCTTACGGAGGTTTTGTGATGAGTAGAAGCGTTAAAAAAATATTCAGAATCCATGATAGAATCGCTATTGCCGCGGCAGGTTTATTTGCAGATATGCAGACTATATCTAGAATCATTAGTAACGAGATTAGATATTATGAGATCTCTTCTAAACATCCTATAAGTGTAAGAGGAGCTGCTAAACAGCTCTCTGTAATTTTATATTCATATAAATACATGCCCTTCTTAACAGAGCTAGTTATAGGTGGAATAGATCATGAGGGCTCTCATATATATGTAATGGATCCTGTCGGATCTCTTATAGAAGATGATTATGCGGCAGTAGGTACAGGAGCACAGATCGCTATAGGACTGTTGGAAGATAAATATAACAAGAATATGAGCTTAGAAGAGGCTGTGAAACTTGCTGTTGAAGCAATAAGAATAGCGTCTAAAAGAGATACTATGTCTGGCGAGGGTGTCGATGTAGCTGTGATAACTAAAGACAGCTATGAAGAGAAGTATTATCCCATCAGATAGAGACAGAGATCATGCCTCTGGACTTGTTAAAAGCGTCACGTATTCAAGAGATACTTTCTAAAAAAGTTCAGATCAAAAGATTAGATTATAGACCTAAGACAGTTGTTGGGCTAGATATATCTTACAAACCAGGTCAAGACACAATAGGTTGTGCAGCAGCTGTAGCTATCAGATTAGATGATCTTAAGATAATAGATTATTCTATAGTAATCGACGAGGTTACTATCCCATATATACCAGGTTTTCTAGCTTTCAGAGAAATGCCTCTAATGTTTAAAGCCTTGATCAGGTTGCTGAAAAGATTAAATGAAAAGCCTGTTCTAATGGTGAATGGACATGGCATATCTCATCCCAGAAAACTTGGGATAGCAAGTCACATAGGCGTTGTCACAGATCTTCCGAGCATAGGTGTCGCTGGAAAATTATTATATGGAGACATTGTAAGATTAAAAGGTAGAGACATGATTATTGTAGAGGGCATTATAGCAGGTTTTGTGGTTAGTGGAGGAAGAGATAGAAAGAAAAGTTATTATATATCTATTGGACACAAGATATCTATAGAGGATCTCGAGTACTATATAGATAGGCTTTTCGAGCCAGAATTTCATTGTGCAAAACCTCCTTATCCAATTCATATTGCAGATGTAATGTCTAGAGAAGCTGCTAGAGGCAGAGATAATTTTATTAAGTGGATAAGTAGAAATAAACACTTATTTGATCTTTATACGGAACATCTTGAGATCTTTAGTAATTAATTTTCATCAAGATCTTTGTGAAACAGATTTTTACAAATATGATTCGTAGCTTTGATGTATACATATACTCTTTGAAGAGTTTTATGAAGATACTGTGAGGCTACTCCTCTGATCTGAAAGACGTTATCATGAAAGATCTTATGTTTTCTCACAAGATCACGCCATTGATCTATGCTTATAGCAATCATAATAATAGATCTTTCATATGAGATTCTTTTAAACTCTTCAAACAATTTTTTCATAAACTCTTTCTCGCTGGAGAAATGTATGATTCTACTTCTTCTGCCGTATGGAAGATCTGAGAGAATTACATCTATAACACAATCTCTAAAAGGTGTTCTAAAAGCGTCTGCAACAATATGTTCAGAATAGTCGCAGCCTGTTTCACTATAGATCTTTTTTGATCTCTCGACTTTCAAAGGATCTATATCTGATAACAGTAACATTTTGATATCATTTTTACAAAGATCCTTTAACAAATATCCGTTGCCTGCAAAAGGATCATATATGATCAGATCTGTTAATGAAGATCTATCTAATATAACTATGTTGTTCATAAATTTAATGTCAATATACTTCATAGTTGCTGAAGATCCTTTGATCTTTTCTAAAATAAAGAGATCTCTTACATATATAGATCTTCCTATAAATACTTTTGATCCTATTAAAATAGTTGTTTTTTTAAGAATATTTTCTTCGCTACACAATCTCAAAGATCTTTTTATCTCAAAAGGATCTGGGTGAAGATATTTGTAGCCTAAAGTTTTTATTTCTATCTCTCTGGTTATGCAGAGAACTTTCTCAACAGATCTTATGAACTCGTATAACTCTTTTTCATTTTTAACTTGGTCTAATACATAAAGTATAAGGCCGATCTCTTTAATAAGAATAGGTTTTATATCACTCAATGAAATGATCTTTTCTATGTGTCCTTCATAGACTATTATCCCAGGCTCTCTATAAAATTCTTTTAGTTCTAATCTTCTGCTTAAAGCCTCTGCCTCTAATAAAGCTTCCTCCACACGATCCATTGATAGTAGAAAATAAATTTTTCCACTAAATTCTCTTAATAATCTCATAAAAAACCTCGTTTAAGATATAGATAACATAACCTCCTCATATTTATATAGATCTTTTTTAATTGAATACGCCTTTCTTCTGACCATGTTGAGAAAGAACTTTAATATGCTTCTTAGAATAAAATATTTACCGCCTTTAACATAGAATCTGCTCATAATATCCTCTGCCCAATAAATGCTATGTTCAAGAGATGTCCAGAGAGCCTCTATATGAGATCTGGTTAATTTAATGCCTTGTATACCTGATTCTTTATCTCTCTTCAACACCCCCATAGGCACAAAGATCATTGGAACGATCAGGCTTCTGTAAGGTTTTAATCTCTTTAACAATTCAATTGTTGCATCAACATCCTCTGGCTTCTCCCCAGGCAGACCTAAGATGAAGGTTGCTGCAGGAATAATGTTATGATCATGCATTATAGCAAATGCCTCCTCAACTATATCAGGATACTCTTCCACTCTATAAGGTGCTGCTTTTGCAGGCATGATCATCTTAGCTAATCTAACAGATCCTGTCTCAATACCTACTTCAACACCCATGAAATCTTGGCCAGTCTTAGAGTAGATAAGGTCTGTAAGTTTAGATATCAATTTATATTCTCTCTGAGCAACTACAATAGCCGCTAATGAGGCATGGCTCCATGCAATGTTTTTATAATATTTAAGAGCCAGCTCATGAAGTTTTAATAAAGGATCAGGAGAAGGTATTATACCTTTAGCACCATATAGAAGCACATCATCACTATGAAGAATACCTGAAGTGACACCGTTTTTCACATTAACTAATATCTCTCTCTCTATCTTCTCAAGAGGATAATATCTGAGAGGTCTCAAAGTGACTGAGCAGAAACTACATCCTCTGGGACATCCTCTCATGATCTCTACGAGGCCATTTACTGAAGCACCTTTGATCTCTGATATCTCATCTAGAGACGGAGCATCGTTGACACCTACATAAATATATCTGGGGACGTCTTTATTTTCTAAAAGTCTTTCAATTAGATCAGGCAGGATCCTTTCGCTCTCACCGTCTATAACAACATCTATTCCAAAACTCTCCCAGTATCCAGGCTCCCAATACCATTGCCACGCGGCTGGACCTCCGGCGACTATCTTAAGACCTTTTTCTTTTGCTCTTCTGATCCTTTCATCAGACATGAATTTTATGAAACTTCTTCTGTTGACAGGGATCTTCTTGGCGATAAGCCACCACTCGGAGCTCGGAGGACCATAAGCAAAATAATCGTGATGACCGATCATTAAGATCTTTATACGATCAAGATATCTATGTATATGATCAGGATCAATTATTGTAGCTTTAAAACCAGAATCGATAAGCTTAGCCTCTACTTTTCTAAGACCGTAAGGAGCCTCCAGAGGTCTTCCAAAACGATCTGTTTTCGGCTTAGGACAACACATATACATCCAGAGGAATTCTGGCATGAAAAGAGAAGGCCCTGTAGCCATAAAACCTATAAATTCTCTTCCATGATGATTGCTCATCATAGTTCTATCAGATGTTATAGCAATGTCTATATCTAAGATGTCTCTCAATTTTCATCCCTATGGATTATTTGTATTTCTCAGGTTGCTTCTTAATTAATAGACACTCAAAGAGATTTAAAAAGATTTGCTAAAGATTTTCCCAAGGCTTAAAAACGTCTTTTATTTTAATGATAAGTTTCAGATGATCATCTACATATATTATGTCATCATAAGATCTATTGAGTTTAAAGACGGAATATATGTTAAACCTCTTATTAGAATTATATAGACATTCTTTACATCCCAAAATTATTGGATATCCTACTATGTTAAATGCTGGGATATCCCATATGCTGTCTCCTATAAATATTGTTTCATTCTCGTCTATACCTAATTTATTTAAAAGTTTTTTAATCACCTCATCTTTGCCCAATGGCTCCACGATAGGTAGTCCAGCAGGTATAAGATAGCCTTTTTCATCAAATAATAGATGATTAGCATATATCTCAGAGATGCTGAGCTTCTCAGCCACTATTCTAGCCAGTATTGAGACTCCTCCGCTTACTATACTAAATATTTTCACATTATTTTCTAAAGATATTTTTATTACACTCTTTATTTCATCATAAATCTCCACCTTAGAATACGCCTCATAAATATCTTTTCTATGGATTTTTCTTTTAGAATTTCTAAGAAGATACTCTATATCACATGTGATCCATCTTGTATAAGATATTTCTTTCTTAAGATATTTCTCTAACAATTTCTTTGAAAAATTATCATATGACTCGTCTAGTCTAGAGTTAAAATATTGATGTAGATATCTCCATGAATTTTTTATCTTAGTTATGACGCCATCCATATCAAATATTATGATCCTAGGCCTTCTCAAAAAGATCCTCTCAAAGGTCTATTTATATGATCAATGTTTTTACACAGCGACATAAGAAGATTCTCGATCCCATCTCTTTTCAATGCAGATATTGAGAGAATATCTCTTGGAATGATGCCCTCCTCAATACATATTTTCTCTGTGATTTCTTTATAATCTCTCATAACTTCTTCATTGACAAGATCTGTTTTATTCATAACAATTATAATGGGCTTTTCTATTGCATCTATCTTCTTTAAAACTTCTAACGAAGTCATCATCTTCTCAATATAATCCTCCAGAGGATCTGAAAGATCTGTCAATAATATTATCTGATCTGAATATTTGATCTCTGAAATAACTGAGTGAAACACATCTATAACTTCATCAGGCATCTTTCTAATGAAACCAATAGTATCAGTAACTATAACTTCTCCACAAGGAGTTTTGACAAGACCGCTTTTCGGAGATAAAGTTTTGAAAAGTTTAGGACCTGTGACCTTTGTATCTTCCGTGAGAGTATTATAAAGAGTAGTTTTTCCAGCAGAAGTGTAGCCTATTATTGCTATGTTAGGATATCCAGTCTTTATTCTGTTAAGCGTAAGCATCTCTCTTTTTCTTTTGATCTCATCGAGTTTCCTAGCTATATAAACCTCTCTTCTTCTTAAAGATCTTAGAAGTGTCTCGTATCCATACGCGCCTGAGCCCATGAAACCAGATTGCTCGCCAAGTTTTGATAATCTTATATACTCCTTAACAAAAGGTATTTGATGTCTTATTCTAAGTAGCTCTATTCTCAGCTTAGCCTCAAGACTTCCTGCGTGTAGTTCGAATATTTTCAGAATTAATGAGGTCAGATCCCATATCTCAACAGCTTTTATACTTCTCGATAGATTATAATATTGCCAAGGTTTCAGTCTATCATATATAATAATAAGATCAAAATTTTTATCGTTGTTATCGCTCTCACTATTGCTCTCTGAGATCTTTTTCACAAAATCTTCCTGAAGATAATATCTATGATTAGGCTTTTTGACAAAATGTATCTTTACATCATATATATCTAAAGTGCTCAGAAGGGCGAGAGCTTCCTCCTTATATCTTCTATCCTCTTTTTTTAATACAAGCAAAGCTTTTTTTGATGAATTGATATCTCTTCTAAATGTTATATGACCATCCCATTAATCTTATGAGATATTTGAGATAATTAAGATTTAAGGCCATGTGTCTTTGTTCAGATGTTGTATATGAATCAGGATATAAGGAAAAGTTGTATAATTATAAGCAAGATCATCGATCATGAGCTTAACAAATATGAAGACCTTAAAAATTTGTAGAAAAGACTGCCTTCTAATAGTTAAGCGATCACACCTAGATCGAAGTCTCAGAGACGCCTAGTATATATGAATCACATCCTCCTATCTGTTAAACATAGATCTTTCTAAAGATCTCATTTTTTAATCTTTTTATATGAATATGTATC
Organism: Desulfurococcales archaeon; assembly: GCA_009903825.1. Lineage (GTDB taxonomy): Archaea > Thermoproteota > Thermoprotei_A > Sulfolobales > AG1 > WYEN01. The sequence continues at coordinate 41,413 of WYEN01000078.1, forward strand.
AACGAATCTTTCATATTTTTTAATTGTCTTTTGAATTATATAAATTTTTTTCTAAGTAAAGTTTATATAGAACCGTTATTTATTATGAGTGGTGAATATAAGTGGCGGCAGGATACGGAATTCCTGTATTAATTTTGAAAGAGGGTACTCAAAGAACTATTGGAAGAGAGGCTTTAAGAAGCAATATTTTGGCTGCAAGAGCATTGGCAGAGGTCTTGAAAACTAGTTTAGGTCCTAAAGGTCTTGATAAAATGCTTATAGATAGTTTTGGAGACGTAACGATCACAAATGATGGCGCAACTATAGTTAAAGAGATGGAGATACAACATCCAGCTGCTAAACTTTTGGTGGAAGCTGCGAAAGCAACTGATGCTGAGGTTGGTGACGGAACAACTAGTGTTATAATTTTAGCAGGTGCTTTATTAGATAAAGCTGAAAAACTATTAGATCAGAACATACATCCGACAGTCATAATTGAGGGTTATAAGAAAGCTCTTAATGAGGCTCTTAGAATAATTGATGAAGTTGGTACTAAACTTCCAATAGGAGATCTGGAGACCCCCGAAGGATTAGAAAGAACAAAATTTGAACTGAAGAAGGTTTTAGTCTCGACTTTAGCAAGTAAGTATCTGGCTACTCCAGATATAATGGATAAATTAATGGATATGATCATTGATGCAGCATTAATAGCTACTGAGAAGAGAGGAGACAGATATGAGGTGATCTTAGATAACATTAAGATTGAGAAGAAGAAAGGAGGCTCCTTAGCTGATAGCAGACTCATAAGAGGAATTGTTTTAGATAAAGAGGTTGTTCATCCTGCAATGCCTAGAAGAGTTGTTGGAGCTAGAATAGCTTTGTTAGATGCTCCTCTAGAAATCGAAAAACCAGAGATCTCTGCCAAGATCAATATAACTTCCCCAGAACAGATCAAAGCATTTCTAGATGAAGAAGCTAAAATGTTGAAAGAGATGATAGATAAGATTGCTTCTGTTGGTGCTAATGTTGTTGTTTGTCAGAAAGGTATTGATGATGTTGCACAACATTTCTTAGCTAAGAAAGGTATTCTTGCTGTTAGAAGAGTTAAAAGAAGTGATATGGAGAAACTTGAGAGAGCAACAGGAGGAAGAATAGTCACTAGTTTAAGAGATCTTACTGAGAAAGATCTTGGATATGCAGAACTTATCGAAGAAAGAAAAGTTGGGAATGATAAGATGGTGTTTATAGAAGGAGCTAAGAATCCGAGAGCTGCAACAATACTACTAAGAGGAGCAAATGACATGATATTAGATGAGACTGAAAGAAGCATAAATGATGCTCTTAATGCGATTAGAAACATAATTAGAGAGCCTATGGTTGTTGGGGGAGGCGGAGCTATTGAGATGGCAGTAGCTATTAGACTGAGAAAATTTGCCGAGAGTGTAGGAGGAAAAGAACAGTTAGCTATACAGGCAGTCGCTGATGCTATTGAAGAGATTCCTTCGATATTAGCTAGTACAGCTGGTATGGATGTTCTTGACACGATATTACAGCTTAGAAAATATCATGCAGAAGGCTATGTAATGGCGGGCGTGGATGTTAACAGCGGTAAAGTAGTTGAAGATGTTTCTAAGTTAAATATAATTGACCCTTCGTTGGTAAAGAAACAGATTATTAAGGGAGCTATAGAAGTTGCTACTACCATACTCAAGATAGATGATATAGTAGGAGCTGCGCCTAAGAAAGAAGAGAAAGAGAAGAAGGGAGAAGAAAAGAAGCCTGAGACACCTGAGTTAGACTGATTTTAAGATTCGAGATATTAGTAGAGCCTTCATCTCAAAAAAATTTTATATTTTTAATAAAATTTTTCTACTTCGGCTAAAGAATTAAGGTTGATTAAAATTGAGTAGGATCTCATACGCGTCTTTGAGAAAAATAACTAGATATGAGTTAGCAAGAATATTAGCGGTGAGAGCACTTCAATTATCTCTTGGAGCACCTCCTCTAATAAATATTGACGAAGTCAAGAAGAAAGATTCTTATCATATAGCATTAGAAGAGGTTAGAAGAAAGATTCTTCCCATAGTTATAAAGAGAAGACTACCTAATGGTGAGGAATACATTTTTTCTCTAAGAGATCTTGATATAGATCTCTCAGGTTTAGATCATGGATAATAATGTTCCTCGTGAACAGGTTACAGAATATATTGTAGAAGAAATATCAAAATTTTTCTTAATAAAAGAAGTCGTCTCTCTATCTAGTGAATATATAAAGATGAAAGTGATACCTCGAGAACTTGGTCTCACAATAGATTATTTAAAACATCTTTACAAAAAATTTATTAACATAAATTATCATATCTTTTTAAAAGAACAAGATCATGAGTTGATCCTAGAGATACATAAGATCAGAAGAATAGGAGTTTCTAACAAGATTTTTCTTCTTATGCTAATAATAACTTTAGTATCAGTCTATATTACATCTCTCATATGGATCAGTTCATGGATATATCCTGGGAAAAATAATTTTATGAATATTGAGGTTATATCAAGATCTTTTATTCTGACTATGATGATCCTAGCACCATTAGCGGTCCACGAGTTAGGACATTTTATAGCGTCAAAGAGATTAGGCGTGCCTAGCACGATCCCCATATTTATCCCAGGCGTTCCTGGGATAACTCTGGGCACTTTTGGCGCAGTCATTTTTATGAGAGCTTTACCACCTACATTAGAAGAACTTGCAATAATATCTCTCTCAGGTCCTCTAGCAGGCACTGTAGCATCGATCATAATGATGATGATGATCGGTTTACCAATGTCAAAAATAGTTTCGCCTGCATCAATATCTACTCAAGAAGTCACTACTTTGAACATAGCTCCTCTCATATTTTTATTAGGTGAGCATATGTTTTTTAAAAATATTGAGGGAGTTGTTCTTTTAAGTCCAGAAGCATTTGCAGCTTATTTAATGTTATTAATTCATTTCATGAATCTTCTTCCAGTAGGTCAGCTGGACGGTGGCCAGCTACTTAGAGGAATCTCCTCATCGCGAACTCACTCTGTAATTAGTCTGGGTGTCGTCATAATCACGTTATTATTATCAGTAGTATTTAGACAACAGATACTTCAGATGATAGCTTTATTTGTATTGATCATGTATATATTAACAGGTGGAAGAACTCATTTAGGAGCTAGCTATGACAGGTACAAGAATCCTCTTATAATGAAAATATTATTTCTTATATGGCTTCTTTTACTCATACTCTTAATGCCTATCCCTATATAATAAAAAATTTGAGAGGCACGGATCGAGAAAATATATAAGGTTTCATACATAATGAGATAAACGCAGGTGAGTAACGTAAAATGGCCCAGGCAGGAGCTCAAGCAGGGAGCAATACGGTTTTAGTAGGCAAAAAACCAGTTATGAATTATGTATTAGCAGTCTTGACATTGTTGAACCAAGGTTTTGATAAAATAGTTGTTAAAGCAAGAGGTAGAGCGATAACAAAAGCTGTAGATACAATAGAGATATTAAGAAATAGATTCCTTAAAGACAAGCTTAAGGTAGACTCAATAAAAATTGATAGCGAAGAGATCACAAGACAAGATGGTAGAAAAGCCAGAGTGTCTATAATAGAGATACAAGTATCAAAACTAGAGTAAACCAGATAGCTAAAAAATAAAAATCTTTATTTAACCTTATTTTTAATTCTTTCTATGAATATTATTTATCTATCTTATAGACAACGTAAGGACAAGCCTCGTCCTTCAGGGCGAGGTATATTTTATAAGTTTAAGTTTATAAGTTTTTATAATATTTTGAGGGTCGGGTCTTTGGCGGGCGGAAAATTCAGGATGTCCAGCGGGGGGAATCCCCGAGACGTGTCCGCCAGAGAGCCCGACCCTCTTCAGTCTTTTCGAGAGTTTGTTGAGAAAAGAAAGAAAAGCAATAGGAGAACTGTGAGACTGAGACTGCTTCCAGAGAAACATGAGGAGGAGCTATTGTTTAACATCGGCTTGGTGTCTGTGAGGTTGTGGAATGAGCTTAATTATGAGAAGAGAAAGCTGTTCTTCAAGGACCATTTGACGCCTGAGAAGAGAGTTGAGATCAACAGAAGATATTATCATAAATATAAAAAAGTTCTAGGTGTAAATGCTGGTCAGGTTATTAACAAAAATGAAGAGGCTTGGAAATCATTTTTTAAGCTTTTGAAAATGAAGAGACTGAGAAGATTACCATCTAATATCAGAAAAATTTCTCCGCCAGGATATTGGAAAGATAAGATCACAGGTAAAAAGAAGATCTATATGTTGATTAGAAACGATAGATACTATCTGGAGCCTACCAATGAGGGTGAGGGTCGTCTGGTTCTTAAAGATTTTAAACTTAGTATAAGATATGTCGGCAGAATAAGATGGGAGGGCAAACAAGGGAGACTAGAAATTATTTATGAGGCTGGCAGATGGTTTGCTTATATACCTATAGAAGTTGGAGAAAAACCTTCTAAATCAAATCTCAAAGGATATTTAAAGCCTAGTTATAAAGATAAGAAAAATAGAATTTCTAATCCTAAAAGTATTAAACAGAGAGATCCTGTTGGAGATAAAAAAGCTTTCATAGATATAGGTCTTAACAATTTATTTGCCGTAGTAGTCTCAGACGGGTCAGCATTGCTTGTCAAAGGCGGAGTAATTAAATCGGAATACTACTGGTGGAAAAGAGAGATCTCTACATATCAGGCTGTTAGAGATTTATTAAAAAATGCTGAGATCCATAAATGGGTAGAATATCATGAGAAGCTTCTTAAAGCATTGTATAAGAGGAATGAGAGACTTAGACATCTCTATAGGACAGCAATTAGATTTCTAGCTGAGATGTTATGGAGTAGAGAAGTTGAGAAGATATATATTGGATACCCAATAATGTTATCACAATATAATGGTAATGAATACAACAATAACATATGGTGGTATAGAAAGATAATATTGTGGATGATAGATGTGTTTATTGAATATGGTATAGATGTGGAGATTGTTCCCGAGGATTATACAAGCATGGAATGTTCTATATGTGGTGAGATACATAGAAATGGAAGAATACAGAGAGGATTATACATATGTAGAAAGACTGGTAAAAAGATTAATGCTGATATTAATGCAGCATTAAACATAGCAAAAAGAATAGGATATAAAATAACAATAACAAGAAAGATAGAAAGCTATCTTATAACACATAACGGCGTGAAATCATTAATCCCTCACCAGAGGGCTAACACTCGAGACCCAGAGATTCGAAACCCCGCCCTTAAAGGCGGGGAGGGGTCATTTTTGCGAGAATTAAATCACAAGTTTTTCTTATATTTTCTATCTCAAAATTTCTAAATGAATCTATTTATTATTTTCAATACATAGATTATATCTCTTGATAAGCTCATGTAATGTTCTTTGGGGTACCACA
>WYEN01000021.1 GCA_009903825.1 Desulfurococcales archaeon
ATCAGAGAGAGGCAGAAGAGAGATTAGGAGGAGGAGAGATAGTAAGAGACTTCGAATTAAGAGGATTAATAGAGAAGAGAAAAGGATTATATAAAACAAGAGAATGGATAAAAAACATAATCAATATAACAACAACAAAATGTATTTATTAAAAATTTATGCTTTTAAACATCTTTAATTCTCTTACGGATATTATCAAGACATTCAGATGAATAGCCTAAGTAAATCTTCACATCAGAATCTTTTCTCACAATTCTTATCATAGTAATATTCTTTTCAAAACTTGCGTGAGCAAAAAAGTTTCTTATGTCAAAATTACAGTCTTTATCTACATATTTTTTCAGCAGATCATTAATGATCCTGTTTATATCATCATAAGAGATTTTATTCAAAAGAATATTCTTAAGATTCTCAAGTTCTTTAGAAGATATCTTTTCGTCACGTAATATATTAATTCTATCTGAAAGATCTCTGTCGCCAATCAATAATAGTTTACGAATTTCATCAATAAAATCATAAATCATTCTGTATCTGAATATCTTCTCTCTAAGAAAATCTTCTGATAATAAACTCGCGAGTCTAACTCTATATCTTATGTCTTCTATCTCGTTCTCAGCTATACGTCTGAGACCTTCTATAGATATATGTTTAGTAAGTTTATTTAGAAAATCAAGATCTATAAGATTCTCATTTTCATATAGATCGTATGAACCACAAAATTCTTTCATTATATTATATGATACAAGAAAAGATTTAAAGAACATAGGAAGCGTCTTTTGATCAATAATAGCATATCTATATACTTTTAATCTAACAGATTTTCTCTGATAATGTTGAGACCTCTCTTGTTCTGATAAAGACTTTTCATAAACATAATCAGCGTTTTGATCCATAAATATAGTTACATCGTTGAAAATCTTCTTAATATCATTCATAAAAACATTTATATTCTGAAAGTTTTGTTTCTCTTTCATTTGATATCTCTTACACAGATCTCTTATCTCATAATATGCTGGTAGAAGAAGACCTTGTCTAAGCCACCTGACGATCATCTTAGCTGAATCTATATGCTCTTTTAGAGTAGACTCTAGAGTTTCTCTAAATTTTACGTCCTTAGGCTTTCTACTATACTTAAATCTGATCTTTTCATAATTATAACTATAGATCTCTTCATAAACTCTCTGAATAATATTTTTAGCGTCTAATTTATCAATGAGAACAGTTCCGATATTTAACACAGGCTTATCCTTAGCATAATCACCTCGAGAGGCTCCTCTTGAAGGTATATAAGGGTCTGAGTTAACTATTATAACTCCCACAGACTTATCTTCGACATTTAATATCTGTTTCATAAGAGCTATTATATCAGCAAACTCTTTAATAATGTTTAAAGTAGCCACAGGCATATAATTGATCCCGTGGGAGATATCAAGAAGAATATAATCAGGAATATAATTAACGAAGACAGTTTTTTCAATAAGCTCTTTAAACACGTAAGTGATATAATTATCTATATTACATCTAAACTCGACTCCTTCAGCCTCAATAAAACCTATGCCAGGAGCAACAATCAGATCAACCTTATCATAAAGTTTCTCGCCGAAATAATCATCACTCTTTATATATACTTTAATACTATCTGAGACTGAATCTCTTATCATTCTCAAAAGATCCGTGTCTTGACCATCTATCTTGTCAGGATTTACAAGAGTCTCAGAGACTATTACAATGATCTTAAGATCTGAGTAATCATCAATACATTTCTTTTCAAAAACACATCTAGCTAACGCAGAAGTTGTAGATTTGCTTTCAAAATATTGTTCTTCAGTCATGCTCTCTAAAGTATATTTCAATTCCGAAGGGATCTTAAACATCTTATATCTAACACTCTCCCAACGCTTCGGATCTCCCCAGGTGGCTATTAGAATGATATTTTTACTCATAAATAAGCCTCATTAAATAATGATTTTGAAAATTAATATTTTCTAAGCATTTAAGGAGGTATCTTCTCAGGTTTTAACAGTCTTATTTTATTATCAAATAATTTTGATATACTGATTTTCTCTCTAAGAATCATCTTAACTCTCTTATTGACAAGATCAATATTGACTCTACTAGAAGATCTTATGATCTCATGAAGAGCTTTTAGTTCTGAGAATTCCACCTCAATCTCTCCATCCACATATTTATCACGAGAACCTATCTCATTTAACAAATTAATGTCTCCAGGAACCATTCTTATAAAACTTCCGTCGAGACCTCCAACACCTATTATGACTCCTCTACCAATTATCTTCTTAAGACTCTCAACAACATCATCTATAGATCTGCATTTAAGCCAAAGTTCTAAAAGTTTATCATCTCTCCTCAATAGATTAACAGTTTCACAGTCAAAGATAAGCTCATTTGGCCAATCATCTATAGGATCTATATATATTGCGAATCTCAGAATTTTAGAGTTCATTTTTCAATAAACTAATTACTACATAAGTTATAATACTCGTATACAGATATTCTAACGGTCAAACGATTATATTGATATAGTGATCTTAGCTATAGTATCTGCTAGAAAATAACTAAAATAAAAGTAATAGAGATAAAAATTACATGGTCCCACATATGAGTAGAGATAATTATAGGGATAATCCACCGAAATTATTAATTAAAGCAACGGGAGGCGTAGTAGATTTTGATCTGACAATTGAGAGCTGGAGACCGGCGATATTTGTAGGAATGAATTCTACATTAAAATCAGTGATGGCCAGAACGATCATAGGTGAGACTCCTAATTTAGAAAATATAAGTAAGCTAGAGACTTTAGAAATAAAAATTTTAAACGAAGACAGAGAAGAGGCTGTCTCATGTAGAGAAGAAAGAGGTATGGAGAGAAATGCCGATTGTCTCTACATTGAGGATTATAGATTAGCTTTTAGAAAAGCTCTTGAATTTAAAGATAAGATAAGCCACATATATGAAGATATAGAGAATTTAAAAGTTCGAGTTTCAGATCATGAGAAAACATATATAGAGGATCTTTTTAAAAAAATTCAAGGGATTATCGACAGCACTTTATATGGTATAGTGTGGAAATATTGTGATTACAAAGGCAAAGCAGATCTTATTTTATATGCTAATCTACATCAGCTTGCAGAGAAATTAGAAGAAGAATTTGTTAGATCATTAAGAGACACTTTTTCTGAGAAAGATTATAACGAGGTAATAGTTGAAAATCTATTTCCTTTAGATGTAGATGTTAAATGCGATATTAAGAATAGATCGTTTAAACTATATGTAAAAGATAGTAGATTAAAAATTTTTATGGAAGAGAGTTTATCGTCATCAGCTATAGCATCAGTACTAACATTTAAACTTTTACAATTATTTATCGCCACGCCGCTTATAGGCGGAGAAAAATACAAAATTATAGTAATAGAAGAGCCTGAAGAAGCCTTGTCACCACCTCAACAAGTGTTTTTCTCTTCGTATATTGATAGAGCCATGAAAATATCTAGAGAGCAAAAGATCCCTCTATTCGTTATAATTACAACTCACTCGCCATATATAGCTATGACGCCAGAAAACGTTGACATCTATTATTTCTATTATGATCCGAATAGAAATATTTTTACAGCTAGAAAGAGAGTGCCTACGAGACCATTTATATATGCAGAAATATTTCAGCCAGTAATTGCATCCGAGGGATCTTCAGATTTTGAAGAAAAGTCTTGAAAAGGTGTTTAAAATATGTATCTAAGATTCGACGGTTCCAAAAGTGATGATTTCGTAGAGAACGATCATTTGAAAATTGATCGTACAATACTTGATCTTTTAGCTATGACAAAATGTCAAAGCCCTAAAGGAAGAATGCAATTTGATAATCTAGGTATGAAGATAATGACTCAGCTAATTTTAACATGCGACACAATTTCGTTTAAAAAGATCTATTTAATTTCTAAGAGACAATTTGAAAAGTACCTGAGTTCAAGACATCTCGAAATTACCTCACCTTTATCTAGGCTTAAAAAATGTATATCTAAAAACGCCGTCTTTCTTAAAGCAGATGAATTAGAATATTTAAAAGACCTTATAAAAGGAGAGAAACATTCTGATGAATATCATGAGTTGCTTAGTGGTGTCGAGAAATATTTCCTAACCTCACAATATGATAACATAATAATATGCCTAGATCATATATTAAGTTATGAAGATTTCATAAAGAAGCTGAGAGAGGCATTAGTGAAATATAATGATGATAAAGATATTAATCAAAAAATCTTAGAAGATTACGATTCTGTTAAAGTGTTTTATATTAACAAAGTTTATAAATGATTTTATTAAATGCTGAAATGATTTGACATAGTGTTTATATATTTCTAAAACTCACTTTAATGGGAATTAATATGAGTTATGCAGATGTCATAAGAAATGTCTCTAATGCTTTGAAAAATGATCTTGAGTTGAGCAATCTGATACAAAGAACTTTCAGATTAGATAGACATTCTCTCATACGTATTATGGGTAAGACTACGACTACTGCTTATAGACGTATACATGAGCAGCTTGCAGCAACAATTGATAGAGCTATTGAGAAGCTTAGAAAAGGAGAAAGAGATAAGGGATTAGATGAGAGTGAAAGAAGCGAGATACTGCTAGATCTATCGAGATCTTTAATTCTCATAGAGTATCAAAGAGCAAGAGATCAGATCAGTCAAGATGTTGCTAATATATTAATTAACGTGATCAATGGTTTACTTGATTCTGTCAGACAAAGAGAGATTAATGTGGATGATCTTAGAAAAATTTTTGAAAGAGGGAGAGCGTTGATAGATACTTTTGCTGTAATAGCTTATGAATATGGCAGGTGATTATAATGTCAGTCACATCTCCAGTGTTTAGCAGATCTCTTGTAGGTTTTGTTAAATTCTCATTTAATCTTATAACTAAGACCGGTCTGCTTATTAGAATGCCTGTTCATGCACAAGTCTATAAGATTGGTGGCGCAGATCTTTATCCTATGACTACTAGATATAACTATGACGGAATTGGCGAGATAGAGGTTCCGTTTATACCAGGCTCTAGTCTTAAAGGGAGGATGAGAGGTCTATTAGAGACTGCCACAAAACAAAAGTTTTATACAACAGACGAAAAGATATGGTCATACGTGAGAAGTTTAACGGCTATGAAAGATGTTGATATATTTCTCGATGATATCAAAAGCAGAAATGTTATTAGTGAACTCTTCGGCTGGGCAGCAGCAAATTATAAACAGGTAAAAGATGCTCTTAATGACAAGCAGAAAAAGAATTTGCCTACCAACTATAATGAGAGGGATATTGAAAAACTCTTCTCGGAATCTGTAGCTCCTACAAGACTTCTGTTTTCAGATCTTTATCCATCGTCAGACTACGTGAGAAGTTTACGTCCAAGGTCGGTGGCTGATTTTCTTGAGGAGAAGCCTGAGAATAGAATTGATAGAGTCACATCTGCAGCAGATCCTCGTGAGGTTGTTCGAGTGAGACCTGGCGTAGAGTTTTCTGGAGATATCACTTTGCTACTTTATGATATTGACAAGGGCAAGCTTAATGAATATTTAAACACTATTGTTCTAGGTATGGAGCTTGTGGAGGCGACATATCTAGGCGGGAGCGGCTCTAGAGGTTATGGGAGAGTTGTGTTTAGAAATATCTGTGTGAAACCTCATAAGATAGTTAAGACATCTTCATCAGAAGGATCAGTATTTTATGTAAAGCCTTTGGTCTCATCTCATAGTGGCGAGACATATAAAGAGCTTTGTTACGATGATCTTGAAAAGCTGAAACAAGCTGTTAAAGATCTGTTGAAGATTCTAGAGGAATTATTTGCGTAAGGGAGCATATTTGTTAAATATTTTCATCATAAGATTCAAAGGATCATATCATGTAGGCTGGAGACGTCCTCAGCCTATTGTAGAAAGTGTAACTATTCACAGAGCGTTAATAGATATAATACATGAGTTATATGGCAAAGACATCTCTCCTAAAATTATTAATGATATTATGGATGCCAAGATCTCTTCATTACTACCGGCTGTTAAAACTGGAAATTGTCACAAGATCCTTGTTCCATTCACTCATTTTCCATCAAAAATAAAATTAAATAAGATCGGTATTAATTGGATAAGTCTCAAAGCATTATCGACATTGTTATTTTATATGAAGAATGTGCCCACAATGCCTTACCTCTATATAGAGGAGAATGCTGAGAGAAAGATTTTTCTAAACTATAAGATAGATAGTAAGGAGCATAGCGAAGAGATAAAAGATCTTGTAGCTGGCAAAAATCTGATCTATCATAAGGATGAGATGAAAATATTTGGAGAGGGGAGCTTGAAATTATTTAGACTTAGAGAGATCTGGAGAAATGTTATTGATAGAGTGACCTCTTCAGCCGACTTATACAAGATATATGCCTATGATGCTGAAACAGATCTTGCCATGATCATCTACACAGGATCTAAAGAATTGTCAGATAGTTTAGACGAGATCCTAAGGCTTTTAGGAGTAACGGGCTTGGGAGGACTGAGAAGCTATGGCTTTGGAAAATTTATGGTGTCAAGAGGAGAGATATGTAAAGAAGATCTTTATGAAGATTATGAGAAAATAATATCTTGGAAAGGCCCTGGATATTATGTTTCATTAGGCTCATTTCTAGATCATAGTAGAAACATTATAGATCTTGACAAAAGCATTATTAATAAAGGAGTTTTAGAGGGATTCGCAGGATCCGTGTATAATCCTTATCATCTTCCTAAGATAATATATGCTGCCTATGGAAGCATTTTATATCTGAAAGATAAACCTGATAAAGAAGTTATAAAGATCGATACGAAAGATCTTTTCGAGCCTCTCATAATATTTAATCCGGTGATGATAGGTGTGTAAATATGATTGTGAAAAGATATAAAGTTTCTTTAGAGCCTTTGTCATCAATACATGTGTGGGGAGGGTCTGAAGCAATCATAGGCATAGATGGGCTTATAGAAAGAGATGAAGTTAAGATTATTGATTTTGAAAAGACTTTTGAAAAACTTAATAGAGATGAGGCCGAGAGTTTCACAAAACTTTTTATGAATAGAAGATATAGAGATGCTTATAATCTGATACGTGAAAAAATTGTTTTTAAGAAAATATTGAAAAACAATACTGGAAGAATTCTTAGAGAGAATGATAGAATAAAGATGTTGCCCGATCCTGTGATACCAGGGTCTTCATTAAAAGGTTATTTAAGAACTGTTATTCTAAATCACTTGTTGACCTCTATGAATCCATCCGAAGCATCTAAGCTTCTAAATGATACGATTTCCTTTAGAGAAGATCCTACTCACACAGCTGATTCTCTTGAAAGAGCTGTCTTTATGAGAAAAAGACCTCCTAAATCAGGCGGATTCTATGATGTGTTGACATTATTATCAATATCAGATCCTGTCGAAAAAATTGATATTCTGACTAGCATCAGAAGAATGGATGTGATCGAGACTTTATCATCAAGATCTATAGCTTCTATATATGTGGAGGTTTTTGAAAAAGGATCTCTTGCGTATGATTTATATATATCGGGACCTCATGATTTTGATAAACTAATGATCTCGGATGATCTGATGAAAACATTTAGTGATATATACGATTTGTCTAATGATATGATCAATATGATGTCAAAGGATCTATTGAATATCTTAAGAGAATTCGGCTGTAAACTAGTTGAAAATGAGCTTAATAAGATCAAAGGGATCAATATGTTCCTTGATTATCAGAGATTTTTAGAAGATGTTTTAAATAGACTGTGTGAGAAAGAAAGCGAATGTATACCTGCAAGAATAGGTTTCGGAGGTGGTCATGAGAGCAAGACTATTGCTTTATATCTGAAAAAGAATTTCCCTGATAAATATAGTGAGCTCAGAAACTTTATGGAGAGACATGTGAGACATACATGGGATTCTCTTACTGTCAAAACTATTGATATTAATGGAAAGATTATTGGTATGGGATGGTGTAAAATATGCGTCAGATAGCTGAGACAAGTTTGTGTGGACTACTTCATGATCTAGGGAAGCCTATTCTGAGATATCTGATGAGAGTTAGAGAAGGTGTAGAGCCTGAGAACAAAGATCTTATTGACAAGCTTGATGCTATCAGCGAAGGATTGATACGTAAGTATCTTAAAGGAGAAGATGTCAAGCTCACTCATGACGTCATAAAGATCTTTATAAATAATATTTTTGAGAGAAGATTCGGTCTGAAATGTGATGAAAAGATCCTTGCCACGATATTAAGTGAGAGCGACAGAATAGCTGCTGCAGAAAGAGGTTTGAGTGAGGAATATATATTTCTCAGAGATATATGGAGGTTTGTAGAGAGAGAACTGAATAATGTATTGCCTGAATATACTCATCATAAATCACCGATGTTAAGTCCTCTCTGGATCTTAAGTTTATTAGATGTTCACAGCTATGAGAAGTCTTTAGGTCCTTTCAAAGAGATTGACAGATTTAATTTTTTGCATGCCTTACCAGAGTTGAGAAATAAACTTAAAAATATCTATGATATGTTAGATACAAAAGATGTAAGAAAGATCTCTGGAGTTCTTGTTGATACTCTTTCAAAATTTAAAAATAGAAAAATGTGGTATCCTGTTAAACTGATAACAAATAAAGATCTTATTGACATAGGATTATACGAATATGATGTAGCCAAAAGAATAAGCAGATATGAGAATATAGTAAGCTATATTTTATATGTTATAGAGCTTTTGACTGATGTATATCCTAGCGAAGGTCTTGACAATGGATTTGTAGAGACATTCTCTGAAGCATTAAGATATTCTCTTCTGCTGGTTCCATCAGCTATCTATATAGCTTTAAGTCCTGATATAAGTCTTTATTCACATTCTAAACTTGTCTCAGCATATTCAGTGACAGGTCTTTTAACAAGTGGTCTCGGCAGATATTATTATAGACTTCTTCTAGTTGATGCTAGAGGCATTCAAGATTTCATAGGATCTCCTGTTAAAGCTAAGGCTGCTTCAAGAGTTATTCGTGGCAGAAGTCTTTTGACAGAGCTGATCATTGACACAGTGATTGAATATATCTTAAAAATCTTTGGAGATCTTCCGAGAACAAATGTTATTAATGATGAAGGAGGATCTATAACAATTCTTACTCCAGGCTATAATGATGATGTCATGAGAAGAAAGATTGATCTGCTCAGAGAGATATTGTCAAAATATATGAGAGGCATAGATCTGAGGTTTTCATTAGCATATACAGATGTTTTTACATCTGAAGACACAGAGTTTCTGAGAGGACTGGCTGAAGGAGAAGGTTTTCTGAAGATTATTAAAGATCTTAGTGAAAAGATTATTGTTGAGAAAACTAAAGATGACTCAAAGAGTATAGGCCTAAAAATTGATCATAAGAAGATTATAGATTACGACTCTATAACTCAGGAGATAATCGTTGAAGAAGATCTTTCGCAGGAGGGCTTAGGTTTCGTCGTGGATGAAAAATCTTTCAACTATTCCTCAGTTATAAGCGGAGGAAAACTTGAGCTTGGTGATAAGATCTCTTCATTGACACATTTAAGTCTTGTAGCTGGAAACGTTGCTAGAAACATGTTCGCTGTCTTATCAATACATATGTACAAAAGATCTTCTGATGAAATTATTGAGCCGGCGGAGAATGAAACTAAATATTTTGTTAAAAATTTGTGCAAATGTGTTAGTGAGAAAATATCTGGAGAGAAATATGATAAAGCTTTATATCATGAATATGGAAAGGATCGTATGGGAATAATTCCATTATATGGACTAGGCTCCGTATATATGTTGCTCAGCTATGGAGGACGTGAGCATCTTGAGCCTGATGATGTTATTAAAAATGCTTCTAATGATATTGATATGCTTTATAACTCTTGTTTAAAAGATCTTTTGAATAACTTATCTGGCAGAGATCTATTGGTAAAAATAAGGATAAGACTTGTCAACGTTTCTTCTGAATTCATTAATGTTTTTAAAGAGGAGAAAATTAAAAAACTAATTAATGAGTTGATCAAGAGAGGTTTTGATGTGTCTGTATCAACGTTTTTCACAGGGACATATCATCCCGTAAAGAGAGATGAAAGATTTAAAGAAGCTGTTTTAAAAGATCTTGATGAATATGATCTTATTGCTATGTCTAAAATTGATGGAGATAATATTGGCGAGGTGAAAATGCTTTTATCATTATCACCATCTAGATTTATTACATTCTCAGATCTTTTGACAATTTTTGTTGTTAATAAGATTCATTCGGCAATTCTCAGTAGCGGTCAAAAGTTTGAAGATGTCATATTATTATATGCTGGTGGAGATGACGTAACTATTTATGGAGAGTGGTTTAGTGTTTTGAGATTTGTAAAAGAGGTTATATATGATAAAATAATAGGATCTTTATATCCTCTGTCTTTCTCAGTATCTATATATATCGACAGATCTGATACTCCTCTTCTAGAGATCTATAGAAGAACTGTTGATTCTTTGGATAGTTTAAAGAGAGTTGCGAGAGGATCTGTTGTAATAGAGCCTTTGTCAACCCCACAGATCATTGAGAAAGAGATTGAGAAACGTATCGAGACAAAAATTGTGAAAGCATTTCCATTTGTCTTATCATCTTCTGGATGGCCTCTCAAGACTGGGGTAGGATCACATGTTTCATATGATTATATGATTGATAAACTTGATCAGAGATATATAGATATGTTAAGAGAATCTAAAGCAGATCTTTATATATTATCTAGAATAGCAAACGATGCTTATAGAATAATTGAGAATATTACTAAAGATAAAAAGACCGCACAAGAGGAGCTTGAGTTGTTAAGTATAGAGAACATGTTTCTATACACATGTATAAGAAGAGAAGAAAATCTTAAGAATATTGAGAAATGGCTTGAGAGAAAAATATGTTACAAACCAGGTGAAGAGAAGCTTGATATAATAGATATGTTGAAACAGCTTATCAATATGAAAACTCTTATAGATCTTATGATACTTAAGCTGAGAGGAGAAAGAGAAGCTGTTAAAAGGTAATCTTGGTTATTCTCACAAATATATATATCATATGTGTGTTAGATCTTACACATCTAACAGCTTATTAAGAGATGTTTTACATGGTCTTTTATAGTAAAAAATTGTCTCTGTTTTTATTCTTATCTTGTGAATATGATTCTTGATATGATCTCTGTTAAAAGTGTTGCTATAACAGATCCTGTTAAAATAAGCGTTATTTTGATCGCAAGATCGATTCTTTTATCTAATGAGTCTATTCTCCTATCTAGTGAGTCTATTCTTTTGTCTAATGCATCTATTCTTTTATCTAGTGCATCAATTCTCTTATCAAGATCATTTATTCTTTTGTCAAGATCATTTGTTCTCGCA
>WYEN01000076.1 GCA_009903825.1 Desulfurococcales archaeon
CACACGCTATATACATTATTGAGAGCTTTAATCCTAATGAGATTATCGAGATAAACGGCCTGGATGTTGAGACACATAGGCTTGTGTGTTTCGAGGATAAAAGCTTCTGTAGATATTATGTAGGTCTTAGAGAGAGTGTTAAGCCTTGTGAATGGGCCTATTTCTCGTTGGATACTCTGAGGCTACTTAAAGAATATTCAGGGATCAGCGTTAGCAGAAGAGCTTTGACAAAATATGTTAAAAGACGCAATCTATTACTGCCTAAATATGTTAGAAAAATATCTTGGAGACTAATGATCAAGGTTATGTCTAGAGAGGTGGCGAGATTTATACAAAGCAGATTTGGAGAACTTAAGATCTCTGAGGCTAGATATGAGGATCTTCTTGGAGAAGCTGATGATCACTACTCTAAATATCTAGGCTATTTAAAAGAGCTAAGTCTCTGAAAAAGATCCTGAGTTTTAAGAATTCTTTTTCACAAGATCAATCAGTAATGAGGCTACTGTAATCAGATATTCTGAGGCTGCTGATAAATACAAATTCATTCACAATGTTTTAAGGTACGGTACCTGAGAAAGATCTTTTGATTATCATGATCTATCAGCATTATATTAGGAGAACATAACGATATGATGATTCGAGTGGGAGAGTTTTTATTTCAATCCTTTAGGCAGATGTGGACAGGACATTCTCTTGCCCTCTTTAACTTCAAAACAACATTTATGTCCCCAGCCACCTTCTGTCAAAGTCTTTATAACAACTTCTCTAACAGTTTTTGCAGAGTTGCTTCTGTGATTAGCAACCACGGGTTGCCCACATACTGAGCATGGATATGTATAGAAAAGAGGCTCCTCATCTGGATAAATCTTTTTAAATTTCTCATAGAAAGTCTTAGGATCTTCAGTAAAATCTATCAGGGCAAACAAATAGCCTTGTTTAAAAGCTCTGTCATAAACTCTTTTTTCAACATCCTCATGATATTTTTCGAAGCCATCTATCAAACTGAGAATAAATTCTTTGACGCTCATATTTTTAGATTCCGCCATAGATTTTATCATCTCATATTTATCTCTATCAAGATAAAGCGATACTCTTGGATGCTCTCTCAGCCATCTATCTCTGTAAGTCTCTTTCTTAGATTTTCGTTTTGTCATATTCACACCAATATTGGCCCAATATCAGCCTGATGTTCACCTAATATTAAGAGAGGTCTGAAAAGCTAATATATGCGAATCTCAATCTGTTAAAAACAAAATCTTTGACTGTGAAGTTGCGATAAAAACTATTGCAACTACAAGCCTTCTCTTGTCTATAGACAAAAATTTGTCAACTTGTCTATAGACAGGTGATAGACAAAGATTCCTTGTCTGCAGACATATCATAGACAAGAGATAGACAGCTTTTTAGACAAGATCTTGTCAATGATCCATATCATTGACAAATCGTTGACAAGCGGATTGACAAATGAATACATTTTGTATTTACTTGTCAATGATCCATTGTTGACAAAATTTTGACAAATGAAACTGTTTTATTTGTCAATAATATGTCAATGATATATCTAGTGACAAATGAATACAAAAAGATCTTTTTGTCTATAGACATATCATAGACAAATGAATAGACAAGAGATAGACATGATCTTTTTGTCTGTAGACATCATGATAGACACTCGATAGACGCCAGAGAGAGAAAAACTCGCTTCTAGGATCTTATCAACTTAGGTCCTTAGCTGTCTCGAGCGTTTATAAAGTGTCTATGATATCCATATCATAGACAAATGGATAGACAAATTTTTGTCTATAACCTGTCTCTTATCTTGAAAAAGATCAAAATGTTTTCAAGTACCGTACCTAAGAAAGATCTGAGGACAAGAGATTCTTTCGGGATATAAAGAAAAATGTTGAAAGCCTAAGTAAGATGATGTCTTCATAGATAAATCTCTCTGTAAATCTTCACAAATCTAACACACAAGGCTAAGCAATTTTATCATAAGACGTAGGGTAACCCTGATCATTTTCATTAGGGTAACCCTTTTGAAACAGTGATAACAAGATCTGACCATTAGATCTATGGCTTCTTAAGATCTGTATCTGTCAGATATTAAGCCAGAGGGTTACCCTGATGAAAGGCTTAGGGTAACCCTAATGTATCGTTAGATCTTTCTTATCAGGGTAACCCTAATGAGCATCCGATGCGCGCTCTTTATCTCTCGCACTACTAACAATGGTAGTATTATTGTAAATAATTGTCTTAAGTCTTCTCAAAATCTCCTCTTTAAGAAGACCAGAGAGACGTCCGTGTCAGTAAGAGTTGAGAAGCTAGTTTTTTATCCTACGTATATCTACGTATATTTTTTATTGTTTAAAAAGAATATATTATGGGTCATATATTAGCTCAGTGGTGATTTCATGATTTATTCAGACCTCTTTTCTATAGAAACAAGAGAGGATGATGAAAATGGCTAAATGTCCATATTGTGGTTACGAGGGGAATTTTAAAATTCTTAAGAAATGGCGTTTCAGATTTTATGATGTTAATATGATGCAATGCCCAAGATGTGGAGGAGTGTTTAATTATTACTCGGGATTAAGACCTGGTGGCGAAAAATCTGAATTTGTGATCAGAATCAGGCCGAAACCAGAGATGATTAGAAGAAAATCTGCAACAAAACATTAATAGTAGATATGGGGAGATTATATGTCTTCAGAAATTATTCAACTTGATAAATATATTTCAAGAGCTAGACAAGCAAATACTCATCCTGCTAAATTAGTTGTTTTATCAGAAATGTTGAGAGAGATCTTTGGTGTTGAATTAGAAGACTTGTTGCCTGGGATAGAGAAAAAGATTGGTAGCAAGATCCTTGGTATAAAAGGTAGAATTGATCTGCTTTATTCAGACATTGTTTTTGAAATTAAAGTAGATTTAGATAGAGAACTTGAGAATGCTAAGAGAGAGTTGAAAAAATATTTTCAAGCATTAATAGAGAATGATCCTAATAGAAAATATGTTGGTATCGCGACTGATGTGATAAAATATAAAGCCTTCATACCCGTGGTTGAAAATAATAAGGTTATAGATGTAAAAGAGATCTCTTCTATAGATCTATCGGAGATCTCTGTTGTTGAAGCCATTCTATGGCTAGACTCATATATATTTTCGAAACCAAAGATCAGACCTACAGCAAATGATCTTAAGTTTAGATTTGGACTTGGAAGCCCAACATATGCAGTTGCTATAGAAATGCTAGGATCTTTATGGGATCTTGTTAAAGAAGAGGAGGATGTCAAATTAAGATACGAGCTGTGGTCTAGGAATATGGAGATAGTTTATGGAAGTAAACCTGATGTAAAAACATTTATAGATCAGACCTATCTAGTTACATTAGTTAAATTGATAACATATCTTAGATTAAGTGGTGACACTACAGCAACTCCTGCAAAAATGTTGAAAGCATTAAAAGGAGAATTTTTCACAGAATATGGAATAATGAATCTTATAGAAGAAGATTATTTCACATGGATATTTCATGAAAAAATACGTAATCAATCATTAGAACTTGTCAGCACAATAGCTAAAGAATTATTAAGATATGATTTATCACAAATAGATGAAGATTTCTTCAAAGAGATATATGAGGAGATAGTTGAGAGAGGTCAGAGACATAGAGTTGGAGAATATTATACACCAGAATGGCTTACTGAGCTGACTCTAAAAGAAGTACTAGATATATGGTGGAGAGGACATGATGAGCCTCCTAAAATTCTTGATCCAGCATGCGGATCTGGTACTTTCTTATCTAATGCTATTCATATGCTAAAAGATGAATTAATACAGAGAGGCTGGAGTTCAGATAAGATCTTAGATTACATACTTACTAGTATTGTTGGGATAGATATAAATCCATTAGCTGTCACTATAGCTAGAGCAAATTATCTGATAGCTTTAGGAGAGTTGCTACATGTTCGTAAAGGCTCGATTCTCATACCTATATATGTTGCAGACTCAATTAAATTACCGAATGTAACAACATATTTGTTTGCTAATATGCGAGTCTATCTCTACAAGGTTAACGATATAAATTTGTATATGCCGGTTGATATAGCTAAAGACAGAAGTAAAGTAAATAGAGTTATCACAGCATTTAAAGACTCTATAGAATCTTATAGAGCTAGAAGAAATAAAGATGAAGCTATTACGGTCTTCCGAAGAGCACTACAAAATATTGTTTCAGATGCTGAATTCATGATTTTAAAATCCACGTTAGATGGCATATTATCACTAATAGATAGAGGTAAAGATTCTATATGGATCTATATGCTTAGCAACGTATATATGCCAGTAACACTAAGCGAATCTAAGTTTGATATAATTGTGGGCAATCCTCCGTGGATAGCATTAAGATATATAAAGAATAAAGAATATCAGGATTTTGTCAAGGAAAAATTTATCTCTTATGAATTATTAAAAAGCAAACAGGTTAAACTGTTTACACATATTGAGATTGCTACATTATTTTTCTGTATGGTCAGCGATCTTTATTTAAAAGATGGCGGTATCATAGGCTTTGTAATGCCACGAAGTGTTTTGACCGGCGCTTTTCAACATGTTGAGTTTAAGAAATTCAAAAAGCCTTTGATGACTTTGCATAAAATACTTGATTTAGAAAATATTTCACCTCTATTTAACGTTCCTGCGTGTGTTTTAATAGCCAATAAGGGAGGCAAAACTTCGTATCCTGTCCTCGCAAGAAGATTATCAGGTAAATTACCTGTTAAAAATATAAAGCTTAATGAGGCTCTTCGATATTTAAAAGCCGAGGATTATAATTATGAGCCACCTCAGATCCTGCTGAAAAAGAGTCTTTATCATGATTATGTTAAAGAAGGTGCGACGCTTGTTCCAAGAAACCTATGGTTCATAGAGTTTATTGTTCATCCAACCTTAGGCATAAATGTGCTAAGGCCGTGTTGTAGAACATCTAAGGAAGCGATTGAAGAAGCCCAAGAACCATGGAAACATGTAGTTGTGGAGGGATGTGTTGAAAACGAATTTATTTATGCAACTATTTTAGGCGAGGATTTATTTCCATTTGGATGTGCTTTTAGACCAGTCGTTCTCCCAATCGAGCCATCTGACACAGGCTATGTATTATTAGATGTAGATGTTCTAAGAAGTAAGGGTTATACGCTGATGGCAAAATGGCTTGAAGAAGCCCAAAGGATATGGGAAAAATTAAGAACTGAAAAATCAGAAAAGCGTTTTCCAAGAGTAATCAATAGACTCAACTATCATGGTTTACTTTCTTCCCAAAATCCGGGTAAGAGATACGTTGTTCTCTATAATACAACTGGTGCCAACCTTGTTTCATGTGTTGTTGATAAACAGGCGTTGACACCTTTTTATGTAAATAAATTCGTTATTAGGCCCAGAGGATTCGTAGCTGAGAGTGCAACGTTCTTTTATGAAACTAATAGCGAAGATGAAGCACATTATCTTTCTGCAATCCTTAACTCAGATATAATCAACGATGCCATAAAACCTTTACAACCAAAGGGATTGTATGGTGAAAGAGCGATTCACAGGAGACCTTTCATGTTTCCTATACCAAGGTTCGATCCTAATAATCCTATTCATAGAAGATTAGCTGATCTTAGTAAAATATGTCACGCTAAAGTTTCTCGCATGATCTTTACTGGAAGAAGTGTTGCTAGCAAGAGAAAAAGAGTTAGAGAGACCTTAAAGAAGGAGATAGATGAAATTAATAAGCTTGTTTCTCAGTTGCTTGGTCTAGGCTGAAAATATGTCTCAAATAGATCTTCCCGAAGATAAAATTAGAGAGAGGATCTTGCTTCTTAAGAGATTTCTGCCTCACTTAGAATGGAATTGGCCAAATGAAGTTAGAGAAAAAGTTTATAAAGAGGTTTTCGGATCTATAGGCATTTCTATTAATGTAGAGATCTTTTCGATTTACATGAATCTTAAGTATAATAGACCTGTAAAAATTGAAAGTATCGCGAAGATAATTTCAGATTCACAACTTGAAAAAATGGTTCAGATCTCTCCGTATAAAGATTATTATACATTTAGAGGTAAGTATTATACTGTAAAAAGAAGCGGTGTTTTTGAATGTAGAAGTTCTTGGGAAGAAGTTAAAAAAGCTGTAAAAGAAGTGCTTAAGACTCATGGTAAGAAAGGTTATGCTGTATTAAAGGCTCTTGTTGATGTAACTGAAGCACATTTTGAGTATATATCTGCTAGAGCCAGCGAGATCTATGGTGACAGACTTTATCCATCTCATCTAATAGCTGAGCTTAGAGATAAATGGGATCTAGTTTGGGAAGTAGGTTCTCGACAATATCCTAAATGGTCTATGCCTGAAGAAATTAAACCTGCGGTTATAGAGGTTTTATCAGAGTTTGAATCAACACCTATTCCTCGACTAAGCACTAGAGATGCCGAACAAGAATTTCTCATGGTTATAAAAATGGAGGAAGAATTCAGAAACTACCTTACAGACTTAATTAAAGATAGACTTGAAGATACTATAAAATTTGGCAGAAACTTTTCACCACAAGCTTTAATAGATTATCTACAAGATCTATTTGGTCCCGTAATATTTTTTGATCATTTATTAACAATAACTCAACAATATTCCTTAAGTGATGTAGATATTATTACAGGCGAGGGTAATAAAGCTGGAAATATAGGTTTCAACTTGGCTCTTTTTGGAGAGCCTGGAACTGGAAAAACGTTTGCATCTAAAGACATGATCTTAGGTAATGAAAGCCAAGATGTGCCGGCACATGGACTGCCGGGATTAAATAGATATTGTGGTGGTATAACACCTGCAAAATTTATTGCTATAGGAGAGGCTTATCAAGATAGAAAATTTAATTTCATTGTGACTGAGTTTAATGACTGGTTTAAATATAAAGGTATGGTTGAACCTTTGAAACTTGCTATGGAGAGAGGCGTTATTCGATATGAGGCTAAAACATATACTGTAGGTCCTTATAGATTTACATCATTTTTCTCTGTCAATTATAATACTAAAGTTAAAGAGAAAGGATATGAAGTGACAGTCAGAGATCCGAATTTTAATGCTATAGAAGATAGAATGTTATGTAGGCTTCATAGATTGACCAAAGAGAAATATAGTGAGCTTGCTAAAAGTCAGAGAAAATTAATGCTTGGAATACTTCAAGAAAAAATGAAGAAAGTAGCGCCTAGACTTAGAGATCATCTTACTTTGGTATATGCTATACAAACAAAAAATCCGAAAGTTGTTGGCACATTTATAGAGAAGAAGGTAATGTTAACAGATGATATGCTTAAAATGTTAGAAAAAGCCTCAGATCTTATTCTTGAACATTTAGAAACAAAGATAGTGCCTTTTTCAATGAGACTTGAGAAAAGAGCGATACAGCTAGCCTCTGCAATGTCTTTAATAAACTATTTCAACATAAGATCAGATGTGATACCTATAGATCCTGTGGCAGCTAAAATAGCTGTACAATTCTTTGTAGAAGAAGCTTGGATAAGATCTAACGAAGCTTTTCCATTATATGAAGTAATTAAAAAATTATTCTCTAGCTGATCATCTCATCTAAGATCTTTTTTATACTAGATATTACTATTCAAGCAGTTTTGTCCCTACAATAATTAGACATATTCAGATTAATCCAAGGATCGAGACGCGAGACTTATATTCTCAGGAAGATGAGAAATATTCCGATTAGCGTTAAGCTATATAATTTTTATCATCACAACAGAAATAAAAGATAAAACATCTGTGTTAAGATATTGTTGTTTCTCATTTAAATTTTTACATATAATGAATCTCTATCTTAATGTTTATATACATCAAAAAACCATTTATCAGGTTTTTTAGGCAACACGTAGTCTATCACACCGATCAGTTTATAATACTTTTTTAAAGTTTCTATATATTCATCCCACACAATATCTGCTATTTCCTCCCATTTCTTTTTCTCTTCTTCACTAGTGAAATAAAAATAATAATGAGATCCTGATATGATCATTGCTGTAAAATGTTGAGGAAGAATTTTAGCTAACTTTCTTCCACATAGATATCTTTTTGTAAGTATTATCTCTTCAACTTTTTGATGAGCCTCTATATCTCTTGGAAGATCTCCTTGTCCAAAAAATTTTATTAATGGAATATAAAATTCTTCGATTCTTTTCTCTAAATATTCACGTCTTCTATCTATTTTAATCTCTCTAACACTAAGATACATTACTAAAGCAACAATGATGCTTGCGACAGCTGATATGATCTGTACCAACATTCCTAATTCTATGAGAAAATTAGGCATATAGATCCTCCTTTTAAATTTTTAAAACGACAAAATTTTTAATATTGACATATTGATTAATGACACGCTGTAGAAATGAAGGCTGGCTTATTAAGCTTTTCGTATCTCACTTCTCGAGAGAGATCCAGCAAATATTCTTTGGCTTCAAAACTTCAATAGACATCTAAAGAGCCTGGGCATATCATAATATCACACATAAGATCATATATTAAACATCTGTCAAAGATCTGCGCAGAAAACATGGTTTGAGAAGCCTTTACTCCATTATAGAGTAAGTGATTACTCCATATTGGAGTAGCTGATTACTCTGTTTCGGGGATGGCTGAAGCTTTCATTCTCTATTTCAGAGCAGTCTCTCACCCTAATATGGAGCAGGTTTATTATCTTAATATGAAGTCTAAAGGTTATAGACGTCTGTCTTTTAAAATCTGTAGAAAAAGATGTAAGCCTCAGAGAAAAGCTGATTATAACAACTAGGCTACTCAGACACTACATCTTGAAAAGTCTCCCAGCCCTCCTCATAAGGGCTGTGATCAGTGTAATACTTAAGATGCATCTTAGGCAACCTCACATCCTCAGGAAGAGCTATATCAACACCAACCTCCCGCATGCCAACCCTCTCAGCAATGGAAATGGGAAGCAGAGCCTTCTGACGACCACCACCGTATTTACCATGAGCGCCTAGGATGAACATGCCCCTCTTCATAACATCCACGGCCAGCCTCCTCGCATCAGCCTCCACACGAGAAAGAAACCTCTTTGAAAACCCAGCAGAACGAAGACGACGCCGAAGAAATTCCTCAACACAGCCAAGCACACCACGCACAAAAACCACCTGAAAAAACAGGTCGACAACGCCAGAGGCACCAATGCCGTGAACTCTCACAACACCACGCGACAAAAAGCCTTTTCCATACAGCGAGGATCCTTCAAACTTATTTTCCTTGGGATCGGTTAATTTCTCAAGATCTTTTGTTGAGATCTCTATCTTCGGATCAAGTTGATACCATCCCCGTCTGACCTTTCTTAAGATCCCTCGTCTGACCAGACGCTGTATGGCGTCATGGACCCTACGATGATATTTCTTACTCAGATTATAGTAAGCAACAATGTCACTAGGAGTAAATGTTTCTGCGACAGAAAGAGAATAATACAAGATCAGTTTCTGAAGAGTTCCGAAATTTCCTGGTCCGTTTCTAGGTCGTGCAACGACGGTAGTTATCTCCTTGACCTTTTCAAGATCATCTGGCAAAGGATCATCGCTAATAATGATCACCGATCATTGATCATAATATTCAGAACAAATCTCTCAGCCAAATCTCTAAGCGTCTTCTCACCAACGATCGCCTTTTTACCTTTGCAGTCTAGCAGATAAACTTTGTCAACTCTTTTCGCGGTGCACGCCTCAAGAAAATTTTTAAGAAGCTCTTCAGGATCGCATCTTTGATCAATCAAATTGTGATCCTTTTCGCTAAAGCATCTTTCTTTAATTTCAAAGAAAACTCTTTTAAGAACTTGATTCGCTGATTGAAGCTTCCACTCTTGTCGTAGCTTTTCGATCTCTTCATACACATCATCAGATATTTTTATGACTCTTTTTAGCACCATGCTAACTCTTCTCTTTAACTCTCGCGGATCTTTCCTGTCTCTCATACTTTGATAGATCCTCAGGAAGTTCGATGAAAACTTTAATTGGAATTTTATTTTCCCATAGATAAGTCCATAGGTCGTTTCTGGTAGTTGGGAGGTTTATGATAAATCTAGGTTTCCCAGGACCATAATCTTTGGTTGCCATCACGACATACCTCTCACCTACATCTATCACGTGGCTACTTTTTATCATATATTCATACATGCTGATCATATGTTATCTCCCCAATTAAGTCCGTGCTTCTATTGGGAAATAAATCTTGAAGTAACTTCCTATTAAGGGATAGGACGTTTGTTCTAATCAGTGAGCTTATATATTAACTCTTATGTGGCAACATATAGATAGGGGCTTTTGTGAGTAATAAAGATCTTAAGAAGTCTAGGGGTGTTGAAAGACTTGAGATAGTTCTTCGACCATGTATTAACGTAGTTTATGGAGATGCTTATAAAACTGTTCTGAAAAAAATCGTCGAGATATATTATAGTAGTAAAGGTGCTGAGGGAGCTTCATTTTATCGTCTCTATAAAGAAGGCGTTTTAAAGAGCAAGAAGAGGCTTGGAGCGGTGCTAGAGACGCTCTTTAAGTGTGGATACGTGGCGTACAAAGAGAGAGAAGCTAGAACGAAAAGCCCTAAGGGGAGGAGGGATTTTTATCCCACCCCCATGGGATTTGTGATGAATGTAACGCTTAAGATCAGAGATCTATACTTCTTCATAGAGGCTTTACTTAACCAGAGCCCCCTAAGAGCTCTAGACAAAGCTCTAGACGAGATCATCGTTATTGAAAAAATAGATTATTTTATTGAAAAAATCAGCAGTGCTGTTACATATGCATATATTTTAACTAAACTTTATTGGCCCCCGAAAACAACGCCGCCTTTATATATTGAGAAAGGTCGCCAAGCAATTCTTCATGCTACAGAGCAACTTCGTGTTCTAAGTACGATGTCTGTAGAAATGTCGTCAGAAGATCTTCAAGAGGCCAGTATGCAGAAATACTTCGTCGAGAACATTAAAAGAGAACTAGATGAAGAGTTAAATGATCTTCGAGATAAGAAAAGTTTTTATAGACAACTAGTACACCCTATAGAGTGTTCTAAGGAAAGCAAAGACTTGGATTGTATATTGTTAAACATTTTCAAAGACTTAGAAGAGGTTTACGAAATCCTTCTTAAACATCTTGCAAGTTCACGTGACATAGAAATTATATCATAAATTAAGACATAGATGAGTTAAAGTTCACGCTTTCATGTATCGATCGTGAACTGGTTCTCATCAGAGTCAAGCCTGCGGAGCCGGAGAACCCGGGTTCAAATCCCGGCGGGCCCGCGCTCTTCTTTAAATACCTAGATAAATTCTATGGGATTGTGTCTCAGTTCTTGCCTCTGTGGATGAGACATGAGCTG
>WYEN01000008.1 GCA_009903825.1 Desulfurococcales archaeon
AAATAGATTCTTTTTCGAGAAATGAAGCATTCTATCGTAAAGACATTTCTCTATAATTTCTCTGAGTGTAGAAGAGATGCGGCGGCCGGGATTTGAACCCGGGATCGCCGGCTTGGGAGGCTTGACTCTGATGAGAATCAGTTCACGATCGATACGTGAAAACGTGAACTTTAACTCATATATGAGTTTTCTTAGTCACTCTATTTTTATTTTTGTGAACTTTCTGAGTATTTTTTAGTAGATGCTTCTAAAATTGTTGCGTTGAATATTGCGATGCCTTGGAGAGCGTCTACAAATGTTTTCAGAGCGTCCCGACCTTTTTCTTCAATGATTGTTGCTGTATATATGACTGCTTTTGTCATCTTTTTAAGCTCTTTATTCCATAACTCTTCAAGTATTTTTTCAACACCTTTTTCACTAAACGACATTAGAGAGATCCATGTTATTCTTGCGAGAAAATATGCTAGAAAAGATCCTATGATAAAATAGAGAGCATAATCTCTCTTCGCATCATTTTTTAAAAACTCTTCTAAACTACGTCCATAAATATTGAAATGCCTGAGTATTAACTCAGCATATTCAGGCTCAACTTTTTTAATAAACCTCAGCCTGGCTCTCCCTTTCTCAGTCAACACATAACACCTACCAATATTCTCAACAAAACCTTCGCCACAAAGCCTTTTCACACGTTCATGAACTGATTGTCTCGTAATGCCAAGCTCTTTAGCTATACTAGAAAGACTGACACAAGACAAAGATGATGAGGCTGACAATCTCTCTAGAATATACAGATCTTTGACATCAATTCCTATCTTTTCGTCAAGATCTCTTATTTTAGACATGTCAGGCTCACCAATATTATTTTATGACTTCAAAGTTTAAATGTGAACGCTATGTCAAAAGAGAGCAATAAAATCTTTGACGTCGTTGAAAACGTCATTAAAAAAGGTCTGGTGGACGTCGGAGAGCTCACTCTCTCGAGAACTAATCTGGGCAGAAAAGGGAGCTTTAGAGAGAGATATTTAATCTACTTACCACTCACTAGAAATTATATGTGGCGTGCTCTCCACAGCAGAAGAGTCAAAGTGCGTGTTTATTTGGAGATCCCATCAGAATCAGAAAAAGATCGAATGATGGAGAAGGATCTTTATGGAGACCTCAGAGGAACCTGAGAGACCAGGCCCCTCTGAGGCCCGACTAACACCCCCAATAAATAATATTGTTTCAGAGAGTTTAAAAATTTCTTCAGTTAATGAGTATAAGCCTTTAGATGATAAGACTATTGATGATATTGTTAACATATTAAGAGAAGTATATTACACATCTTATGAAGATTCTGAGACTTTAAATAGATATAGACAGATGATCTGGATCATGATGTCTAAATACGGAGCTTACGCTGGGGTAAGTCCTGTCTCGATAGTAAGGATCCTTAGGAAATTATACGATTATTCTTCTGATAAAGAGTTTAAAGCTATAAGACTTTCACCATTACTGAAGATATATGAGAGCTATGGAGTTGATATATCTCGATATAAAGATGATATTGAATATGAGATTCGAGGAAGAATAAATGAATTGTATATAAAAAATATTGACATAAGCATAGACGTCTCAGGATTTTTCGAGTTTTTCGCAAAGAAATTGAGAGATGAATCAAAAGCATTATATTTATTGATGAAATTAGAAGAGAAAATCGGAAGACCAAGTCCATTCAAAGATCCTGTTTATAACGAATATAGAAGAGAGACTGATTATTTCATCACATTAAGAGGTTTTGGAAGAACATCCAAATTTGTGAAAACAAGCGTGAAAAAAGGAGATGTAATAGAAGAGATTTTGAGAGAAGGTAGAATAATAACATACGCGTCACTAGAGAACCTTATAGTTTATAGAACAAGCGGTAACGAGCCTTATTATATAGCTGAATGGCTTGAGGCCAATGGGAGAAGATTTGTTACAGAAGGCGTGATAGATGAACACGTAGAACAATTGAAAAGACAAGGCGTGGTGGCATCAAGACAAAATATTCATGATTGTGTCTCAGTAATATTCAAAGCATTTGAATATAAAAAGATCGCGACTATAAAAGAGGAGATGAAGATAGAAGGATTATATGTGTTGAATGATGAATTGAGATGGAGTCGAGAAGATTTTTATCAGCCTGATAGAGATAAGCTTAAAGAAGCCTTAGAGGTTCTTAATGATCTGAGTAGATATTATGATTTTGCGATAGAGATCTTCAGCGACTCAGTTAAATACGCAATATTATCTCCAATCAGTTTCGCATTGAAACAATCAGGAAGAAATCCATTACCTTACGCAATATATCAAGGGCCTCCAGACACAGGCAAATCAACATTGGCCTTGTTATCATTATATATATGGAGTGCACCTTCTGAAAACGCTACAATATCAAGAAACGTGACACCAGCTAGATTAGGAAGAAAGATCGGGCAATGGACATATCCGATAATAATGAACGAGGCTGAAGGAATAAAATTTGTGAACCCAGAGGTCTGGGCAATGATTAGAGACGCTTGGGATTCGCTGAAGCTTAGAGAGAAATACACGTCTGGAGGAATGATATTTATAGCTGAATACTCAATGGCACCATTAATATTAACATCAAGAAGAGGATTATATGAGACGCTCGATGATGATGAAAAGAAGAGATTTCATTTCTTCAATCTAACTGGAAAACCTAGGATCCCTCGAGAGAAGATCGAGGAGTTCGACAAAAAATATGGGAAGTGGGGATCGAAACTGAGGATGAAGCTTATCTACATGGCCCCGTTCATATATCAATGGCTTAAAATCAACTGGGACAAGATCCTTTCTAAAGATATGAGATTTGAATGGAAAGAGATTGGAGAAGAGATCCTCAGATATCTATATAAAGAGGCCAAGTTGGAGACGCCTGAATGGATTGAGAAGAGATATGAGCCTCAGAGTCTCGAGGAATATGAAGATGAAGTAGTTGAAGAGATTAAGACGGCAATAAGGGAGTATGTTGAAGAAAAAATTATTGAGAAAGCTGGAAGAGACAAATTATTAAGCACACCAGATCTTATGTCGAGACTGAAATTTTTGAGAGAAATGAATTTAACAAGTGATGTAATGATAGATATAGATGATCAGAACATATTAATATTCAGCGGATTCATAGACTGGTTGAGAACAAAAAAGAGAATAGGAATCTCAGGACTGGAAGAATTAGCAAGACTTTTAGGAGGCGAATACAAGCCTGAAGGAATCACAAGAAGACCTTATAACATCCATAGAAAAGGTGTTATAGTATCAATAGACAAAATAATTCAGAAACAAAATACAAATCAGTAATTTTTTATTTTTTTACAAACAAAATCAATTTTTAGATCATTAGATCAGGTGACCAAGTGACCAGATGAAAATTTTCTCGGTCACCTGGTCACCTAAGTAACTATATCCCCCTAACTTTTTTTCCAGATCAAAAACACTTCTCTAGGGGTTTAAGTGACCAAGTGACCAAGGTGACCAAGTGATCAGGTGATCAGGTGATCATTAAGATCATATATATATAATATATATTTTTTATTCATAAGATAGAATAATAGAATAAGATAGAATAATAGAATAAGAGGCCCGATCGCTATGGAAGGATCTTTTCTTGAATCATAAGAAAATCAAAATTAGATCATATATGATGAATACTTAATATTTATTGCTTCCTACCTATTATTCACTCTACATCTAACTAGAGTAGACGTGAAAAATCTATGAAGCTTCTCTTTAAAAAGATCTATAGTCCTCTTTTGTAATAATAATTTCATTTCATTAGAATAATGAAATAAGAATAAATCAATTACTGAAAAAGATCTTTCTCTTCTTCTTTAAATCAACTGGTTTCAGCTAATCAATATATTTATAATAGATATTAATGATTTAGAGAGTGTTTTTATTGTTAGAGAAGATCTCTTCTCTAACTCCTGAAAAAGCTTATGAAGAACTTCGGAGGATTCTTTTTAATTATGGTTGCAAAATTGTTTCAGAAGATCCTCCTAGAAGCATAAAAGTGGAGCATGGTGTAAACCCGTTTTCAGTCGTGATATCTACGCCGAGAAATGTTTTAAAGATAATAGAATTCTATTTGACTCCGTTAGACAATAAAACTAGGATAATTGCGATCACAACTATACACCCATCATACTGGTCTTTCAATATCATAGGGTATATCGTGCTTATTATGATCGGTATAATGATGATATGGATAGCCTCATTCGCATGGATTTTTACAGGAATTCTAACACTTTCTGCATTAATATTATTTATAGCTGTTCCAATAGGTGTGTTATGGGACATCTATTTACATACTAACAGAGATGTGATTGCTGATGAAATTCTTAGAATATTAATTTGAGAAATACCAGACTATAAAAAGCATAAGATGACATGATATATATTTTATTTAAACATAATTTTTCAGGGTATATTATATGTCGTCTCAGACTCAATCACCATCTACACCACCTGTTAAAGTAAAAGAAAGTAGATGGCCTCTCTATACCGCCGTAATATTGGCGGTTATAGCTCTCATATTAATAGGAGTATATGCTCTGAATCTGCCTTCAAAATTAAATCCGCCAAGACCTGAGATCATTTCTATGAATTCACACGAAGGATTTGTAGGATTAAACTATGTTATATATGTGGACGCAACCATTAGAAACAATGGCGGAGAAGGATGGGTTAAAGTTATTGCCGAATTATGGTGTGGAGGATATGAAAAACAAGAACAGAAGATCTATATGAAAGCAGGTGAGACGCAAAACATACGATTCACATTTGACGTAAGGCTTTTTCAATGTTTCAGTTATAAATATAGTGTAAATGCTGTGCCGGCTTAAAATGATTTTAAATTCAAAATTTTTCTCATCAGAACTTTTCGATCAAATATATAATTGTCTTGAAAAGATTCTTTCACGTAATGAAGCGATCAAAAGTTGTAGATCATGATCAACAGATAGGCTATGTGAAATATTCTATAAACTCCAGAATTCTGATAAGATAGAAATGATATTGAGGCTCAAGTCTAGGAAGACCTTCTAAGCTTTTCTTTAGAGGAACAGTATCTGGAGAAGTGATAATAAGTCCTTTTACTGGCAATGGCTTGATCGTGTGAGTAAGTGTTTCAAGCTCTATAATGTTTGTATCTATTTGATCTCTGAAATGTTTTTTGATAGTTTCTAATATTGTTTTTGTTTCATCAGCTATGTTTAACACGATCTTGTGGGTCCCAGGTTCTAAAAGATATTTTAAATAATCTCTTTTTGATAAATAATACTGAGGATCTCTATTGAAAACAAGTAGCAGATATTTTCCACCTTCATTCACATAATATTTCAGTCTCAATAGATCTGTCAAGATTAGGGCGATATTCTTCGTCTTTGTTTTATTTGATAAGCTTCTCTCAGCACTGCCGAAAAATTTTACTTCAATCCAATTCTCTTCACAGACACCGCTCTCAGCCCATCTATGTAGAATCTCTGGCGGAAGCTTATTCTTAGGAATTCTGAAGTATATATCTACTCGCTTATTTCTTTCATTAGGATATGGTCTTCCTAATTGTATATATGGTAGTAAAAATGAAAATCCTCTATTCTGAAGCTCCTGATATAATGCTACAGCAAATATAAATGCAACCTGCTCTTCATAAAGCTCGCTAGGAGACTCAATAGACTGAAAATAATCAGACAACTTGAAAAAAGTAGCCTCAATTAACATGGCTGATACATCCATTAAAAATAATGTTTTAAGCACAAAAAATTTAGCTAAGAGAAGATCGATTTTTAATAAGATCTTTTATAAGAATATGAAAGATCTATGAACCTCGATCTTTTTATAGGTCTCAAAAATTTTATCAACATAAAATCCCTTGGTTATGAGGCTATCTCTCGGAAAGATCTGAGTCTTTAGAGATAGTTTTAATCATCTGGTCCACGCTTAAGTATATGATTGTCTAAAAAAGATTTAATCAATGATTTTAAAATAGTTAATAGTAGAAGCTAAGCTATAATTTTAGAGGTCTTAAAATGTCTGTGAGACCACATGAAAATATTCGAGTTCAGGTAGTAGCACTTCTAACTGATATTCTTAAAAATGTGACAGATGTTAAATGTATTAATTTCAAAGATCTTTACTCTTGCACATTAAGAAAACTTCTTGAGAAACCTGAGGAAGTAATTATTTTAATGCCTCAAGAAGTTAGGGTTGGCACTGAAACCAGATGGATTGATATGGCCTTAGGCTCTGAAGTAATTTTTGAATTTAAATCTAGTGAAAAAGAGTTTTCAGATGCTGAGAAAGCTGCCAGAGAAAAGTATTGGCCGATTGTTTCAAAGGCGAAGTTTTTCATAGTGACAAACTGGAGCAAATGGAGAATATATGAGGTTGTTAAAGAAGATTTACAACTTCTTTGTGAATGTGATGTAAAAGAAGCCTTAAATATACTTAAGACACAGATTATTCCACAATTAAAAGAACTTAAAATACCTCCGATCCCTCAGAATGTTGAGGCTTTATACACCTTAGATCATAAAGATCTTCTTGGCGATCTAGGAAAAGTTTTTAAAACTTATAAAAACAGAGTTAGACCGCTTTATGAAGCTTATAAAAGTATTATGAGTATGCTTTATGGCGAAGCTTCTGAAGAATTTTTCGAAGATCTTTATATCAGGCATACATATATGCAGATGGCAATATCAGCTTCATTAGCAACAGCATTAAACGTTGTTGAAAGTTCTGAGGCTATCTGTGGCGGTTCATTTCTTAAAACAGACAACATGATATTAGATATTGCACTGCCATATCTAAACTGGTGGAGAACAGCTCTTTTTGATGCCTCATTAAGAGGATATGTTGAAAAAGTTTGTAATACTGTTGTCGAGAGAGCTCACATGGTTGATTGGTCTCTTGGTGCTGAAGATGTTTTTAGAATGTTATATGAGTTTTTGATAGATCGTGACACTAGAAGAAAGATTGGCGAATATTACACACCTCTATGGCTTGTAGAGTTTATGCTTAACAATTTTGACTTAAAAGATAAAATTGTTTTAGACCCGTTCTGCGGTTCAGGAACATTTCTTGTAAAGACATTCTATATAAAAATTGAGCAGGGAGAAGATCCTGATAAAGCCTTTAACGAGATTGTCGGTTTTGATGTGAATCCTCTTGCAGTTGCTGTTGCTAGAGCAGAGCTTATCTTAGCCTACTGGAGGAAGACTGGAAGAATGCCTAGAAATCCGCCTCATATATATCATATAGATACTTTATCAATGTGGTTTGGCGGACCTCTCTTAACTCTACCTCCTCTCTCAGGTCTTGTTAGTAAAATCACTTCATATCTTCAGCCGTTGATAAACTTTAATCAACTAAGGTTTAGAGGAGTATCAGAGATCCTTGCTACACTTAGAATATTAGAAGAAGGCTTAGCTTTTTCATTACGATTTGCTTACAACGAGTGTAGCCGAGGCAAAGAGATAAATGTTACATGTCTTGAAAAAAAGATCGAGCATTATATAGAGATGAGTTTTAAAGATTCTGAGAATCCGTTTATTCAAACCTTTCTGAAACAATTCAAAGAATCAAAGCTTGGTAGCATATTGGCAAATATCATCGTATCATCTGGAGGTAATAGCGTGTGGAGCACAGTATTGGCGTCTATTTATGCCACAATTTTAATGACCAAGTTTAGGCCTGATATAATAGTCACAAATCCGCCGTGGATACCTGTGACCGAGTTCAAATCTCCTTATTCAGATCGTATTAGAGAATATATGTTAAAAGGAATTAGAAACATCGTAGGATCTGGGAAAACTGCTCAGATACTCTCAGGAGCAGATATTGCCACAGCAGCCTTAGGAAAATCAGTAGAGCTTGCTAACGAAGGCGTGGCGTATGTAATGAATAGAGAACAATTATTTTATCATAAGTCGCCTATGAGTGCAGGTGTATTAGCAACATATGCTACTCTAAGATCGTTATTAAAAGATGTTAGTGCAGAGATAAAGCTTTACGACTTCGATTTTGATGTTTTTGAACACGGCATCTACCCAGCCGTTATTATTATTAGAAAGAGGTGATGATTATAAGCTGGAATACAGAACTTTATATAGTTTCACGCAAGCCTGGCATAGACTATAAAAAGAGTTTAGAACTTAATGAAATAAAGGAGTTTCTAGAAACGAGACGGCTCAGCAAAAGCTATGATGAATATGTTAAGCAGAATCTACTTTACTTCACAGAGAACCTTGACGTTCTTGCAAAAGAACTTAATATTGAAAAGATAGTGCCAAAAGGCTTATACATAATGGGTATTTACGGTGGTGAAAAGAAGAGGGGTAAGAAGATCTATGCAGGCATTGCTTTACATGAATATCGTTATGACAATATAAAGTTTGAATTCAGATTATGGAACACTAGAGATCGAATAATAGTGCCTATTAATCTGTTAAAAGAATATGGAATCAAAGTATATAAAGTGATATACATGGGTGAAATCAATCCTTTTAGACTTAGAAGATTCATTGATGTTATACTATCAGATCAAGGTGAAGCTTCTCTTAAACAGTTCCTCCAGAGAGCACTAAAGATCAATGTTGATAGAATTGCACGTAGTGAAACTATTGAAATGATTAAGATGCTCATAGAGGAGGTTAAGCAACCGAATAATATAATAAAACTAGATATTGATAAACACTACATAATATATAGATGCTCAAGATCTTTTACGGCATTTGCATACAGATCTCAAGAACCTAATGTTATTATAGAGTCTCATGTCGCATATGCAGAAAGTGAAAAAGAGGAGATAGCATATTATTATACAGCTATTCTCAATTATCTTGCATATAAGGTTATCCAATCAGGCAAGGCATTTATTAGAAGTCAGTTTGCTAGACCTCTCTTTGCCGTTTATATGGCTGGCTTGGCTTGGAAAGATATTGATGATGCCACTAAAGATAGGGTTGTTGAGCTTTCAAAGATCTTACATAAGAAAGCTCCTGATAAAGACTATCCTAATCAAAAAATCGCGCTTAAGGATCTTGAGAGATATTCTGAATTTAAAGAACTTGTAAAATTGCTTGATTCAAAGGTGGATAGAGAGAATCTTGATAAAGCTCTAGATATGGTGTCTGGAGGAGGAGCTGAAGAAGAATAATGCTTATCCAACATGTTTCTAAAGAACCCCCATATCTAAGCCATAAACAAGAAAACTTTCAATAAATATTTTATCACATATTTTCTTGCTTCTAAAAATCATGCTACTTGTTGCTAAAAACTGACTGTTTATGTCGTGAATAGTGTGTGTTTTGGAGAGTGTGAACAGATCAGAGTTCACATGAATCGTTCACATGTGTCATGACACATGTGTCTTGATTCTCGCGAAGTGTGAATTATGATCTGTTCACAGTTCACACACAGTTCACATGTGCAGTTCACGCGAGAGCTTCGAGAGAATGAATCAAGTTATAGCGTGAATCAAGGCACATGTGTCAAGGCACATGTGAATTTTGTATTCATGTGCCATATGATCTGTTTCTCGGAGTTCACGCGTGCAGTTCACATGTGCACTCTGATCTGTTCATGTTTTTATAACATATGGTTCAGTCATAAACAATTAGTTTTCGGCATTAAGTCTCATGATTTTAGATACATGTCATGACATTGTTTATGTATTAACATGCTCTTCTGATTGATCTTGTGAAAAAGAAACTCTCAAAAAATCCTCAGGATCTTTTTCAGATACTAAGCTCTTTTAGATAGCCTAGATATTTAGAGTAATGATCATCAGCCTCACCGAGAAGATCCTCATATCTAGCCTCAGAAATCTTTAATTCACCAAATCTGCTTTGTATAAATCTCGCCACCTCTCTAGACATGACCTTAATCATCAGTCTCCAAGAGATTTTTCTAACATATTTAGGTGGCAATAGATTTCTTCTCTTAATATATTTCTCAAGAGCTCTTCTGCTAACATTATTACCCGCATATTCTTTAAGCAGCCTCAGAGTATCTAATGAGAAATAAGCCCATTCACAAGGCTTAACACTCTCTCTAAGACCCACATAATATCTACAGAAGCCTTTATCATTAAAACATACAAGCCTATGTGTCTCAACATCCAAGCCGTTTATCTCAATAATCTCATTAGGATTGAAGCTCTCAATAATGTGTATGGCGTGTGATAATCTTAATCCTCCTTCAAGCATAAGTCTATAGACCAAATAATATAGCTCATGACTATCTTTTAGAATGGATAAGGTTTTGACAAGATCCTCAATATTGATTGGGTAGGATCTTACATCAATCTTATAGCTTCTGCTAGGAACGATCTCCATGACCCATCCATATGTCTCAGGCGATATTCTCCTAAGATAATAGAGATATTGAATATAGTGTCTAAAGACGTTTCTAAGCCATTTGTTCTTATGATTAATAACGTAATTGATAAGATCCTCGCTAAGAGTTTTACCTTCAAGATGCTTCTTGAAGAGATTACGATAATAAGCTATTGTCTCAGGATCCAATACTTTTCTTCTCTTCTTTCTCTCTCTAAGAAACTCCTCGAAGCCTTGGCTCCATGTAAAAACTACTTGTGAGAGACTTATCCCAAGCATCTTTCTGAGATCTTCTCTGAAATTCTCCACCGTAAACCTCAGTATGGCCTGTTTCAGATATTCATCTTTAGATGCTAAAGCCACTGCCTGCAGAATCAATGAGTAATCTATAGATCCATCTTCACGAATAATTCCTACAGCCTTCAATCTGTCTATGCCTGCCACTATCTCATTAAACTCTTTTTCATCAAGATATTGAAGAGCCTTAGAGATCACATCATCAGGGATCTTTCTGAGACCATTAAGGTAATTATGGAGGGATCCTTTTGCTATATCAAGGATCTCCACGGTCTTGTTGAAGCCAAGCTTATCCTTAACTCTTCTAAGGATCTCTCTTCTCACATCATCACCAAGACTCTTGATATTAATCTTATGAATCCATCCAGGAGAAACATTTATATCACCCATGAGTTCACTCATGAGTTCACACCCCCCAAGTAGAATTGTGAACTTCGGGGGGTAATAAGCATTTTTATGCGGCGGCCGGGATTTGAACCCGGGATCGCCGGCTTGGGAGGCCGGCGTCCTAGACCAG
>WYEN01000104.1 GCA_009903825.1 Desulfurococcales archaeon
TCTCGTAGGCTCTTCATCGACAGATCTTTATGCTCCTAATGCTAGCAGATATCTTGTTCAGGCGCCTCTCATGTGGAGCAAAGGATACACTGGAAAAGATGTTAAGGTTGCTGTGATTGACACAGGAATACAATCTAGACATCCGTGGCTTATAAGACCTGATAACACTAGCGTGGTTGCTTTTCATTATGATGTCACAAATGATACTTTAGAGTATTGTGGATTTCATGGTACTCATGTCGCCGGCATAATAGCTGCTCAGTTTGATTCTTTTCAGAAAATTGGCATAGGCTCTAACTATACTTATCCCGGAGTGGCTCCTGACGCAATTATATACGATATAAAAGTGTTTAACAGCTCTTATGAAGATTGTGAATCAACAAAATCCAGCTGGATAATTAAAGGCCTTGAGATAGCTCTCACAGGCCCGGATGGAAAGCCTAACACTGGCGATGAGGCTGACATTATAAGTATGAGCCTTGGCGGATTAGTGGAGCCCTATATAATACCTTATATAAAAACACATCCACTTATACAAGCGCTTTCTAAGGCTGCATCAATGAATAAGCTTGTTGTGATTGCTGCAGGAAATTACGGACCTGGAGGATATACGATCAATTATATGTGTGTTGCAAGCGGCGTCATATGCGTGGCTGCATCAGGAGATCAATGGAGTCTTGATGTTAACAGACTTTTTACAGCATTCTTCAGCTCTAGAGGACCTATCCCATGGGACACTCCGCCTCTAATGATCTCTGCTCCAGGGATCTTTGTTATATCATCTATACCCACTGATTACAGACCTCCCTATGTGGCTGCTGCCGCAAGCGGAACTTCAATGGCTACTCCACATGTCTCAGGAGTATTGGCATTGTTAAGACAGGCTTTGCCAACTGCCTCTTCAAAAGATCTTGTGATCAGATTAATGAACTCAGGTCTATTATATAAGAACAAAGGTTCGTATGAAGATATATATCCATGGAATAGATATCTGATCACTCCTAACCAGAGTATTCTTGCAGCAGGAGATCCTTATAAAGATCCTAATCCTATGGTAGAGGGCTTTGGATTTGTAAGAGCCTATGACGCATTATCTAATATGATCCAGGTCACTTACGAGACCGGCGATCTTGTAAGATACTTGATCATAGAGCCTGGAGAGAGTAGAAATATAGGGAAAGTATATATAAGAAACATAGGCTCAAATAAAGTATCAGTCTCATTATATGTTGTAGGGTTCGAGAGCTACGGAGGGTTTAGCAATATAAAAGGATCTATAGATATATCACCGAATCAAATAATGATTCAGCCTCTCTCAACAGGCGTAGTAGATCTGAGAGTAAATATTGATAAAAACATTTTTCCAGGGACGTATTCTGGGTATATAGTTGCTGTTGCTAGAACTGAGGATGGCAGAGAGTTTAATGCAAAAATAATTCTCTCTGTGACAGTCCCGCTGAAAATAGATTCTCAGTATCCAAGAGTTTCTTTACAGACTTTCGCAGGTTTATCTGCTGAGCCGTTATACTACTTAGGCATATCTTCTCCCGAGTGGATATCGTTTATAATAAATGTGTCTCAGATCCCGTCAACACCTCTTCTGCTAAGATTTGTATCTAAAGACTCTTTGGTGAATATGCACATAGATGATCTAATGATTATACCTCCGACAAACGAGTTCATAAGTTTAGCTACAGGAAACATATTATTCGAACACAAAGGATATCATGTTCTAGTGATCGGATGGTTATATGGAGCGTATGATGAAGGAACTTTATCAATAGATCTTTACTCATCATCAGAATCTCCAGAGATCATTTTAAGTAGCGTGTCTTATAATATATCTTCTCTCTATAAAGAGCTTGATGAGCTTAGATCTAGGCTCTCCTCACTAGAGCTTAATATGTCACAGATTTCTTCAAACATATCTGAGATAAACAACATCTTAAGAAACACAAGACTTGACATAGAAGATCTTAGACTGAAGATCATCGACTTAAATAGTTCGATTATAGATTTAAGAGATTATCTCGTGAGATATATAGAAGATCTTAATAAAACTGTTTATATAGAGGTTAACGAGCTTTATACCAGATATACGATGTTGAATGAGTCTTTGAGAAATTTCAATGCAAGCCTCTCTGAAATTACAAAAAATGTTGGCATACTATATGATGAGGTGTCTAATCTTAGAAATAACGTTGAGAAAACAAGCTTAACATTATCTCAAGAAGTCTCTGACCTAAAAAGTTATGTTGATAATAATCTGAGAATATACGTGATATTAATATCTTTGGCTTTTGCGATCTCTATAATATCACTATTGATCTCATTGTATATTGTGATTAGAAGAAAAAGCTCTTCTTAAATAAAAAAGATTTTTTAAGCATCTATTGATACTAGATTTTGTGTGAAACACAATGCCTGTCGAGATAAAAGATCTTAATAAATTTCTTGAGATAGCTAGCAGAGCTGTGGAATGTAGAGTTGTTAGAAAAGACGACGGGGGAAAGATCAAGGCCAGGACCAGAAGATATTTATATACTTATGTTGTAAGTAAAGAAAACTTCGACGAGATCCTTGAGAAAATCAAAGAAGTATGTAAAAATTTGATTGAGATAGGTGCTGAGAAATAGCATATAGAGGCATTTATATCAATGATCAAATGGTTTGGACATAAAATATATTTTCACGAAAATCTTATATGGAATTATATTTATTCTCTGAGAATACGTGAGTATCCCATAGAAAGAGGCTCTCTCCCTATATATTTTAGATTAGAACATAGACTAATTGTAGATGACAACGATCTTGTTTTAGAAGTGAGGTCTCCTGAGGGTTTTATCTTCGATATAAAAAAGATCGGATATTCTGACAATGTTGATTCTGGGAGACTTCTAACAGATCTTTTGTATATATATTTGAGAAGTTATGAAGAAAGAGCTAGATCATATGAGAGCGAGATATATGAATACATAGATCATACGTTAATATATGATAAATTATGTTCTATCACAAAAAACTTAAGACCTCCAGTGGTGGCAGGTCTTTTAGAAACTATATATATCACCGAGACTGGAAGAAACATATATGCTCAACTAACTCTACATGTCAATTGGAACTATATTATTGATTACAAAAGTTCTTATAAATAGATGAGCAGTAATTAAATGCTTAATTTTTAAGTTTTCCTAGACCTAATTAAAAAGGTGATTTAAATAGCAAAGATCGTCAGGGTAGTTCTCGATGATGCCTCACATCATCCTCAGCATAAAGAATTTAATGAACTAGCGAAATGGCTCTCTGAGAGACTAAAGGTGGAGCTAAAGATCTTAGAGGAAGACTATATATATGTAAACGAATATGGTGAGAAAGACGAGTTCGGCTTTGGATGGTTGCCACAGCTTTTTGTAGAGGTAGATGATGGCAGAGTAATACCTGTATTAACTAAGATACCTTTTAATCCATCGACGTTAAAACCAGACTTAGATGAGGCTAAAAGACAGATAGAGAAGATATTAAAAGAAAATAACATAATGATCTAAGATAGATCTTTTATCATAAATTTTTATTTCTACACACTTTTTCACAAAAGATCTTTTCTATCCCGATGATTCTTGAACAATAAAGAATCATTTATAAAAGATTTTTTAAGCTACGTATTCTCAGAATTCTTTGGTGAATAAAAATTTGTGTTAAAGATCTATAATACTTTAACTAAAAAAATTGAGGAGTTCACTCCATTTGAGAATAATATTGTGAGAGCATATTTCTGTGGGCCTACGCCTTATGACCATACTCATATAGGTCATGCAAGGTCTTATATCGCCTTTGATTTTCTAAAGAGATATATATCATCATTGGGATATCACTTTATTCATGTTCAGAATGTAACTGATATAGATGATAAGATCATTAGAAGATCTTATGAAGAGAAGAGAGATTGGAGAGAGATTGCAGATTATTACACAAGAGAGTATATAGATCTGATGAATCAGCTGGGGGTCAAAATAGATTTTCATCCTAAAGTCACAGATCATATAAAAGATATTATAGACTTTATACAAGTATTGATCGATAAAGGACATGCTTATGTAGCCCCGAGCGGATCTGTGTATTTTGATGTGACGACATATAAAGATTATGGAAGACTAAGTGGAAGAAGTCTACAAGAACAGTGGAGACAAGAGGAAGAGTTTTTATCTGAGAAAAAGAATCCTTTTGATTTTGCTCTTTGGAAAGCTGCAAAACCTGGAGAACCTTATTGGGACTCTCCATGGGGAAAAGGACGTCCTGGATGGCATATAGAATGTAGTGTTATGAGCTCAAAATATTTAGGATCAAAAATTGATATACATGGAGGCGGTCAAGATCTTATATTTCCACATCATGAGAACGAGAGAGCTCAAAGCGAATCTTATTTCGGAACATCTCCCTGGGTGAAATATTGGGTTCACATAGGATATCTCACAATATCTGGTGAGAAAATGAGCAAGAGCTTAGGAAATATAATTCCTCTTAAAGAAGCCATATCTAAATGGAGTGCTCCAGTTTTAAGGCTATGGATCTTTTCAGCTCATTATAGAAAACCTATTGATTATAAAGAAGAATCGTTAGAACAAATGTCTGTGTTATATAAAAGACTGAGAAATGCTCATGAGATCCTTATAAGAATGATTCGTGAGAAGCCTCTGGAACATAATTTGTCTGAGAGAGAACTTGAGATATGGAGCAGATTAGATGATCTATGGAGTAGATTTAAAAATGCTTTAGATGAAGATCTTAATACTCCTGAGGCTCTGGCTCATCTAAATAAATTTATATCTATTATATATTCAGAGATAATCTCTAGAGAGAGCACAGGACTGGTTTTCAAAGCTCTTAACATAATTGATAGAATGAATCAGATACTAGGGATCCTACCAGAAACTTTGGCTCCTCCTAAGACCTCTGAAGATTTCGAAGACATGATCAAGCTGATTATAGAGGTTAGAAAAAGATTGAGACAAAAGAAGATGTATGATGAAGCTGACTGGATAAGAAATGAGCTTTTGAAACGAGGGATCAGGCTAATGGACTCTAAAGATGAAACTATATGGGTCAGAGAAAAATAAAGGATCATTTCTCTTCTTCTTTGCCAAGCTCTAGATCTGTGTATGTCTCAATAATATTTTTCCTATATGCATATTCAAACACGACCCTATGATCTATTTCATCAATTTTTATGTTATCGACATTCAGCTTTTTCTCATCTCTTAACCATTTTATGAAATCGTCTAACAATCCTGCATCAATTATCCTCTGTATCATCTCTATCTTATCAAAATCTTCAGGAATATTATTAATGATCCTAATGTTTTTCTCTTTCTTCATAAATTGAACACCACGAAAAGAATTATTTCTAGTTATATATAGACTTTCA
The DNA here is from genome assembly GCA_009903825.1 of Desulfurococcales archaeon. Lineage (GTDB taxonomy): Archaea > Thermoproteota > Thermoprotei_A > Sulfolobales > AG1 > WYEN01. The sequence continues at coordinate 5,423 of WYEN01000104.1, forward strand.
TCAGATAAAAGATTTAACACGTTTGATCATTGCAATGATCAATAAAAATCTCGTAATAAAGTATAAAATCATCAGGATCTTTTTAGAACTATAGTATCTAATACATCTGGAACTAATATATCTAAACTTTTGTATATTCTCCTAAGATCTTTATCTTTTTCAATATAGCTGGCAAAGCTCTCAATAATAGATGCCTCACCATGATTTAATATTATCTTTCTAGGCTTAGGCTCTATATTCTTTAGAAAATCTATAAGTTGAGAACGATCGCTATGTCCTGAGAATCCTTCCACGCTGTGAACTTCTAAAGCTACTTTAATAACTCTCATTCTGCCATCTTCATCTGGTAAAAGAATCTCTTTCTCTCCATCTTTTATTCTTCTGCCTAAAGTACCCTGAACCTGATAATTAACAAATATAAGACTATTACGAGGATCTCCAGCTAGCTCTCTGAAATATTCTATTATAGGCCCTCCAGTCATCATACCACTGGTTGCCATTATTATTGAAGGTTCTTTGGAACTTATTACATCTGATCTGGCGTTTCTATCATCAACTCTCTGAAAAGTTGGATAGTTAAACGGGTTTTCTCCAGATTTAAATAATTGAAATACTTCTTTTGATAAAAGCTCTGGGTAAGCCATGTATATAGATGTCACCTCGTCAATCATTCCTTCTATATACACGGGAATCTCAGGTAGAGATTTGTTTAGAAAAGCTTCTCTAAGGATCAACATGATCTCTTGAGCCCTGCCTACACTCAAGGTTGGTATAAGCACTTTTCCTCCTCTTTTTAAAGTCTCTCTAATAATGCCTATGAATCTCTCTTCAGCCTCTTCTCTCTGTGGAAGCACAGTTGTTCCATAAGTGCTCTCTAAGATCATAGCATCAATTCTCGGGAACTGATCATCTGCTTTATCTAATAACTTCGTCTTCTGATACTTCATATCGCTGGTGTAAAGAATGTTGTAATAACCGTTGCCTATGTGAAGATGAGCCATTGCAGATCCTAGTATATGTCCTGCATTATAAAACGTTAATTTTATATCTGGTGTTATATCTGTGGTCTCGTTATATTTAAGAGGTATTGTATGTAATATCATCTGCTGAACTTCTTTATGTGAATAAGGCATTTTTTTGCCTTCTCTACGCGCAAGATCTAGTATATCAAGCTGTAGCAAGGCCATGAGATCTCTAGTTGCCTCAGTAGTATATACAGGCCCTCTATAGCCGAATTTAAATAGTAGAGGGACAAGGCCGCAATGATCAACATGAGCATGTGTCACAATGACTGCGTCAATATCTTCAGGAGAGATCTCTAGAGCATCTAATCTCGGGTATTTGTTAGGAGGTCTCTCAATGCCTGGGTTTAGACCAAAGTCTAGAAGAACTTTGCTTTCGGCAGTCTCTACAAGCACGGCTGATCTGCCTACCTCTCTGAAGCCTCCTAAAGCTGTTATTTTCACAAACTTGTTTCCTATGACAGATCCTCTGTGAATACTCTCTCCAACAGATCTTAATACTCTAATTCTATAATCATTTTCTTGAAGCATATAATTGATGATCCCTTCTAATAATCTTGATTCTTGAGGAAGTTTTCTTACAACCTTGGGTCTCCAACCTGTCTCTATAAGGATCTGTTTTAAAGTTTTTCCTTCATCACCTATCACAAGACCGGGCTTCACAGCTTTTATTATGACTTCTCCAAGAACATCATCAAATAATATATCTTTTTCTGTGACGCCAGCGTCAGGGTCTAAGATACTTAGAATTATCTTTTTAGCTTCTTCTTTCTTTTTTCGAGAGCTCTCATCTACTTTTACTATGATCCTTTTCTTGATAGTCTTAGCAATATTTCTAATAAACATATTGTTTGATACTATAAACTCAGGATTTCTCACATAGATCACTATGTAAGGTCCCTCAAACTCAATTTTTTTGAGCCCAGCTTCTACAGGGATATTTGAGGCTATAGTTTTTCTTATATTATCAAGTATTTTATCTCTCAATCTAGCCACCTTTTATAGAAAATATTTTTGATAGCCACACCTGATTTTAATAATCTGTCAGTCTAGTCTATCATTAATTTGATTTAGGCTATTGAGAAATAAAAGCTTTTCACACCAGATTTTGTTATAGCAACCACGTCAACTCCCTCCCCTGTGAATACATCTCGTTTTACAGCAGCAACTACAGCTTGTCTTGCCAACTCAACTGCTTTATCAAGATCCATGTCCTCAGAATATGCATTTTCTAAGATCCCTATTGCAGTAGGACTTCCGCTTCCAGTAGCTACATATCTCTCTTCAGTAAGATCTCCGAAAATATTTATCTGAAAAAGTCTCGGTCTCTCATCTATGTCGATTCCTCCTAACAAAAGCTGAACTATATATGGGAAATATTTGCTCTCATTTAATAAAAGTGATAATAAACTGGCCATTGCTCTTAGACTCATTCTTTTTCCAGTTCTCACATAATGAAGTCTGTTTTCTGCTCTTATATAGTCAGCCAAGATCTGTGCATCAGCAACTAATCCTGCTATTGTCATTGCCGTCCTCTCATCTATTATTTCAATCTTTTTAACATTTCTATGAGCAACATAGATCCCTGCTGAAGCTCTTTTATCTGCTGCTAATATAACAAAGTCTCTAGTTGCTATACCAACTGTTGTAGTTCCTTTCAAGACCTTCTCTACCACATCTCTTATCATCTCGCTTCTCTTTATCATCTTATGTTCAACTCATTTATATATATTGAGATAGCTTTTATAATATTTGTAGAAGATTTATGTATAAAGAATCAGATGTGCATCAAATAGATCTTCCTAAGAGAATTGTTATTGGAACAAAGGTCAGAGAAGATCTTCCTAGACATCTTAAGGAGCTTGATATAAAAGGTGTTGTAATAATCATAACAGGATCCTCGAGCACTATTTCCATAGGAGATGAAATAAGAAGTATTCTCTCAAATCATGGTTATGAGGTTTTTACATTTAAGACGAGAGAGCCTACTATTGATGAAGTCAGAAAGATCGTTAATGATGTTCTCAAAGATCATTTGAAGCCTAAAGCAGTCTTAGGGGTTGGGGGAGGAAAAGCTATTGATGTGGCTAAATATGTTTCTAAAGAGCTTCATACAGATCTTATATCTATCCCAACCACTTTATCTCATGATGGTGTTGCCTCGCCGTTTGCCTCTTTAAAAGGTATGAATACTTTAGTATCTATAAAAACCACGACCCCTCTAATGATCATGGTTGATATGGATTATATTATTAAAGCTCCGAGAAGACATTTAATAGCTGGCGTAGGAGATCTTGTGGCTAAATATACTGCCGTTTTAGACTGGAGATTAGCTCATAATCTTTTAGGAGAATATTATGCAGAATATGCAGCCTCATTAGCTATTCACAGTGCTAATCACGTTTTAACTTCATGGGAGAAGATTAAATACGGATCTGAAGAGGGTTATAGAGTTGTTGCAGAAGGATTGATAAGTAGTGGAGTAGCGATGTGTATAGCAGGATCTACTAGACCGGCCAGCGGCTCTGAACATTTATTTAGTCACGCGCTTGATTTTGTGGCTAACTATCCAGCTCTTCATGGAGAACAAGTTGGGGTCGGCACTATAATGATGGCTTATCTTCATGGAAAAAACTGGCGTAAGATAAGAAATATTCTTAAGAATATAGGCGCTCCAGTGACAGCTAGAGAGTTGGGGGTCTCAGAGGAGAAGATAATTGAGGCATTAACTATTGCTCACAAGATCAGACCTGATAGATATACTATATTAGGGAGAGAAGGTCTCTCGTGGAAAGCTGCTGAGAATCTGGCTAGAAATACAGGAGTCATATCATAATCTTAAATTAATATTTCTGAGACAAAGATCTTTTCTATCTTTATAAGGTATAAAAAATCTTATTTATTGGTATAACGATGGTCACAGCTAAAGATGTTCCAGCAGATCTTTTGATAAAAAGATTGGCTGAGAAATTAAAGAGAGAGTTTGGAGAAATAATAAATCCTCCTCCCTGGTCTTTATATGTGAAGACAGGAGTCTCTAAAGAGAAGCCTCCTCAAGATGCAGATTGGTGGTATGTGAGAGCAGCATCGATCCTTAGAAAATTATATTTAGCAGAAGAGCCTATAGGTATTGAGAGATTCAGAACTATATACGGAGGTCTTAAGAGAAGAGGTTCAGCACCTCCTCATTTTAGAAAGGCAAGCGGCTCTATAATTAGAAGGATCCTGCAACAATTAGAGAGAGCTGGTCTTGTCAGAAAAGTTAGTAAAAGAGGTAGAATATTAAGTAGCAGAGGAAGATCTTATGTAGACAAGGTTGTGTACGAGATCTTTCAAGAGCTTATTAAGGAGAGACCAGAGCTTATAAAGTATGGAAGTAAATAACTTATCATAGGTGTTAAAAACATGAGTTACTACGAGGATGCAAGTGAATTATCCGATGAAGAGCTGGAGATGATTAAGAGAAGAAAATTAGAAGAGATATACAGAAGAAGAGAAGCTGAGAAACTTGAAAGAGAAAAGAGGTTAAGAGAAGAAGCTATTAAGAGAGAGATGCTTAGAAGAATATTAACTCCTGAGGCTAGAGAGAGACTTTCAAATCTGAGACTTGTCAAGCCTGAGCTTGTTGAGGCTTTAGAGAATCAGTTGATAACTTTAGCTCAAAGTGGCAGAGTAAAGATTCCTATAACAGATGAAGAGCTTAAAGAGATTCTTGCACAGATCTCAGAGAGAACTAGGAGAGACTTTAAGATAACAATTAAAGAGAAGTAGGCTGAGGCGATCATATGGCTAGAAATAAACATGTGGCTAGAAAACTTAGACTTATAAAGAGAGAGAAAAGTAATTCTCCAATACCTCTGTGGGTTGTTGCCAAGACTCTTAGAAAAGTCAGATACAGACCCAGACTAAGACATTGGAGAAGATCTAAGTTAAAAGACGTGTAAGGCTGAGATAAAATGGTTAAACCTAAGGATGAAGCTATATATGTGATCCCGCTTAGAAGAGTCTACTGGGGCGGGAGTAGAAGAAATAGAGGTCAGAGAGCTGTTAGAATGATCAGGGAATTTATTAAAAGACATTTTAATGCTCAGAGAGTTATTATTGATCAGAGCCTAAATGAGTATATTTTCTCAAGAAAAATCGAGAAGCCTCCACGAAAAGTTGTTGTGAAGATATTTAAGATTGACGAGGGAGTTTATAAAGCAACATTAGCATCAATAGTTGAAAGGGTCTGATCATGTCACTTATAGAGACTTATCCAGTGGAGAAGGCTTCTTTTTTTAGAAATCCTAATATAGGTCTCTATGTATTTGTTAACAATTATGTGGCAATAGCTCCGCCAGGAATAGATCCTGATCTTAAGAAGTTATTATTTGATATTTTAAGAGTTAAAAAGATTATTGAGACAAAGATCTCTGATATATCACTTGTTGGAGTAATGATTGGAGGAAATGATTCAGGCATACTACTTCCGAGAACAGTGAGAGAAGAGGAACTTAATATTCTGAAGAGAGAGTTTGAGGGCAACATAGAGATACTTAAGACAAATGCAAATGCCATAGGAAATATAATATTAGCAAACTCTAGAGCAGCCTTAGTGTATAGAGAGATCGAGAGTGATATAATAAAGATCATTAAAGACACTCTTGATCTAGAGGTTGTCGAGAGAGGATCTTTAGCAAATATACCTACGATAGGATCTGTAGGTGTTGTAACGAACAGAGGAGGAATTGTTCATCCAGACGTGAGTAGAGAGGAGCTGGAGAGATTAAAAGAGCTTTTTAAAGTGCCTATAGATGTGGGCACAATTAATTTCGGAATACCGTTCATAAGATCAGGTCTTTTAGCAAATGATAAAGGTGCTCTTGTGGGTGGAAACACTACAGGACCTGAAATCTTAAGAATTTCTAAAATATTAGGATTTAGTGGATTAAAATGAGTGAAGTAAAGATCTTTAGAGTGACTGGTCTGGCATTATTTGGACATGATAAGTATCCTGAGTGGAGAAAATTTGTTGTTGATGTAAGAGCTTTAAAACCTGAACATGCTGTTGAACATGTGTATTCAGTATTAGGAGGTAGACATAAGTTGAAGAGAGGTAACATAAAGATCATAGATGTTAAAGAGATTTCTCCCGAGGAGACTAAAGATCATTTTATAAGAGATCTTTCTAAGATAGAGGGGTTTGAAATTGGGAGTAGAAAAAGCTGAAGAGAGAGATCAGAGGATAGAGGCTCTGGTATCAGAGCTAGGTAGATTAGAAGATCATTTGAGAGCTTTACAGCAGAATGCAAGTATAATTCTTCAAGAGATTAATGAGATAAAGATTGCTAAAGAAGCTTTAGAAGGCATCAAAAAATATTCTGTAGAAGATGTTTTGATAAGTATAGACAGAAGAGGCCATGTATATCTTAAAGGCTCTGTGTCTTCTAGAGATATTGTTTTAGCTCATATTGGAGGCGAGTATCTGGCTGAGGTCTCAATAGATGATGCAATGAAGATCCTTGATGATAAAGAGAGTGAACTTAGAAAGGCTCTAGAGACATTGAATCAAGAGATGAACGAGGTGGCTCAGCTGTATGAGAGACTTCAAAACACATTGGCAGCATTATTAGCTGAGAGAGAGAAAAGTTCTACCAAATAAATATCCTTTTAAGAATTCAGAGTTTTTATAAATCTTAATAAAGAAGTGACTTGGGTGTCTAATTTTGTTAGGTAGAGAAGTTTTTATCGTAGATATTCTTAGAACTCCTTTCACAAGATTTAGTAGAAAAGAGCCTGAGAAAGATCCTTTCTATGATATTAGGCCTGAAGAGCTTGCTGGAATGGTTGTCAGAGGAATTTTAGAAAGAAACAATGTTTCCCCTAGTGATATAGATGATCTTTTGATAGGATCAGCATTACAAGTAGGAGAGCAATGGCTTTATGGAGGTAGACATGTTGTATTCTCAGCTAAATTGCCGTATACAGTCCCCGCGACAGCCATAGACAGACAATGCGCCTCTTCAGTGACTAGTGTTGTATATGGAGCGCTTGAGATAGCCTCGGGAATGGCTGATATAGTTATTGCTGGCGGCGTTGAGAAGATGTCTAAAGTCCCTATGTATGATAATCCTCATATAGAGACTAATCCAAAATTCTTTACAGACCCAGAGTATGCTGAGTACGAGTTATCTATAGGATATATAATGGGTCTGACTGCTGAGAGACTTGCTGAAGAGTCTGGTATTAAAAGAGAGGAGATGGACAGATGGTCTCTCAGAAGTCATCAGAGAGCTTGGAAGGCTTATCAAGAGGGATATTTCGAAAAAGAGATTCTCCCAGTAAAAATTCGTAAAGGAGGATCTGAGCAAGTTATTGATAAAGATCAGTCTGTGAGACCTGATACAAGTCTAGAGAAACTTCTTCAGCTACCACCAGCTTTCAAACCTGGTGGAGTGATCACTGCTGGAAACTCCTCACCTCTGAATACTGGAGCAGCATTCGTACTTCTAATGTCCTCAGAAGCGTTAAAGAAATACGGGCTTCAGCCGATGGCTAAGATAAGAAGTTTCGCTTTTGCAGGCGTTCCTCCCGCTGTGATGGGTAAAGGTCCTGTCCCAGCTTCTAAAAAAGCTGTTGAGAAAGCCGGGCTTAAGATTAAAGATATTGATATATGGGAGATTAATGAGGCTTTTGCAGTAGTCACATTATATGCCATAAGAGAGCTAAATATTGAAGAGGAAAGAGTTAATCTAAGAGGAGGCGCAATAGCTATAGGACATCCTTTGGGAGCCACAGGAGCAAGGATCATAGGTACTTTAGCTAGACAACTTGTTATCGATGGAAAAGATTATGGAGTAGCCACATTATGTGTAGGAGGAGGACAGGGAGCTGCTGTTGTGCTAGAAAGAGTATGAATCTTTTTATATAATCATATGAAATTTTTGATTCTCATGCCAAGGATCTTCGCTTAGTCTTTTTAAGATTTTCTAAAATTATAGGAATCGGAGATGACGTATGGTTTCTAAAACATTTTTATCAATTTACACAATTGTGTTAATAGTCATAGGCGTGTTAATAGGTTATGGCATATCAGCAATATATCCGCCTGTTAAAACAACTTATACATATACAGTAGAAAAGATTGCTCCAGCTACTGGAGCAGGCGGAGTAGCCACTTACACAGTCACAACTACGTTATCTCCTCAGGTCATGCCTCAGGAGAAGCTTAGAGTCTTATTCATATATGTAGGACCTATAGGAGATCTTGGGTGGACACATGCTCACGACATGGGGAGAAGATATGTTGAGAAGCTTCTCCCATGGGTTGAGACTAAATATCTCGAGAGTGTTGATCCTGCTAAAGCATATGATATAATGGCACAACAAATAGCAAGTTATAGACCTAACATAATATTTACTACAAGCTATGATTTTATGGATGCCACAGTGAGAGCAGCACAATCATTTAGAAACGTCATATTCTTCCATTGTTCTGGCGATAAAAGAGATATTAATCTAGGAACATATTTCGCAGATCTTTATCAGGCATATTATATAAATGGTCTAATGGCGGGAGCATTAACAAAGACAGGTAAAATAGGCTATGTAGCAGCACATTTAATACCAGAGGTCATAAGACATATTAACGCCTTCACTATCGGCGCCATAGAGACTGGCTCTCAACTGGGTAAGAATATTACTGTATACGTGATTGAGATAGGTGCTTGGTATGACCCTGAGAAGGCTAGAGCTGCTGCCGCGACTTTAGTAGAGAAGTATGGTGTGGACGTGTTGGCTTTTACAGAAGACTCTACAGCAGTTGTTGAATATGCCGAGACTCTTTATAAAGCTGGAAAGACAGTATATGTATTCGGCCACTATAGTCCTATGTATAAATATGGTCCAGACGTAGTCGTATCTGGTCAGCTTGTGAATTGGGGTCCTATATATCTGGATATAATTATGAAAGTTGCTGCAGGAGTATATAACACTACTAATCTTAAAAATGTAGATTATTGGTGGCTGCTTGCTCAGGGAGCTGTGGATGTAGGAGCTGATTTCGGGATGTTTGTTAATCCAAAATATGAAAATGATTTGAAACAGATATATGTTGTAGATAAAGTAGATGGGATGAGAAAAAGCGTTTATCAGCTTGCTTTAGATAGATATAATGCTATGAAAGAGAGTAACATAGGGTTTGATCCTTTCACAGGCCCTCTATATGATAACGAGGGCAAACTGCGTGTTCCTGAAGGCGTGAGAATGAGATATCATGATATATGGTATATAACATGGTTTGTTAAAGGAGTCGTAAATCTTGGCAAGGCCTGAGGGAGTAGGATCTTGTTTATAGAATTAGATAAAATAAATAAATTTTTTGGAGATTATAAAGCTCTTGATAATGTATCCATGTATTTTAGATCTGGAGAAATTGTTAGTATATTAGGTGAAAATGGTGCTGGAAAAACAACTTTATTAAACATAGTCTACGGACTTTACAGACCTGACTCAGGGATCATCAGTATCGATGGGGAGAGACTTAGATACATCACGCCTAGATACTCTATTAATAAAGGAATATTTCTTGTTCAACAGTTTCCAAGACTTATAGAGACTATGACAGGACTAGAAAATCTAGTTCTATTATTAAATGAAAGAAGGGAAGACGTGAGAAAGTTATTAGATGAGTACAGCGATAGATTCAAGATCTATGTAGATTATAATAAGAAGGTGTCAGATATGACGTTAATTGAGAGACAGAAACTTTACACATTGATGTCGTTAATACAAAATGCTAAAATGATCTTGCTAGATGAGCCGAACACTTTATTAACAAATGATCTTGAGTATATAAATTTTCTAAGAAGATTCTCGAGAGAACATGAAGGAGGAGTTGTAATATGTTCTCACAAGATTAAGGCTGTCTTAGATATCTCTGACAGGATCTATATTATGAGAAGAGGTAGAGTATTAAAAGAGTACAGGAGTGTCTCAAAAGAATATTATGATGAGATATTAGATATCATGTTTGGACATAATTCCGACACATCTACTGTATATAAATCTGTTGAAAAATCTAATAGAGATGAAGAGATCTCAAGAGAATTTTCAAAAGATCTTTTTAAAACTAAAGATCTTGTGGTGAGAGATGACATAGGAGCCATAGATCTTAGTGTTAAAAGAGGCGAGATAGTTTCTATAGTCACAATAGCGGGTAGAGGCGATAAAGAATTATTTAATGTTTTAGCAGGCTTAACACATCCTCTGAAAGGATCTATAGTTTATGATGGTGAGGACATCACTAAAAAACCTACCTACGAGAGAATATCTAGAGGAATCCTCTATATACCTGATAATAGACTGGAGATTATAAACCCGAGGTATAAGATTAGAGAGTTATTAGGACTATGGAAGATAAATAGCTCAGGTGTTGTCTGTATAGATAAAATGAATGTAGTCTACAGATCATTAGAGTCTCAGATCTCTGAGCTTTCAGGAGGAAATATAACCAGGCTGTTAATATCGATCATATTATGTACAAAGCCTCATCTCGTGATCTCACACAACATATTCAATGGACTAGATCAGAGAGGATATGCACATGCCTTAAAAATTATTAGAGATTTGAGGCAAGAACGCATGAGCTTCCTCATGATCTTAAATGATTATGAAGAGGCTTTAGAAATCTCAGACAGAATATACGTGTTAAATGAAGAAGGTTCTAAAGAGATCTCTATTGAAAAAGCTAGATTAGAGCCAAAAATATTATGGAGAGAATTAGTATCATGATCTCTATATATGTAAGAAGAAAAATACAGGATCCAGGAGTATTTAAGATGCTGTTTTTATCTCTAGGATTATTTGTAAGCATTTTTTTAATAGGTACAATGATCATAGCATTGGTCGGAGGCTTAGGCATCAAAGAATTATTAACAGACGTGTTTAACAAAGATCTTCTTCTCTCGCCAATACTTATAAGATATACAGTGATTATATCATTAATATCTCTAGCTCTTATGATAAATGTCGCGAGCGGATTCACTAATTTAGGAGGTGAAGGTCAGATCACTCTTGGAATGTTAGGATTATTATTAGCAAGCATCTATCTCCCAGATCTTTCGATAGGTCTCGTGATCTCTTTATTACTAATATTTATTTGGCAGATGATCCCTTATATACTAAAGATCTATAGAGACGTCAGCGATGTTTTGACAAGTTTTATAATGAATTTCATAGCTTTATTCATGATCAATCATATAGTCACTTATGTATTTAGAGGAGATATAGCACGACCGAGAAGTCCTCCTATTAATGAGAAATTATCTCTTCATTATGTCTCTGGCGACAACTTTTTATCTCTACTCTTTTCAAGAGTCTCTATAGAGTCTATTGTAACACTTTTGATCTTTATTATTCTTCTCTATATAGTCTTGTTAAGACATCGTATAGGATATTCTATTAGGATGATCGGTTACTCAGTTAAGACAGCATCTTTATCTGGTGTGAAAATACCTATATACATGATCATAAGTGTCATGATAAGCTCTCTTCTCTTATCAATTGCCTCAGCAGAGATGTTGTTAGGTGGTGAGAGAAGAATTTATTATAATGATTATGCTAAGATCGGGATGAGCTCTATGAGTTTCGGTCTAGGCTATACAGCGCTGGGAATAGCGTTATTGTCAAACGGAAGATCTTATCTGATCCTTATATATTCTTATCTACTTTCTATAGGATACATGATCGTTTTTACCTCATATGGATATTTCAGACTTATATTAGGCACTGCTGTCATAGGATTATCATTGCTCTCAGCTTTGTTAACAGATCTTTTGTTGAGATATGAGGTGAAGATCTCATGGTCCCAGAGACGTTGATACTACAGATAATAGGTATGGGAGCCGTCTTAATATATAGTTTATTAGGCGAGATCATATCAGAGAGAAGTGGCATAGTAAATCTGAGTATAGAAGGATCTATAGCTTTTAGTGCTGCAACTTCTTACGCGATAACTATTGCATATCATAATCCTCTTATAGGTCTTTTATTCGGCGTCTTATCGGGTATTATACCATCTATCTTTATGACGCTGACGTCTGTATACATGCCTTTGAATATGATTGTTTCTGGAATAGTTTTCTCAAGCATATTCTCAGCAGCATCAATAGTAGTAGGAAACTCGGTGCCTAGGCTCCCTCAGGAGAGGCTTGTGTTTATTAATGAGAACACTACTCTAATGATAATATTCTTATCAGCAGTCTCCTCTGCTATAGTTCTAAAACTTTTTATTGGAAGAAGAATAGGTCTTTTAATAAGATCTGCTGGAGAAGATCCCTATTCAGCATATTCTTTAGGAATAAATCCTTGGAGAATAAGAATGTTTGGATTAATATTCTCAGGAGCTATGGGAGGTTTAACAGGCTCGTTATTAACTCTGTCACCAATGATCTCTATGATCTGGAGGGAGAATATTACCGCAGGCACAGGATTTATTATAGTAGCTGTGACACCATCAACTCTGTGGGATCCTATTATAGCAATATTCATAGGAATATTCTTCGGCAGCATACCTCTGATAAGTATCTATCTACAGACGTCAGGAATGATGTTCTCAGCTGAGTTAGCAAGTCTATTACCTTATCTAATAGCTTTATCTTTATATATAATCTTTAGAATAGTTCTCGCAAAAAGATCTGGTCTAGTGCCTAGGGCGCTTGGAAAAGAGATCGTCTTAGAAGAAAGATATGAATAGATATTATTATTATCATAGACTTTTCTCCGACCTAAAAAGATTTTGGCTACCTAGTATTATATCTTATATTTTTTGGATAATATATAGAGTAGAGATGATGAATGGTATTAACGATGAGAAGATGATTAAGACGCCAGACGCTGAGTCTATATAATAAAGATTTATCCTGATATTGCCTCAGGAATCTCTATGATACTGCCGCTCATATAGATATTGCTTTTCTCCACAAGATCATATATAAGATCTGATAGAACGTCTGGATCGGCCGCCTCTCTCAAAGGAGTCTCTCTCTTTATATAATCCTCGTATCTTTTTAACTCAGGTTTTTCAACCCATGATGGAGCTATTCCTATTACAATAATTCTTTTATCTGCCAATATCTCAGCAAGTATTTTTGTCACATAATTAAGACCTATCTTCGAGATCACATATGGTGGCGAAGGCTTTAGCACCCTATAGATCTTGTGTCCTCTAGTTGATGATAGACATGATATATTCACGATTTTTCCTTCGTTTCTCATATATTTTGATATACTTATAGAAAGCATATAAGGTACAACAAGATTAATTTTTAATATGCTTAGCCATTTGTCAAGATCTAATTTCAAAGGATCTGTGTCATCCCATATCGCGGCACTATTTATCAATATATCTATTCTTCTAAAACATTCATAAGATCTTTTAGCTAGATCTTCAAAATCATTTATTCTCATAAGATCTTGCTCAATTATACATATAGAATCTCTCTTACGTTCTAGAGATCCTTTGATCTCTTTATTTATTTTTTCTAAAGAAGATTTATCTCTTATAATAGCCACTACTTTATACTCTCTTTCAAAAGCTTTTCTCATAAGATGTGAACCTAAATAGCCTGAGGCTCCTGTCAACACGATCACTGGCTTATCAGCTTCGCCCATGAAAAGACCCCAAAGATATAACGATCTTTATTAACACATTATTTTGATTTAATCTTAGTATTTACGAGCTAATCTTGCAAAGGTCTTTGCAGGTTTTCCACATATGACACACTTAAGATCTTTCGTGTCAATATTTTCTAAAGATGATCCTAAAAGATCTATGCCTTGCCACTTCTCAGAAAGTTTGATGCCGCAAGAATAAGATCCGCACCAAGGCATCTCTATAATGACAGATTCTTTGTTAATAATCTTCTCAGCCTCTTCTAGAGTATATGCTCTTCGTATTTTACTCTTGAAATACTCCCATGCTCTCTTTTTCAGATTATTCTCTATCTCATCAAACAACTCAAATATTCTCTTCAAAAGATCTTTTCTATCAATAGTCTCTCTCTTAAACAGATCTCTTCTAAATAAAGTGATCTTTTCTTCTTTAAGTTCTCTAGGTCCGATCTCTATTCTAATCGGAACTCCTTTGATCTCGTATTTATAAAATTTATCCACTGGTTTACTCTCTCTATCAAGATCAGCTTTTGCTCTAAGATTCTTTTCTTTAAGTTCTCTCTCTATCTCTAAAGCATAATTCCATACTTTATCAGTCTCTTCCTCACTTTCTGTAGAAGGTATTGGGACGATAACTATTTGTATAGGAGCATATTTAGGTGGGATCACAGCTCCTTTATCGTCTCCATGAATAGCTATTAAAGATGCTATAACACGATCAGATACTCCATAGCTTGTCTGCCATCCAAAGTCTCTACTGCCATCTCTTCTATAGATCACTACTTCAAATATTCTTGTAAAGGTCTGTCCGAGATGATGTACTGTGCCTATTTGTAAAGCTTTTCCATCGGGCATTAATGTGTCAAAAGCTATTGTATAAAGAGCTCCAGGAAACTTGTCCCATTCAGGTCTTTTAGATATTATATATGGTATCCCAAGATCATCAAAAAATCTCTTGTAAATATCCACGGCTTCTAACACTTGTCTATCTGCATCTTCAAAAGATTCATGTAGCGTGTGAGCTTCTTTAAATGTTGTTACTTCTCTTAATCTTATCAATGCCTTAGTCATCTTAGTCTCGTATCTGAACATACTAACGATCTGATAATATTTCTTGGGAAGCTCTTTATAACTATGATGCCATAAAGACTCCATATATGTGATAGGGATCTCGCTTGTAGGTCTCAGAGCAAGTTTAACATCAAGAGGCTCTAATCCTCCGTGAGTCACCCAGTAAACCTGATTTTCAAATCCTTTTATATGTTCACTCTCTCTTCTAATCATATCTTCTGTGATAAGAAGAGGAAAAAGAACCTCCTCATGTCCTGTAGAGTTCAGCAACTCTCTTAATCTATTTATAACAAGCTCTCTAATTTTAAAGCCGTATGGTCTCCAGACGCCCATTCCTTTGACAGGATATCTGCCGTAATCATAGATCTCTGCAGAATCTAAGATCCAGTCGAGCCACTCACTAAACTCCTCTCCATATTTTGAAGATGGCTTCTTCATATAATTCACTCTTAATATAAGATTTCATGAAAGCTTTAAAGTATTTATTTATATTTAAAAAAGTTTGGAGAAAGAAAAAACTTAAATTCTTAACCTCCTAACAAGATTAGTAGAATAGCAACTATCAGACCATATATTCCCAGTCCTTCTGCAAGAACTATTATAAGAAATACTCTACCAAACAGCTCTGGCTTTTCAGCCATTGCAGAGAATCCAGCTGCGCCAGCAATACCTATTGCGATCCCGGCTCCAATAGCAGCAAGACCGATGGCAAGTCCGGCGCCAATATATTTGCCTAGTTTATCTAGTCCTGTGGTAGGTGCTTGAAAAGATAATCCTCCGCCACTGACTATGTTGGCCACAAATATAAGGGTCAATATGCTTGCTACTATTAGTACGGCCACAAAAAGTGGTGCATCGAATTGTATTCTTCCTTGTCCTCGGATCGCCATTTTTGAAACACCGTGACCTTATTTTTTCAGCTCCTTATAAATTCTCTCTTTATAACTTATGATCTCAGAGATTTTTTTCTTTTTATAATCCTCTATTATCTGTCTAAAAATCTCGACATATTTTTTTGTATATTCCTCAGCTTTCTTCTCAAAATATTCTGAAAGATCTTTTAAAGACATTTTATTATGCCCTGAGAATTAGTTTAGATTTCATTATTTTAAGTCTCACAAATTCTTCTCTAGATCTTTCCTCTAAAACAAGTCTGATCCTTTTTATCACGTTTTGATAAAGAGGAATTATATAATAGTCTAATGAGTTAATTAGTTTCTGAGTATTTCTCAGCTCAATTAATAATCTATTGATCGTAGCCTCTAACTCGCTTAATTTGACAAGTTCTATCATAAGATCTTTCAATTCATTATTTAATCTGATCATCTGAGATGTTGTGAAGAAAAATGATGTTAAAGGGCTTTGAAAAGTCTCCTCCTCAATATCTATAATAGGCACTTTTATTCCAAAAGCAGCTCTCTCTCCCATTGTTATCTCAACGGTCTTCGGCGTAGAACCTGCTATACTGTTTATAGTGACAAAGCCTAGCTCAGATATTGTGAGAAAATATGTCTGATACGCCTTCTCTAGTTTCTCAAAAACTCTTCTTCTGATCTCTGAATATTTCTCTAACGCGATCCTTATGTTTAACAGAAGAACCTCTCTTTTATCCTCAAGAATTTTTCTTATTCTGTTTATAGTGACAAGACTTCTTCTAAGATTGATAAGATTTATCTTAGTGGGAAGGGTCTGTCTAGGATCAAGAGCCAATCATCTGGCACCTGATCCTCTGTATTTCGGATGATATTTTCTTATATTAGACTCTTTGATGTTAGTCAGCTCAGCCTCAGGAAGTATAGAAAGTATATCCCAGGCAAGCTCGAGAGTCTCTTCGATACTTCTATTCTCATAAAATCCTTGAGATAAAAATCTTCTTTCGAAGGCGTCAGCAAATCTCAGATATTTTCTGTCAGTCTCACTCAGACTTTCTTCACCAACTATCACAACCAGACTTCTCAGCTCTTGAGCTCTTGCATACGCTGCGTAAAGCTGATCTTTTACTTCTGCATGATCTTCTCTAGTCTTCCCAGGCCCTATACCTTCTTTCATCAGTCTAGAGAGACTTAGAAGAACATTTATAGGCGGGTATATGCCTCTGTTGTATAATCCTCTGTCTAGCACTATCTGACCTTCAGTTATATATCCAGTAAGATCAGGTATTGGATGTGTTATATCATCTGCGGGCATCGTTAGTATAGGCATCTGTGTTATAGAGCCTTTCTTCCCACGAGCTCTCCCAGCTCTCTCATATATTGACGCAAGATCTGAATACATGTAACCTGGGTAGCCTTGTCTCCCAGGAACCTCTTCTCTTGCCGAACTGATCTCTCTCAAAGCCTCAGCATAATTAGTCATGTCAGTCAATATTACTAGAACATGCATATCTCTTTCAAAAGCTAGATACTCAGCTAATGTCAAAGCCACTCTAGGTGTTATAAGTCTTATCATTGCAGGCTCATTAGCCAGATTTATAAACATTGCAGCTCTTTTTATAGCTCCTGTCTCTTCAAAAAATTTTTTGAAGAAAAGCGCCTCATCATATTTAACTCCTATAGCTGCAAATACTACAGCAAACTCTTCTCCCTCTCTTCTGACAGTTGCCTGTCTAGCGATCTGAGCCGCCAACATGTTATGAGGAAGACCTCCTCCACTGAATATAGGAAGCTTTTGTCCTCTGACAAGAGTGTTCATGCCGTCGATAGCTGAGACTCCTGTCTGTATGAAATCCTCTGGATATGCTCTTGCCGCGGGATTAAGAGGAGAGCCGTTTACATCATATTTCTCTTCAGCAAGTATCTCGGGTCCTCCATCAATAGGTCTTCCCAATCCATCAAATACTCTTCCTAACATATCTTCTGAGACAGGTATCTCCATAGTTTTTCCAAGAAATCTCACGCGTGTTCCTCGAGGACTTATTCCTATGGTTCCCTCAAAAACCTGAACCACTGCATATCCCATCCCAACTTCAAGAACTCTTCCGCTTCTCTTCTCACCATTTGGAAGCTCTATAGTCACCAGCTCGTCATATGCTACATCAGATACTTTCTCAACTATGAGTAGAGGTCCTTTGACTTCTCTTATAGTCTCATATTCTTTCAGATATGATCTCATATTTTCTCACCTCTAAACTCTCTGAAGAAATCTATCACTTTTTTCTCAAGCTCATCTAATTTCTCAAGCTCCTCGTTTCTTATGGTAAATCTTGCTTTAATAATCTCTGTTATAAGACTCTGACCTTTCTCTTTAATCACTTTCACAGGCACTCCTGAATCTACAAGAGGCTTAGCATTTCTATAGAATGTCATTATCAGCTTCAGAAGCTTAAATTGTTTCTGTGGCGACGAGAAAGCATCTATAGGATCGTAAGCATTCTGTCTCAAGAACCCGTCTCTGATCATTCTAGCCGTCTCCATAATTAATTTATCAGGCTCAGGAAGATTCTCTACACCAATTAGTCTCACAACTTCTTTAAGCTCGTTCTCTCTAAGAAGTATATTCATGACCTCATCTCTAACATTTCTCCAAGAGGGATCAACCTCTTTAGACCACCAGCTGCTCACAAGATCTGTATATGCTGAATAGCTTGTTATCCAATTGATAGCAGGATAATGTCTTGAGTATGCCAACGTAGCGTCTAGAGCCCAGAAAACTCTGATAAATCTTCTAGTATGCGTGGTGACAGGCTCTGTAAAATCTCCTCCTGGCGGAGATACCGCTCCTATGACTGTTACAGATCCTGTCCTCTCAGGATTACCTAAAGCAATAACTCTGCCAGCTCTCTCATAAAACTCAGCTAATCTACTCTGTAAATAGCTTGGATAGCCTTCTTCAGCAGGCATCTCCTCTAATCTGTTAGAGATCTCTCTCAAAGCCTCAGCCCATCTGCTTGTGGAGTCTGCGACTAGAAGCACGTCATATCCAAGATCTCTATAATACTCTCCTAACGTTATCCCTATGTAAATGCTTGCTTCTCTAGCTGAGACAGGCATATTGCTCGTGTTAGCTATAAGTATAGTTCTCTCCATAAGAGGTCTTCCTGTCCAAGGATCTTTTGTCTCTGGAAACCTCTCTAAGACCTCTGTCATCTCATTACCTCTCTCGCCACATCCCACATAGATCACAACTTTAGCATCACTCCACATAGCGAGACTGTGAAGAGTCACAGTATTATGATATATAGTGGGAAGATCTCCGCCGACAAAATTGTGTGTACCAGGCACTGTCGCATCGTAGACAGGCCATTCGCCGTATTCAATCTCGATCTTCTCAACCTGATCTACCGTGACCTCTCTGAAGATCTCAGCTAATTTAAGAAGTTTCTCGCTACTTAATACTGAGTATTTTGATAACATTACTTGTAATACTCCTCCTTTTTCTGATGTTATCTCAATCTCTCTACCTCTGTTCATCATCTCAATCACTTCATAAGGTATACTAAGGATCTCTTGAGGAACATAATTTGTTATCTTATTCTTTAATTTTCTGACTCTCTCTATTATAACATTAATAGGCGTGTTTACACCGACAATTTTTGTTGTATTCAAAAGATCTTTCTCAATGACCTGTTCAATAAAGTTTATCAGATCATAAACATGATCTATTGTAAGTAAATATGTCTCAAACTCTCCTCCTTTTCTGTTTACAGGGAATAGAAATTTTCTAACTTTATAGCTAATACCTATTCTAGTAAGAAGATAAGATATGGTTTCTTTGGCATTATCATCAACAGCGATAAGATGTAGTTTGTTATCATGATAAAAGCCCATTACTCTGAAATATCCTGC
This sequence comes from Desulfurococcales archaeon, assembly GCA_009903825.1. Taxonomy (GTDB): domain Archaea; phylum Thermoproteota; class Thermoprotei_A; order Sulfolobales; family AG1; genus WYEN01. Next base: position 24,954 of record WYEN01000104.1, read on the forward strand.
TAAAAAGTATTTCACAGCCTCCTCACTTGCTCTAAACATTATATGAGGAATCTTTCTTTCAAAGATGTATGATGTCACAATACCGAGTCTCTTTAATAATATTGTGAGCAGTCTTGAATCTATCATAATTATAATGCTTCTTCTTAAAAAGATGTCTTTGCCATTCCACAAGATCCTGATCTCTCTTAAAATATCTTGACCAAATGTATCAATAAACAGCTTCTTCAAATGATCAGCTTCTATCTCAGTGAAAGGTATAGATATTTTCACAGATTTTTTCCCAACAATCCTGCCGTTTCCATAAGCCATTCCAAGAAGATATGCAAAGAAACCGTTTATCTCTCTAGGAATAGACAATTTTATTCGAGATGCTCTAATGATCTTTTCATCTGACGAGACACCTTCTTTAAAAGATATAGCCATAGGATGCGGAGGCTTCCTACCGATCTTTTTATATAATTTTTCAACAAACCACAGAGGCGGATATAGATAGCCGTGGAATATGCTATAGACAAAATCAACTTTCACACCTAATTCCTCAGCCAATCTCTTTATACCTCCATATTCTCTTCCTGTGAGTTTTCTAATGATCTTGATGACTCTTCTCAAAAGCTTTTCGTCTCTGACTACTGCATCAGGCATATGCTTATATAAATTCACAATTGCTTTGGTGTCTGCTTGAATTCTTCTGGGCACAACTATAAGATCTCCTCTTCTAATGCTTACAGCAGGCATCTCAACAAATTCTCCTCTCTCATTAAATATGATAAGTCTATGCACAGGTGTGACTTTTATTATTCTGCCGCTTCTAGTCTTTATTTTTACGATTCTATCTGTCTTACCTCTATAGACATGACTTATAGGTGTTTTTACAAGTTTTTTGCCATTGAAGCTATAAATATATATCTCTCTAGAACCTACTCCATAGATCTCTTCTTCAAGACTAAGATCAGGTTCTCCTCCTTTTATTTTCTCAAAGATCTTTTCTATGGGAACAAGTCTTCCATTAGCTAACAACACTGGGGTTCCTGGAAGAAGACATTTCCCAGTTCCAAAGGCTCCTGGAATAGCTCCCGTGCCTCCCTTAGCCATAGGAAATAGTGTGTCAATTATTCTCATCCCAGTTATAAGAGGCAGAGTAGGCTCCAGCTTCATTTTAAAAGGCCTAGGCCTTCTGACAGGCCATCTACTTAACATTCTCAAAATCTTCTTCTCTCCTGAGCTTTCTATAACTGCTATAGGATCTTCTATAGTATAATCTCCCTCAGGATATAACTCTATGATTCTTCCTCTGACATCAGGCGGAACTATAATAGGATGTCTTATAAGAGGCGTCTCATCTACATATCCCAGAACATCTCCAGGACCTACCTCAGATCCTATAGAGATCTTTTCATTAGGAATAAAATGATATTTAATATCTCTAGGTAGAGAAGGCAGCTTAACGCCTCTCCTGACATATATAGATCCTGTCTTCTCAAATATTTTACTAAGAGGCCTCTGAATACCATCGTATATCTGTCCTATGAGGCCCGGGCCGAGCTCTGCTGATAGAGGAGATCCTGTCGCATACACAGGATCTCCAGGTCTTATCCCTGAGGTCGTCTCATAGACTTGTATAAAAGATTTGTTTCCAGAGATCCTTATGATCTCTCCTATAAGTCTCTCTTCACCAACTTCAACAACTTCATACATCTGAGGCGAAGGTATATCCTCAGCAACCACGAGGCTACCACTGATCCTTATTATTCTCCCTATCCTCTCCATGATTTAATCAACCTCCAGATAATGTTTTGTTAATAACTGTCTTAAGCTCTTCCTCTATATTATCTATTAGAGTGTTTATGTCGTATCTATATGTGATCTCTCTATTAGACGTATATGCTATAAAGCCTCCACTAATATTTTTAGAAACATTAATATGGATCCTCCTCAGATCTATTCTTATTTTCTCAAGCTCTTTTCTCACAATCTCAACCCCCTCTTCATCTGTCTCTATAACAAATTCGTTGTTCTCAAGATCTTTTGATATAATATTTATGAATCTTCTTATAAGTTTCTCGTAGATCTCTTTATCGCTTCTCACATAGTTTATGATCTTTTCTCTGACTTCTTTAAATATTTTATCCACAAACTCATTAATCTTCTCATTAACTTTGTTTCTTAACTCTATATCTAGTCTAGATCTGTTGCTCTCAAGATTATACTCAAGATCTCTTAAAACATCTCTCAACTCTCTACGTCTCGCCTCAATTAAGCCTTTTATTTTCTCAATAAAATCTTTAGAAAACTCTTTCTCAAGCTCAGAATATGTCTCATCAATTTTTCTAATGATCTTTTCTGATAAATAATCGATTATCTTATAAGGATCCCCATATATCTCCCAACTCATAAAAGATCACCCTACTCCAAGAGCTTTTCTAAGTAGAGAGGAGACATCTATCTCCTCAATTCTGCTCCATCTACTAGGTATAACAGTGATTATAGGCGTTCTTCGCGTCAACGATATATGGCTTATATAATCTTGGACATAGTCAGCTAAATCCTTCGTTATATATATGATGCCTATATCTCCAGAGTTGATATAGTTATCAAGTGTTTTTCTAATAACATCTTGATCTGGTTTTTCAATTACAACTCCTTCTATTCCTATAAGATTAAACATTCTCACAGTATATTTATCGCCTATAACCAAGATCTTTTTTCTTTCCACTCTTTAATACCGTAAAAAATGTTTTATTAAAAATAAAATAGTTATCTTCGTCAGCATATAAAGATATGATTTGCGATATTATATAATAGACGCTACAGATCATGTTTATAACATGTTATGAGAATAAGAAATTCTTTTAATAACTGAAAAATTATTTAGAATAGAAGAGAAAGGAGGGTTAACAAGAAAATTGTTTATGCCTGAGAAAATGAGTTTAATAAAGATTCTTGTCCCAATAGATTTTGTTGAAGAGACCATCCTAGCTTTGATTGAGAGCAAAGTTTTTCATAATATCTCGAGACCTGGAAAGGGTCTTCATGCTGAGAGAGCTAGAAGAAACATGGTCGTTATAGAAGAGTCTCTCTCAAAAATAGATCAATACATTAAGATCTTTGGAGGAAAAGTTTTGAAAAAAGAGACTGATGAGATAAATCCTAAGCCAGACTCTGTTTCACTATTTTTTGATGAGATCATGGAGAAAAGTAAGATTATTGATGAGGAGTTTGAAGAGATATTAAATCTATATAGAGAGTATGAGACTAAGATCAGTGAGTTAGATGTTTTAACAAAATATTTATCATATTTCCAGGACTTAGATATAGATCTAAGGAGTTTATTCAGTGGAGAAAATATCAGAATAAAGATCGTTGCAGTATCTGTTGATAAAGCTGATCAGTTTAAAAAAGAATTAGACAAGAGATTAAGCGAATATCTTTTTATAAATAGATCATCTGAAGATTTGAAAGAGGTCATAGGATTAATAATATATACATCTGATAAAGAGACTGTGTTAAATGACATGATCAGGTCTTTCAGAATAAGAGTTGTTGAGATACCTGAGAAATACGAGAGAAATCTCAGCAGAGCTTATAAAGATCTTTATTCAGAACTTGTTAAAATGAGAGAGTTTCTTGATAATATTCATGAGAATGCTAGAGAGAGATATGAAAAGATCAAGACTTTGTTTCAAGAAACTTACTCAGGTCTTCATCTTCTGAGAGATTTTATGAAGATAATGAGCCACAGTATTTTTACAGATGAGAATGTCTTGATCGAGGGGTTCATACCAAGCAGATCAAAAGATAAAGTCGTTAAAAAGATCTTGTCGGCCACTAGAGATATGGCGATTATACAGGTGAGAGATGTGGGAAGACTAGATAAGCTGGAGGAGGAGCCTCCCACATATTTTAACATGTCTAGATGGATGAGACCTTTCAAAATGATCCCAGATCTTTACGGCCCGCCTAGTTATAATGAGGTCATTCCAATATATATAGTATCTATAACTTTCCCAATAATATTCGGGCTCATGTTTCCAGATCTTGGGCATGGAATAGCTTTATTGATAGCTGGATTGTTTATGTATAAATATTTCAAAGATAAAAATGTTGGAATATCTGATCTAGGGCTTCTAATAACTTATCTAGGGATCTCTTCATCTGTGACAGGCTTTCTAGCGGGAGAATTTTTCGGCCCAGCCACTCCAGTAGCCAGGTTTTTAGAAGGCTTCTACGAAGATCTTCATATACATCCTCCTCTGAGCCTTCCTATCTATAAATCTGGTGCAGGAGTTGTTGAGGCTTTATACTCATTTATTCTATTATCTGTCAGAATGGCTATGATAACTCTTTTAATAAGCTCTTTCTTAGGATTTCTAAACAGCTTGATCAATAGAGAATATGATTATATGTTTGCTCTCTCACTTCCTAGAACAATGATTTTTGTCAGCCTGTTTATTCCAGCATTCTTTTCTAACGATATTAATGAGGTGGGCTTCTTCTACAGCTATATAAGTCTCGGCCAGTTATTAACTGTCTTAGGAACTCCCATAGTTGCTGAGACACCTATGATATTTGAGATCGTAAAATGGATCCTTAATATATCTCTTCTATGGATCTTAATTGGAGAATCTGTTGTCGACATATTCAGACACGGACTGAGAGAAGGCTTATCTAAGCTGAGCTCAGGATTTATGGAGCTTTTTGACACAGTGATCATGGCGATAGGCAACTCAATAAGTTATCTCAGAATAATGGGTATAGCATTAGCTCATATAGCAGTTGTAATATCATTCTATGTCCCAGTTATAAGCCTATTATATTCTCCAGGCATATTAGAACAGATATATGCATGGAGCATATACTCGATAGGTAATCTACTTGCAATGACTCTTGAGGCTGTCATAGCATTTGCTCACACATTAAGGCTTCATCTATATGAGATGTTCAGCAAATTCTATAGAGGGACAGGCAGAATATATGAGCCTTTCATACCTATAACATATCACATAGAGACGCTCTAAAAATTCTTAAAGGTTATTCTAGACATAAAATCTTTTTGAATAGAATATGTTAAGTTGTTAAGTTTAAATTGATTACAGCTGAAAGCCTTGTCCTTTAAAACGGTGAGAAGGTCAGACAAGATCTTTATATGATCAAATAGATCTTTTCATCTTAATATGTCTTTATCTAATAGTTTTTCTCATGCTGATCTTTCTGAAGATGTATGCATAAAACAGATATTGTAGTGGCCCAGCGATCAGATTATAATATTTAGGCATCATATTGTTGAGAGCCTCATACCATCTTCCTCTCCAACTCCACAAAAGATCTTGTGGAAGACGTGGCACAGGTATTAAAGTGTTGCTTAAAAACGGTATTAAATAGATAAGTGCTACTGTTAACAGAGTAGTTATTATCCACACAACTATTGAAGTTGCCAATATATTTGGTAGAAGATTAATGTCTCTACGCATGTATCTATAGGTAGCAATGAAGGAATCATCAGAGGCTTCTAAAGATCTGTTGACAGCCAATGCCGCGTATGGAGCATATATAGGATGAACAAATAATCCATAGAAACCTAGTGAGACGCTGTAGACATAAATTATTATTGCCGCAGGATGATAAAAAAGTTCTTCATTAAATACTCCTCCCAACCCCACTACTATATATGGGACAAGGATCAGTATTATAGGAAGTGAAGATGAGAAGAAACTTTTCAGAAATATTTTGAGAAGAGATTTTTGAAAATATTTTTTAAAGACAAAAACTCTAAACACATATATAAATAGAAACAGATCTCCGAGAAGAAGCGTTAGAGAAGATAATCCTATGAGAAGAAGTATATAGCCAATTCTATACTCAAAGAGGCTTGAGATCTTTGAAACAAAAATCATATAGACGAGAGAGACAACATAATATAACACAAAAGATATCACAAACAAAGTTAAAAAACTAAAAACAAAAAAATAATTATTTTTATTTAAAGCTTTATCCATATATTACTTCACCAGGGTATCTTCCATAGAAACCAGGATACCTCTCATCAAAAGGTGCTGATGCAAGGATTTGACTGCGTGGCCAGCTTGGTATTTTAAATATGATCGGTCTAGTGTACCAACCAACATTAGCACCTATTATTATATAATGTGAAGTGTCCTGCGGTAAACTACTATATTGTATTCCAAGCTCTAATTCTGCTGCTCTATAATTATTTAATCCAGGAGACCAATAACAAACATAGGTTCCGTCAGAGGTTATCGAGAGACTTAAAGTTTCTCTAGCCATACTTAATATTGTGATCAGATTTCCAGCAACATACATACCCAACGATACAGGCTGAGAAAGAGTAATGGCTCCCACAAGACTTAAAAACTCTACTCCGGTAGAGATGATGCTCCAAGCGACCACCACAGCACCTATGTAATAATCAGCTCTTGTCCCCTCTCTATATCTAATAACACAACCAGGGATCGAGTTGGATGAAGGAGGTTTAACAGCTAAATATATCTCGAATATTCTCGGATAGTCCGATGTTGACACTAAATGTTTAACAATCATACTCTCAAGATCTGAGTCGCCAAAAGCTGTAGATTCTACGACAATTCCTGATTTATAAAGTGTCCATATTCTACTGTCTTGAGTCATTTGGATCTTAAGAAAAGCGCTTTTCATTTGGGCCCATGTTATATAGCTTGTTTCTTTCCATATCTCTGGTGCATATTGATATTCTATTAATATGTCTATATATAGCTCTACGCCGCTATTACTTGGGAAGTTATGTTCTATTGTTATAAAATGCCCATGACCTCCTAAAGGATTTGACCATTGTAAAAATGTAAAACCTACGTAGCCAAATGATGGAAGCGGTGGTGCAGAAACAGTTTGAGAGGCAATAGTTGTTCCATCAATCTTAATATTTATAGTGCCTGTATAACTTGTAGAGGAAGGATTTCTAACACATATATCGATATACAGAATAGGACTTGAGCCATACAGAGAATCATAATACAGACCATTCATAACATCAGAATCAACAGTCAAAGAAGATATTGAAGAGGGCATAATGATCCCTTGACGGTCAGCAGGAAACTCAGGAAAGATCTGAAAGACAGCTCCTCCATATACAGACGGATCTAACATGTCAGAAGCTTTAGCTCTTTGACAACCTGGCGGAAGATAGTCAGAAACTTTATAAGGTCTCAGAGAGGCTATCCCAACTGAGAGTATCTGATAAGCTTTTGATGTTTCGCTTGTAGGCATGTTATCCCAGATCTTGCTGATCCTGAGTGTTGACAAGATTATATATGGATATGATCCTCCTGCATAATAATAGGTTATACTTATATTGAATCTTCTGGTTGTGTCGAAAGGTATTGATGGATATAGATATATGTTGCTAGGAGTGGAGCTTAGAGTATATGTGTAAGAGTTGCTCCACACGATCTGACCTGTGTTTGTGTCGATCACATTAATTTGGACTCCTAAATAGGAGTCTGATGAGGAGGTGGAGTTTGCTCTGATGAAAACTACTAAGCTATATATGTTATATCCAAGATAGATGTTCACTGATCTAGATCCTGTTAATATTGTCTTGTTTAATGTTATAAGAACGAATTCATAAAATCTTGATGGGCCTCCGCCGCCGTCTATCAGCTCAGCTGTTGGATATATGTTTCTGAATTCTTCAGATATCTTCTTCTCAGACTCTTTATCTAATATCTCTGCAACAACTCGATCATTGGTCGGGTCGTATATAAATCCCTCTCTATGTTCATGTGAAACAATTATGTTATCGCTGAGTTTAAGACTGATCAATCTCTCACGGATCGTGTTTAGCCATGTGTTCCAAAAGATCTCGGCTTTCTCAGCCTCGCCAGCAAAATTTGGAAAAACAATATGTGTCTTAGGTCTCTCTATGTTCAGCACGTCACTTATCTTGGCTAAAAGCTCCATATCAAACGGCAGATCTCTTAGATGAGGCTTTCTATTATGATCATGATCATAATATATTGCAACTCCTACTGTGAACGACAAGATCTTTACTCCCGTTTCTGTAAATATTTTTGCTCCTTGAGAAAGTTTTATCACATATCTATCTCTAAGACCGTGTTTAACAGCATAAACATTCCATGGACATGAAGAGAAGTCTTTACCAGAGCCGGATCTTGGTATTGGAACTGTCAATATCAAAAGATCATTCTCATTCAAAATACCATCATCGACATCGGGCATTAGAATTGCGGCATTAATAGGTGAGAGAAATGTTCTAAAGAATTTTCTTGGGACAAGCTTTGGAATAATAAGAGTGTTATTATCATCACAAGATGATGCTATCAAAGAATCAAATCTTATGCCATGAAGATCTTTTAAAACACTCACTGGAAGAATTATATGAACAACATCTCTAGAGCTGCTCAAAAGATCTTTATTAATAATCTGTGTGTCCACAGATGTGTTCTCATTTAATCCTTTTGCTGAGAGGATCTCTACAGGTGTTATAGAGAGAATCAACAATATAAGATATAGAAGACCTAGGGTCTCTAGATATTTATTCAATATATTCATAAGACACTCTCCCGGTCTTTTTTTGAAAAAATATAAATTTTTCAATAGAAGAATCTGGATCATTAGAAGAGATGATGATATTTAAACTTTGAAAGATGAAGACTAAGTGCTGAATTTTTTAAATCTTTATTATGTAGAAAATATATGCTGATCTTAATGAGATTTTATATTGAGACGAATCTTCTGATCATATCTGTAGAGATCAGACCTATTTTCCCACTTGCTATAGACACAAGATCTTCTATATCAAATCTTTTTAATGTAAATACAGACCATAATATGCCGTAGTTAAATGGATAGGAATACATGTATGAAACAGATTTTTTTCTAACATTTTTTCTTACAAAACCTCTTATATTGATCATTGTCTCAGTAAGATCTTGAGATATTAATGTGGAAGGATAGATCCTTCTTAGAAGTGTTAAAAATCTTGTCTCATCAGAAGAACTCATCTCCTCAAGCGTGGAAGGATCTATTTTACAAGAGTATCTCAAAAGATCTTTTATATATGTGCTTAGCTTATCCTGAATATTGAGCATTATAGTCTTACTTAAAAAGTTTATTATATAAAGATCAGCTTCTGGACATATCAGTTCTATTATCTCAGGATACGATGTTAAGATCTCTGAGAACTCCTCTAATAAAGATAGATCTAAAGATAGATTTATTGAGATCTCAGAAGATAAAGTCTTTGAAAACTCTTTATAATATCTTGAGAATACGTAGAAACCTGATCTCTCGATCTCTGTCATGATCCTTGAGATACTCATCTCCTCGCTGAGAGTCTTTTCAAGAAATTCGCGTGTTTCCTCAGGCAATAGATTAAGTATTTTTCTCATGTTCTCACTGTGTCTCTCTAATACTCCTCTAATTATTGAGGCAAACATTTTTATCAGCATGATCTTTCTCATTGAGCTTATCAGCATATAGACGTCTGAACCTCCTATCTTCTGAAAAATTTTTGTCAGATTATACAGATGAGAGTCTAAAGCAAGCTCTAGACTCAAAAGATCCTTTGGATCAATATTTTTAAGATATTGATAATAACTAGTCTCTTTGAGAATATACATATAATCATCTATACTATTGGCCTGCAAAAGATCTTGAATATTCTTCTCGTTAAGACATGTAGAATATATAACTCTCAGCTTAGGTGTTATATAGAGAAGATCTGAGCTTAAACTCATGTTGATCACGTCAACTCATATATCTCTAAAAATTTTCTTAAAGCATTTTCAATAGCCTTCTCTCTTCTATTCTCATATATTTTCTCTACCTCTCTAATCTTCTCTCTAATCTTTTCATCATATTCTCTCCTGATCCTGTCTATCTCATTCTCAATTCTTTTACGAGCCTCATCAACGATTTTAGAAACCTCTTTCTCCAAATCTTTATCCAATTGATCTAATAATCTATTCATTTCCTTCGTAAGAGACTCTCTATCCTTCGAGACATCTTCTGAAATGTTTCTTAACAACTTTTCAAACTCCTCAAATTTTGATAATAGATTTGCCACATAATCACGGCTCATCTTGAGATTCTGCCCCAGTATTTGATTAATTATCTGTTTAAAATCTTTCTTGTATATATAAGATAGCCTGTGTGAGAGATCATGACTGTCTTAGGTCTCAAGGCGCCTATTTTTGTCTCGTATTCTCTCTCTAACAGCTCCACAAGTTTAGGAAGGATCCATTTGTTATCTAAATATAATTTGTTAAGCAGCTTCTCAACTTGATTTATTGTTGGTAGAAAAAATATTACAGGAGCTCCAGGTCTCAAAGCCTCATATACCACCTCAGTTACATCCCAGGGATTAGAAAGATCTATTAATGCTGCATCAAGATCTTTCTCATCAACTCCTTTAGAAACATCTCTAATCTTGATCTCAACATATCTATCTAGACCTATCTTAGAGAGATTATTAAGAGCTGTCTCAGCAAAATCTTCTCTGATCTCATATCCATATACTCTACCATTTGGAGCAACCGCTCTTGCTAAAAAAGCTGTTGCAACACCTGACCCCACACCTGCCTCCAGAACTCTCTTGCCGCTACTTAGATCCAGCATGACTAATATTAACCCAAGATCTTTCGGATACAAAACTTGTGTAGGTCTTCTAAAGATCTTATACACAAGATCTTCAAGTGAAGGTTTTAGAACATAAGCTTTTACACCTGATGAAAGTTTTATCTGAGAGCCATAGCTGAGACCTATAAGATCGTCATGATCAATATATCCTTTATCACTACTAAATCTCTCTCCTCTACGGATCTTTATGATATATCTTCTTCTCTCATCTATATATATGAGAACATATCTCTCTTCACAGACGACGTCTTCACAAAGATCAGTGCTGGTGTCATTCTTCATCAATCAGAAATACCAACCCTCATCATAAGATCCTGTCATCTAAAATACGAAATCATTTGCCTGCTGGAACATATATTCTTATTCTATGATTAGAAGAATATAGATTAAGTACTCCCTCTCTCTCAAGATATCTGAGCAATTTTTTAGATAATGAATATGGAATGCCCAGCTTCTCTTTAGCTTGATATGGAGTGACCACCTTAAGATCTATAAGCTCTATCTTTGCTCTGCCTATGATCTTTTCATCAAGCTCTGAGACACTGATTTTTTTACTCTCTCTCTCCTCTTTCTTAACCTCTTTCTTAGTCTTCTTCTCTTTCTCAAGTTCTCTCATCTGTCTTTTCTCCATAGCTGAGATAGGTTTCTTGCCTTTAGTCCCCATTGTAATCCCTATAAATAAATACGAGAATAGAAAAATAAAAATTCTCAGGATCTAAAGCCTTTAAATTGTTTGCACTAGAATTATTATCTTTGACTATAGATATTAAGTCAAGGATTAGAATATGTTTAGAAAAATACGTGAGATATTTTCAAAAGCAATTGATAAGATATCTGAGAAGATGGAGAAGATCTCTGAAGAGAGATTTGGAAAAGAGATTTCTCAAGAAGATATTTCAAAATTATCTGAGGAGCTGATCATAGATCTTGTTGAGGCGGACGTTGCCTATGAAGTTGCTGAGAATATAATTAAAGATCTGGAGAAAAAGATCGTAGGGTCGAAGATAGGCTTATTTGAAGATAAAAAAAGATTTATAAAAGATAAATTTAGAGAGATCTTGATAGAATATCTTAAAAGAGGTGAGTGGAACAAAGATCTTGTTGAAATGATCAAAAATTCTTCAAAGCCTTATAAGATCCTTTTTATGGGAGTAAATGGTGTTGGAAAGACTACTACAATAGCTAAAGTAGCTAAATATCTAAGAGACAGAGGTCTTAAAGTTCTTGTTGTGGCTGCCGATACTTTCAGAGCAGGTGCTCAAGAACAGCTTGAGATCCACTGTAAAAAACTTTCGATACCGATATTCAGAGGCAGATATGGTTATGACCCGGCGGCTTTAGTCTTTGACTCGATCAAATATGCTCAGAAAAATAGTTTTGATGTCATATTAATAGATTCTGCAGGAAGACAGCACACAGATATTGATCTGATGAATGAGATAAAGAAGATCTCAAGAGTGTCTTCACCAGATCTTAAGATCCTGGTTTTAGACGCGTTAACAGGTAATGACGCTGTGAACCAGGCTATAGAATTTGACAAATATATTGGTGTTGATGGAGTGATATTAACAAAATTAGATGCAGACGCGTCAGGAGGATCAGCTCTCAGCATAATAACAACAATCAATAAACCAATAATATTTGTCGGCGTAGGTCAGAAATACGATGATCTTATATCATATAAAGCAGATCTTATAATAGAAAAGATCATTGAATAACCTCTGATCAATTAAATTTTTAAAAATTTTAAAAGCTAGACTAGATAAAAAATAATAAAGATCTTAAAGATATTCCCTCGGGAGACTACACGTGAACCTTTCATACGAGTTTTCATCGAAGATGATAAACAAAATATTTTAAAGAGATATTAAGGATCTTTATTATCTAGTTCTGAAAAAATTTTAATTTTAAAATATATGTTATAATGAGGTCGAGATTTTGACGAAAGAAGACATTGTTGAGAAGATTAAGTCAGCTTTCTGGACTGTTAATTATGATGATTATGTGCCTAAGAAGCTGGATCTTTTGATAGACACGATCCCGAGCGTATTTAGAAGAATAGCTGAAGAGGAAAGAGATAGAGTATTTCTCATATTTTTCAATAGAAAATATACTTACAAGGAGATAGATCTTTTGTCAGAGGCTTTTGCAAAAACTCTTATACGAGATGGTTTATCAAAAGGTGATGTAGTTGCTATAATGCTTCCTAATACTCCTCAGTTTGTAATTGCTTTGTTAGGTGTTCTTAAGGCAGGCGGCGTTGCAACGCCTATAAACCCGCTTTATACATCGTCTGAGATGTTATATCAGATCAAGAGTTCAGGAGCTAAATATCTGGTCATACTAGATCTTTTTATAAATAAATATAGAGAGATCGAGAGGGAAGCTGGTCTTAGAAAAGTTTATGTGACAAGCATCTCAGATGCTTTGAGATTTCCACTGAATATACTTTATAGATTAAAAGAGAGGCCTCCTTCTGTAGAAGAGACTGATGTCATAAGAAGAATGTTTAGTGAGATAAGGAGATTCATAAAAGATCCTAGAAGGGTAGATGTAAAGATCTCTCCTGAAGATCTGGCTTTGTTGATGTATACTGGAGGGACGACGGGAGTTCCTAAAGGAGCTATGATACTTCATAGAAATGTTGTTGCAAACATGCAACAGGTGGCTGCGTGGCATCCTCCTAAACCTGATGGAAGTCGTAAAGGATATATATATGCAGGAGTTCTTCCATGGTTTCATATATATGGTCTTGTGGCGACGTTATTCACAGGCATATGGACAAGATCTACTATAATAGTTTTCCCGAGATGGGATCTAGAGCAGGTGTTGAGAGAGATTGAGAGAAAAAAGATAGAACTTCTTCACGGAGTCCCCACCATATATACTTACATAGTTAATAGTCCTCTGGCGAAGAAATATAACCTAAGATCTCTTACTGCAGCCATCAGTGGCGCTGCTCCTCTTCCAGTGGAGATCTTAAGAAGATTTGAGGAGCTTACAGGAGCTAATCTTAGAGAGGGATATGGTCTGACAGAGACCTCAGTAGTCACTCATGTTAATCCTGTCAGAGGAAGATATAAGCCTGGGTCTATAGGTGTTCCAATACCAAATACATATGCCGCAATAGCAGATCCTGAGAAGCCTATACTACTACCTCCAGGAGAGATTGGTGAGATAGTTATAAGTGGTCCTCAGGTCTTCGCAGGATATCATAATATGCCTGAGGAGACTGAGAAAGCATTTTTTGAGTTTGGAGGATTTAAATGGTTTAGAACAGGAGATCTAGGGTATATGGATGAGGAGGGATACTTCTATGTTGTTGATAGAAAGAAGGACATGATAAAATATAAAGGATATTCTGTGTATCCTAGAGAGATCGAGGAGCTTTTGTATAAACATGAGGCTGTTAAAGAGGCTGCGGTGGTAGGTCTTAAAGATCCTGAGGACGTGGCAGGAGAGATCCCTGTGGCGTTCATAGTATTAAAAGAAGGTTATGAAAACAAGATCTCTGAAAACGATCTTTTGGAGTATCTCAAGAAACATCTTGCGTCATATAAAGTTCCTAAGAGAATCGTTTTTGTAAAAGAGCTTCCTAAATCAGCCGTAGGCAAGATCTTGAAGAGAATGATCAGAGAAAAAGCTAAGACAAAAATTGTTGAAGGAAGAATTCATATAGAGTATCAGTAGCTGTTTTTGAAAAATAAAGTTTTTTTGAGAAATCTTTTTTGGGAAAAATATTTGAAGATCAAGATCTCGGCACCATTGATCATAATAAGTGTAAGCTTGATCGCTTATATGATCTATGTTTATAGTCTGGGCATTGATAAAGTCATAGAGACTTTTAAAATGATCTCTTTGACATCTCTTATGTTATTAGCTTTATCAATATTTGTCGCAATTTTTTTCCACGGGCTGGCCTGGCATTTGATATTATTAGGAGGAGGTGTTGATAAACAGAAGGCGAGATTTAGAGAAGTTTTTGGCATAGTATCTATAGCACTTTTATCAGGCTATATAATACCTGTTGGAGCTGTGACTGAGTTGATGAGACTTGTATTAACAAACAAGAGATTAGGTCTTGAAAGTTCTAAGACTATTTCCACAATAATGATTCATAGAATCTATGTTTCATCATCAGCTTTTCTAATGATCTTCATACTTTTGATTGCTAGATACATAGTCTTAGGAAAGTTAAATATATCATTCACAGAACTTGTTATAATAATCATATATACTCTTCTAGTGATCATTCCTAATATTGGGCTCACAGGCTTTTTAGGCACGGGATTGTTTAGAAAGATCCTTGGGAAGATAAAGAGTTTTTTAGAAGAAAAATATTATAAAGAAAAGATCCTTTTTGACCCCAGCTATTTCGTGTATGAATATAAAAATTCTATAAAAAACATTTTTTTATCAAAATATTCTCTATTATCATTTTTAGCATCTGCTGGCGAATGGCTTTTTCTTACAACATCTATGTATATATTGATCAATAGCTTCATGTATGGCATAGGCTTGTTAAATGCTTTTATCATAGCACTTTTTACTCAACTGATCTATTGGATAATGCCTGTCTCAGTCAGCGGATTGGCAGGTTTTATGGAGTTTATAATAACACTGGCTCTACAGGTATTAGGCATCTCACCATATATAGCTGTAAGTTTTGCTGTAACCTATAGAATAGTGACTTTTCTTGTTTTATTAATAGTCTCATATCCTATGATGAAGATCTTAAGAATAGAAGATCTTAGAGATCTATTGAGATCCTCTGAGAAAAACTCTTAAAAAACTGTCTCTTATGAAGAGTATAAGCTTATATTCAGAATATTTCTTATATATACTAAAGGTGTTGTAGAGAAGATGTATGGATTTAAAGTAGATTTTGATCCTGAGGAGATAGAGGCTCTGAGAGAGGCATTAAATGATATGAGAGATAAAGTTCATGCAGACATATTTGTGAGTGATGAGTGTGAATGGTGTGAAGCTACAATATCAATGTTTAAGACTATTTCAGAGAATTCTCCTATGAGAAATGGAGAGAATTTATTTAGATTCAAGGTGTATAAAAAAGGTTCTGATGACAGTATCATTAAAAAGCTTGGGATAAACAGATTTCCAACAATATACTTCTTAGACGGATCTATAAGATACTATGGTATTCCAGCAGGTGAAGAGATTAGAGCACTTGTAGAGACGATAATAAGAATCAGTCAGAACGACAGTGGTCTTGAGCCAGATACTATAAGACGTATTAAAGAGTTTAATTCGAGAGCTGTTATAGAGACTATTGTGACCCCATCATGTCCATACTGTCCATATGCTGTTTTATTAGCTAATATGGTCGCATTCGAATCTTATAAAGCTGGAAAGAGCAACATAATATCTGTAGTGGTGGAGGCTTATGAGAATATGGATATTGCTGAGAAATATGCTGTGACGTCTGTGCCTACTATAGCTATTAATGAGAGAGTAGAGTTTATAGGCGTTCCATACGAAGATCAGTTGTTAGAATCTATCTATAGAATATCTGCCAAGAAACCTGCTAGAATAGCTCCTATAAAAGATCAGAGGGCTACAGAAGATTCTGAGCTGAAGAAACTTATTAAAAAAGTTATTGAAGAAATTGATAAAGAGAGATAATTTTAACTGATTATAATCAGGATCTTTTGATAATAATTTGCGAAAAAGATCTTTTGAAAATTTTACGTCTTAATAATTTATTAACTCTTTAGTCTCTAAGATTATTTGGTGATAATATTTTGTCCTCTGGAGAGAAGATTAAAACTACTGTATCTGTGATCAAGGCTGACATAGGGTCTTTAGCAGGTCATCATGTTGTTCATCCAGATACTATCGCTGTAGCCTCCAGAGTTCTTGCAGAAGCTAAGATGAAAGGATTGTTAACAGATTATTATGTAACTAATGTTGGAGATGATCTTCAGCTTATAATGACTCATAAAAGAGGTGTTGATGATAGCGAGATCCATGGGCTGGCTTGGCAGGCTTTTAAAGAAGCTACTAAAGTAGCTAAAGAGCTGGGCTTATATGCTGCTGGCCAAGATCTTTTGAGTGACGCTTTTAGTGGAAATGTGAGAGGTCTGGGCCCGGGCGTTGCTGAGATGGAGTTTTATGAGAGACCTGCCGAGCCGATCATAGTTTTTATGGCTGATAAAACTGAGCCTGGAGCATTTAATCTCCCTATGTATAGAATATTTGCTGACCCATTTAACACAGCAGGCTTAGTAATTGATCCAAGGCTTCACGATGGATTCAAATTTGAGGTCTTCGATGTGTACGAGGGTAGAGAGGTGGTCTTCAAAGCTCCAGAGGAGATTTATGATATGCTTGCATTGATAGGGACTCCAGGAAGATTTATTGTGAGAAGAGTTCGTAGAAAAATTGACGACGAGATCGCAGCTGTCGTAAGTGTTGAGAGGTTAAGTCTCATAGCAGGACAATATGTTGGTAAAGACGATCCTGTCGCAGTGGTGAGAACTCAGAGCGGCTTTCCAGCTGTTGGAGAGGTTTTAGAGGCTTTTGCACATCCACATCTAGTTGCAGGGTGGATGAGAGGCAGTCATCACGGGCCTCTGATGCCTGTGGGACTTAGACATGCTAAGATGACGAGGTTCGACGGTCCTCCTAGAGTGGTTGCTTTAGGATTTAACGTTAAAAATGGCAGACTTATTGGTCCAGCAGATCTTTTTGATGATGTCGCTTGGGACGAGACTAGAAGACTTGCTCTCATGATCACTGATTATATGAGAAGACACGGTCCATTTATGCCTCATAGACTAGGTCCTGATGAGATGGAGTATACAACTCTGCCACAGGTTCTTGAGAAGATCAAGAATAGATTTGTTGAGACTGGTGAGAGAAAAGCTGCGCCTCCTAAAGTGAAAACAGATCTTCTTTCACATCATGATTAAAAGAGGAATCTTTTTTGAGACCTCCTGTACTTGTTATCAACTACAAAAATTATAAACAGGCTTATGGCGAGAGAGGTCTTAAAATAGCTGAATATGCCAGAAGAATTTCTGAGAGAGAGGATATTGAGATAATTGTTGCGCCACCGTTCACAGAGATCAGAGATATTCTGAAGATAGGTGCATATGTATATGCTCAATACGCAGATCCTCTGGGCTACGGCGCTTACACAGGGAGCATTCCTTTAGAGGCTCTGAAAGACATTGGCGTGAGAGGTGTGATTATTAATCATAGTGAGAAAAAGGTTGATCTAAGATTTATAAATAGTGTTATTGAGATGTCTAGAAAACTTGGTTTAGAGACTCTCGTATGTGCTGAGAACAATACTGTGGCTAAGATGATCTCTGTTTTAAAACCTGATGCAATAGCTTTAGAACCTCCTGAGCTCATAGGCTCTGGAAAAGCAGTGTCAAAAGTCAGGCCTGAGATCATCACAGAAGGCGTTGAGATTATTAAAAAAATTGATAGAGATATAAAAGTTTTGGCTGGTGCTGGAATAACTAATTATGAGGACGTCTCTAAAGCTGTAGAGCTGGGGTCTGAAGGAGTTCTTGTTGCTTCAGCAATAATGTTGGCTGAAGATCCTGAGAAAATAATTTATGAAATGACTAGTGCGCTTAAAAAATCTTGGGAGAAGAAACAATAGCTTTTTTCACTCTACCTTGATCTCTTCGCCAGCTACGCCGCTCTTCTTTTTAAGTTTGATCTCTAGAATGCCGTTTTTATAAGAAGCCTTGGCACTTTTCACATCAACTTCTGTCGGAAGATCTACTTCTTTATAATATTTTCTTCCATCGCTGGCCTCAATAACAAGTCTTCTACCTTCAGCTCTTATCTTAATCTTCTCTTTCTCAACACCAGGCATCTCAGCAACAATAGTCACAGTATCGCCCTCCTCATATACATCAACTAAAGGCTCTATCTCATCAGAAACAACTCTTCTAGGCCTCCCCTCCTCAATAACAACAGGTCTTCTATTACCAAAAGTCTCTATCTTAGGAACACCATCAGGACCAATAGTTATTCTAAAGCCATAGTAATAGCTTTTTCTTTTAACATCTCTAGGAAGCTCTTCCTCAAAGCCGTAGCCCTCCCATCTTCTGATAAACTCGTTCATCTCTTCCTCAATCTCTCTAAAAAGCTCATCAAAAAGATCAAATATACTTCTTCTACGTCTCATAACCACACCTAAAAATAATTTTATTAAAAAACTAAAAAACTAACCTACTGGAACAGGATTCACCGCAACGCCTTGAAAAGCTAGATACTCAATCCCCACCTGATAACTCCCTTGACCATTTATCTGTGTAAGAACTATAGAAACAAGAAGATTCGCTTGACCAGATACTACTGATTGCCCAGTCTCAGGATTAAATACTGGTATGACAGTATACCCAGAGTATACAAGATAATCAGTATTACTCTTAGGAGCCCATTCAAAAGTCGTCACAGAAGTGCTTAACAACTTATCATTAGATATTATGCCAAAAGTGAGATTCACAGAAACTCTCGTCTGATTACTTTGATCTGATTTATTTTTATCCTGAAAAGTGGACACAACAATTCTGTAATAAACGACAACGACATAAGATCCTGAGACATTTAAGAGGTCTTTAAATATAAAACTAACACATCCACTATCATTTTTCTTTCCACTCGCACCTTGATCCTGCGAACCCGTTAGATTTAGTGTGACGATGTTTTTATTATCTTTATCTCTTGATGTGAGAACATTGTTTGGGTAATTGATGATCAGTCCGACCCAAGGAGTACCTGTTGTATCACAAGTCGCCGATGAGATACTATAATTTGCTGACACCCTACTTTTATTTATGGCGTTAGTAAAATTCCAGTAGAACAAGCTTGAAGGAGGTATGAATGGGCTGCCTCCTACAAAGCCTCCTGAAGGCTGAGATCCTGTTCCGCCTCCTGCTCCTCCGCTTCCCTGGCCGCCTCCTGGAGAAGTATATTGTGGAATAGATAGTTTTATTATCTGATCTGCTATAAAGAATACAGAGCCTCTCGCGGTCACCACGTATTTCAATTTTATAGGGTCGTAGGAGAGACCTAGCTGGTCAAAGATTTGTTTTAATGATATTCTCTGTCCTACGTCTATCAATAGATTATTTGTGTAATAATATATTCCTGAGCTGTCTTGTATAACGCTTCTCACAATTTTTATTGGGATGCTTCCTGTGTTTCTTAGATAAAACATCTCTGGTGTAGAAGAGGTGTAGTCTGCCTCTACACTTAATTTCTCTAGCTCTCTCAGATTCTGAAAATCTTCGTAACCTCTTATTATCTTCTCAATATCTGTTCTAGAGCTTGTGAGAAACATAAATAATGGTACTAAGGTTGTTAATAATATTATCACTCCTATTATGAATACCACTAGATTTGAAAGAGCTTTTTTGTATGAGCTCATGTTCTCTAAAAACTGATTCTGTTTCAAAGAATATATATTTTTGTATACATTATAATCAATAGGGATCCCGCTCTTGATGATGAAGAGATTATCTAAAGCACAGACAGAGATTATATCAACAATAATTCTCACATCAATAGGAATAGCAATAGGCTCAGCACTTTTTTATCTAACTCTCACATGGGTTAATGATTATTCTTATAAAATAAGGATCTCAAACACTGTGGAAGGCTCTCGATACGACTTTTATGTAGGTATAGAAGATGCCTATGTCGCCGATAATACTCTATATCTAGTCGTAAGGATCATTAGAATAGGATCTTTACAGCTTGTGGGAGTCTCTCCATTGATAACTGCTGAGGCCACAAACAATCTTTTGACAGAGCCTGGAAGAATATGGTATACCAACTTTCAGATGATTTCTGTGGACAACGTCTATTACTCTGAGCCTTTTGAACCTTCTAACGTGATCGTGGAACAATTAAGTTTTACACAATGTAATACTCCTAGTAATGGTCTGATCATGTTGTCTTCATCATATCTCTATGTCAAGGCTCAGGATGGCTGGGTCTCTCTAAAAGATGTAACGAGAGGGGTCTCCTCCAGTGTGGATCTATGTAAACTTCCTCTTCCGCCGGCTCCTTTAGGACAGCTTGTTGTTAAAATAGGTGTTCCTCAGGGTTATCAGTGGAAGTATATAGTCGTCTCTCTATGGATCATGATTGGTAATAATGCTTATAATATTGAGAACATTATCTATCCAAACATATATTAAGTTATTTCTATATATTAAGTTATTTCTCAAGCTCTCTCTTAAGACTGTCTTGGATCTCTCTAATTTTCTTGATCTCTTCTAATGCTTTTGAAATCCATTCTTTATTACATTCCATACCTTTTCTAGTGAAATATGACACCGCCTCACTTCTGCTTCTGAAAATCCCCGCGTTAACAAGCTCATCTATAATCTTCAGATCATCAGATCTTATTCTGACAGATGATACAACCTCTGTATCTCTCTCTACATAGACTCCAGAGGCCACTCTACTGATCTCCTCCCCGATCTCTCTTATTATTTTATCAAGACTTCTTATTGTTGCTGTTATTGATGTTGCAACTATCTCTGGAAGTCTTCTGAAACTTACATATATACGTGGAAATGGAAGTCCTCTCTCTTCAGCAGTCTCCTCAAGCCGATCAACAAGATCATTAAGTCTATCTATGAAAAGATCTATTTTCTTTCTCATGTAATCTCTGATTTTAATCAGCTCATCTTCAGATAATTTTGAGTCTTCAATTTTAATCTTCAGATCTTCTAAAGAACGTCTCAACTCTCTTCCCAAAGATCTTATCTCATATCTCCAATATCTAAAAGCTTCTCTACCAGATCCTTTTAAAAGCATTTTCTCAACTTCTTTATAGATCTCATCTAATCTATTCTCAGCTTTCTCAAATATCTCATCAATTTTCTTAATAAAATCATCTATCATAGTTACATATCACCAATGTAACACTGTAATTTTGAAATATAAAAATTTTTGTGTCAATATTTATCAATATATTCTTGCTAAAACATATTCTCTGGAGTCTAATTGAGGATTAAAAAGATTCTTTTCATAGATCTTGACGGCACTCTAGTCGCAAATCCATTGGGATCATACACATTACCTGAGATACGTAGAGTACTATCAGAATTCACTGGTTTAGATGAAGAGACTGTTAGAAGAAGTTTTTTAGAGACTCATTTAAAACTTTTAATCGAGGATCCTTTGAAAGCATTTGACTGGCAGTATATAACAGATCTTTTGTTGAGAAAATATTCTGTCAACAGATCAGTCGATGTCGTATCGATTCATAAGAGATATTGCGACAAAACCTTTGTATATGATGACGCAATACTTTTTCTAGAAAAGATCAGATATTCATATGACATAGATATGATGATACTGGCCACAAATGGTTTATCAAAATTTCAGGAGTGCGTCATATCTTATGCTAACATTGAGAAATATTTTGATCATGTATATACGCCTGATAAAAAAGGTTGTCTCAAAAACTCTAGATGTTTTTTCGAGACAAAGGATTCAGTGAATGAGAATGTGTTTAAAATAATGATCGGTGACGATCTTGTGTTTGATATATACTTCCCATCTCTATATGGTCTGAAGACTATATACATAGATCGTTATGATAAAGGCGTTAGAGAGACTATGTATATGAAGATATTTAATATAAAAATAGATCATGTGAGACCCAACTATATAGCTAAAGATCTTTTTGAGGCTCAGAAGGTGATTCATGAAATACTCTCTTTAAATAATAGATAATGAAAAATTTCTGAGGTGAGTCATCTGAGATTTATTAAGACAAAAGCTGAGGAGATATATATTGTCAGACTAGAACCTGGAGAGAAGATTCCTGAGACATTGATCAGATTGGCTGATTCTGAGAAGACACAGTTTCTAATATTCTATGGGTTAGGAGGTTTTAGAAGAGCTAGAATAGGATTTTTTAAAGAGGCATCAGGATACGAGATTATTGAGATAAGATCTGGAGAGAATAGAGCTGTAGAAGTTGCATCGATAATAGGATCTGTGATATGGAATGGAGAGAGATATCATCCACATATACATGTGGTCCTGGGCTTAACATATAGTGGAGATGTGAGAGAGACTTATTCATACGCTGATGACCCCTCCCCGCCCTAAAGGGCGGGGTTTCGAACCTCTGGGTCTCGGGTGTTAGCCCTCTGGCGGGGGATTAATGATTTCACGCCGTTATGTGATATCAAATAGCTCTCAATTTTTCTTGTTGTTGTAATCTTGTATCCTATTCTTCTTGCTATGTTTAATGCCGCATTTATATCTGCATTAATCTTTTTATTAGTTTTTCTACATATGTATAGTCCTCTATATATTCTTCCATTTTTATGTATTTCTCCACATATAGAACATTTTATACTTGTATGATCCTCAGGGACGATCTCAACGTCTATCCCGTACTCTATAAACACATCTATCATCCACAATATTATCTTTCTATACCACCATATGTTATTGTTGTACTCATTACCATTATATTGTGAGAGCATAATAGGGTATCCAATATATATCTTCATAACTCCTCTACTCCATAATGTCTCAGCTAGAAATCTAATAGCTGTTCTATAGAGATGTCTAAGCCTCTCATCTCTTTTATATAATGCTTTAAGATATTTCTCATGATAATCTTTCCATCTATGGATCCCAGCGTTTCTAAGCAGATCTCTAACAGCTTGATATGTAGAGATCTCTCTTTTCCACCAGTAGTATTCAGATTTAATAGATCCTCCTTTGACAAGGAATGCTGATCCGTCTGAGACTACCACAGCAAACAAATTGTTAAGACCTATATCTATGAAAGCCTTTTTATCTCCAACAGGATCTCTCTGTTTGATACTTTTAGGATCAACGATCCTATTTTTCTTATCTTTATAATTAGGCATTATATAGCCCTTTGGATTTGATTTAGAAGGTTTTTCTCCAACTTCTATAGGTATATAAGCAAACCATCTGCCAGCCTCATAAATAATTTCTAGTCTCCCCTGTTTGCCTTCCCACTTGATCCTGCCAACATATCTTATACTAAGTTTAAAATCTTTAAGAACCAGACGACCCTCACCTTTATTAATAGGCTCTAAATAATATCTATCGTTTCTAATCAACATATAGATCTTCTTTTCTCCTGTGATCTTATCTTTCCAATATCCTGGCGGAGAAATCTTTCTGATATGAGGCGGTAATCTTCTCTGTCTCTTCATTTTCAAAAGCTCAAAAAATGATTCCCAGGCCTCCTCATTTTTATTAATTACTTGACCAGCATTAACACCTAGAAAATTCTTATACTTATGATAATATCTTCTGTTGATCTCAATTCTTTTCTCAGGCTTCAGATCGTTCTTAAAAAACAGCTGTCTCTTCTCATAATTAAGCTCATTCCACAACCTCACAGATGTCAATCCTATGTTAAACAATATCTCCTCCTCATGTTTCTCTGGAAGCAGTCTCAGCCTTACAGCTCTTTTATTACTCTTCTTTCTCTTCTCAACAAGCTCTCTAAAAAACTGAAGAGGGTCGGAATCTCTGACGGACACACCTCGGGGATTCCCCCCGCCGGACATTCTAAATTTTCTGTCCGCCAAAGACCCGACCCACAAAATATTATAAAAACTTATAAAATATACCCCCCGCCCTAAAGAGCGAGGCTTGCACTTATGCTGGCCATTTGATTGAGGCTGAGATCTATCCTCTTATGGAGCTTTTTATGATGAAAGTCTCTGGCATAAACATTGATGCTCTCAAAGATCTTATGCCGCATAGATTTAGATAAAACTAGCTTATAAAGATCACTCTAGATCTTCCAGGGATCTTTTTAATAATCTCCTCGAGATCTAAAGATCTTAACATGATCTCAAGTTCTTTATGTTTTTCAATCCATTTCTCAAATATTTTCTCAGCAACATTCTTAGGAGACTCTTCTCCAGGAGAGATTATTGCATAGATCTTTGCTCTAGATCTTATCAGCTCAGGATCTCCAACAATAACTCGAGGATATTTGTCATCAATAATCTCAACTCCGATGCCGAGGAGTAATTTCACATTTTTAACCCATCTTTTCTCTCCATAGATCATGAAAGAACCTTTTGGTAGATACTCTCCTGAGGGAGGCGTCTTAGAGACCTGCTCACCTTTTACATAAAACACGTCTATAGAGCCGTAGCCTGCGCTCCACGCTTTGCTATAACAACCTGCGAGATGAGCTGTCTCAGCTATAGATCTCTCCCCAGCCTGAGAGCCTTTTTTAAGTATAAACACAGAGCCTCCATGTATATCAGCGTGAAAGAAAAGATCTTCTTTCTCAAGATATTTTCTTACAAGCATCTCGTTCTGATCAATATCTCTGCCTCCTATAGCTAGAAAACCTTCTGAGGTTATTATCCAATGAAACCTCTCAAACCACTCTATTTCTCTAGATCTTTTTATCTCAGATATTTGTCTAAGTTTCTCAAGCTCGATCTTTCTCTCCATTATTTTTCTCTCAAGATCATTGATATTCTCTTTTATTTTCTCAATGCCACGCTCTAGCTGAGAGATCTTTCTAGAGATCTCTATGTAGTTATCTCTGAAATCTCTCAGAAGATCTAGTTCAAAAGATATTTCTCCACAAGTTATTTTTAATCTACCTCTATCTACTCTATAGACACATTCTATCTCATCTTTCTCAGGACAACTTATTTTCTCACCTTTCTCTTTCAACAGATCCTTGTAACAAGAAAATATTTTTTCAAAAATATGATAGTTATGATCTATAAGATCTTTAGTCTTGATCATGTTTTCAAGCTCTCTTGAAATTCTCTCAAGATCTTGTGTCAACTGATCTTTTAATCTAATATATTCATTAATCATCTGATCTTCTTCAACAAAAGATCTTATCTTTGAAACATAATATTCTTTTAATACATCATTAAAACTCTCTTTAGTTATACATATATCTTTTTTTGAAGACGGCTGATATACGTAATACTCAGATGCTTTTTTATTCTGATCATATATTACACAAGGCTTAGGATTTTGAATGATCTCATCTATGAATCTCCTCAGATCATTTATTAATCTAATGATCTCTTCACCAGACATCTTCTTAGGATCAATATTTTTATCAAGTTTATTTCTATATATATACTCCTCAGCAGTCTCGGGAGGAAGTCCTAGACCAACAACTAATCCTCTAACAAGATCATATCCTTTTCTAAAGTTCTCAATCAGTTTCTTAAGATCTTTCTCACAATATATGTTTATGTTCTTCGGCGGATAGATATACAAAGAATTGATCTTTAATGCTCTATCTTTTGTTTTTAAAGATCTGTTTAAAGCCTTGATCTTGTTATTCTCATCTCTTAATACTATAACTCCTCTAGGGATCAGCTCGATAGTCAATGTATATCTTGAGTCTCTACATAAAATCTCTATCTCAACAATTCTTTCACAAGGCTGTTGTCTTACATCTCTAATCTTACAGTCTCTCACATATCTTCTTAATAGTAATACGAAGTTTTCTTCAAAACTAAGATCTTTTTTATCAAAAATAGTCTCGGGAGAAAGAAATATGTAAAAGCCAGGCTTTGATAATAATAATCTCTTCTCGCCATCTCTAGATCTTAATCTCAGAACTAGAGAGTCTTTGAAACCATATATATTATCTATCACAGAGTCTCTTAGAAAATTTATGTTCTCTTTGATCCAAACGTTTATATCAATCCAACTCATATTTTTAATAGGCACTGTATGCTCCAGAAAATAATTTGGTGATAAAATGAAAAAATATTTTGATTACAAATTTTATCTTGTAAGAATTTTTATTGGAGTCTTTTTTGCATATCTATTTCTGATGACAATATCTATGATATATGTCACAACAGATTTTATTGTCAGAATAATTATCAGCACTATATACATGTTTTTAAGCGTGCTAATAGGAGGTTTTATAGCTAGATTTATGGGATATAATTTCTGGAGATATGTTCTCTCTCAGATCGCTGCTTACTATCTTGCGACAGTGATCTTAGCATAAAACATGATCTTTGGAATATCTTTATAAAAGTACTTCCACATCTCGAGGTCTAGAAGATCTATGTCTTAAAACTCTATATCCTTCTCTCAGGTCTATTACAAATCTTTTCTCTGGATATTTTATTTTTATCTGAGAAGGTTTTATAACTAAATATCTTCTTCTAATGTTTTCTCTGGTGAATACTCCTATAATACTTTCTTCATCTAAGAATCTTTTTATAACTAACGTGTCTCTATCTATAGGATACAATCTTGTGAAACCGATTCTCAGAGTCTCAAATTTTTTTCTAAGTTTTATAAGTCTTTTAATATGTTCATAGATCTCTCTATTCCATAATTTCTCGTCCCAGATCATAGCTCTTCTATTGTCAGGATCTCCTCCTCCCTCCATTCCTATCTCATCGCCATAATATATTGAGGGAGAACCATATATTATGAAGAGCAATGTATACATTATCTTTAGAAGTCTAATGTCTTTATTAATAACCGTATATATTCGTGGCGTGTCATGACTACCGAGGAGATTATATAAAGAATTTGCTGTGTAGATCGGTAGTTTTGAATAGATTTTGTTGAGACTTTTAACATATTCATAAGCATCGATCTCTTTGTTTATAAAGAATCTGAGGCTCATGTTATATAAGTCGTAATTCATAGCTAAGACACTGTTGATCCCTAGCTCATAATTTGTTATATCATTCATGATCTCTAGTATAAGTATCTTGTCTTCTCCAAAAGTTCTAAGCTCTTTAAAAATATTTTCAATTGAATGATCAGGTATTCCATGTGCAACATCTATTCTTAAACCGTCTATGCCTAGACTCAGCCAGTATCTCACATATGCTCTGAAAAAGTTTATGACCTCCTCTTCATCATGATTCCAATTGATCATACGCCATGTTCCTAGAAAAGTCTCGTAAAAAGGTTTTTTCTCTCTAAGTTTCTCTGGAACCTCTTCGCATCTTTTTAATATAAATTCTCTGAAAAGCTCACGGGTCTCTTCATCTAATTCATCAAGATCATTAATAATAAATCTGAACCATCTCCAAAATCTTGATCTTTTTCCTTCTTTTAATATCTCTATCATCTCTTTAATACATGGAGAAGCATGATGAGGAACAAGATCTATTATGATCTTTATATCTTCTAAATGAGCTTTCTCTATAAGTCTCTTCAGATCATTCTCATCACCTAAATAAGGATCTATGCTGAAGTAGTCAGACACATCATATCTATGATAAGATGGAGATAAATGTATTGGCGTCATATATATGGCTTCTATCCCGAGTTTTTTCAGATGATCTATTTTCTCTATCACACCTTTTAAATCTCCTCCTAAAAAGCCTCTTGGTCTAGGTATGATCTCTGGGCTGATCTTGTTCGGAGGATCATTGTTTGGATCTGCGTTATAAAAGCTGTCTGGGAAAATTAAATAATATATTGTGCCTATCCACCAAGTCTTTCGTGGATAACCAAAGATCTTTCTAGGCTCTATATATCTTGTGTCTTCAAAACCGTTGTAGCCATAGAAAACTTTTTTATTCCCAAGATCTAGTGTAAAGATGTATCTCGCAAGATCTTTGTTTACATATGTCTCAAAATAATCATAATAATCGTCTGTAAAAAACTTCTCCATGTTATATATTCTTCTTCCTCCTTCATAATCTATTGCTATAACATCTACATCTCTCACCTCGTTTTTTAAAGCTCTTAATCTTATCACGATCTTATCTATATATCTTGACAAAAACACAGGATCTGTCTCTACATGTTCTATATAATCTGGATGAAGACCTCCCTCCTCCAAAGATCTTTTGAGTCTCTCAATACCCACATCTGCTATAGATGCTTTAATTCTTCTGTCTAAAAAGTTCATCTCTATCTTATTAGGATTATCATCTTCATATACATCAAAAAGAGAGTCTACAAAAAAATATGGGTAGTAGCCTTCCCACAGTCTCGTCCAGGCATCACATATATCACCAGATCTTCTCATAACAAATCTGCCGGGAATATATGAGGTGAAAGATGAGACTAGATAAAGTCTTTTCACACCGACACAGCTAGTATAAAATCTCACAATATATCTACCAAATCTATTTCCACCAGACCTCTCTCTATCAACAATCTCATACATAATATATGACCTGCATTGATTTATGAGAAAATAAAAATATATTCTGAGAAACTATAAACATAGAAGAGGGCGGCGGTAGTCTAGCCTGGTCTAGGACGCCGGCCTGCCACGCCGGAGATCCCGGGTTCGAATCCCGGCCGCCGCATCAAGACCATCTCCACGTTGATCCTTGTTTATAAATTAATGTTCCTTAAAATCCTGACCTCCTCTCCGCCCTAAAGGGCGAGGCTTTCAGTTGTAAACTTAAGATTAGTTGATTACAAACAAGAGATTTATAAGCTTTGGATACCCCAAGTAAACTTGGGGTATAGTAAGTATTGTTGTTTGATATAAAACCTAAAGATCGAAGAAACGATCTATATGATTTTGATAAAGAGCTTGAGATGCTTAAAAAAGGTTTAGAGAAAGCTCCTATAACTCTTTTGATTGGAGTTAGAAGATCTGGGAAGACATCGCTTCTTAAAGTTGTTTTGAATGAGCTTAATCACCCTTATATATATTTAGACACGAGGCTATCTGTTTATCCGACTTACAGAGATTTTGCTAATGTTATAAAGATTTCTTTAGAAGATTTTATAATTAGAAACACTTCTTTATACAAGAAAATTGTTGAGAGATTACGTAGAATTGATGGCATAACGATCTCTTTATCACCGTTATCCGTAGGCATCTCTTGGAGAGGTGACAAAAGATTCGAGCTTATAGAATTGTTTTCTGCTCTTAATAAAATAGGTTCTGAACTTAGAGAGCCTGTTATAATAGCATTTGATGAAGCACAAGAACTTAGAAAAATCACTTGGATAAATTTTTCAAGAATTTTTGCATATGCATATGATAATCTAGAGTATATTAGAATAGTGTTAACAGGTTCTGAGGTAGGTCTTTTATATAAATTCATAGGTGTCAATGATAGCAAATCACCTCTCTACGGCAGATATATACATGTTGTGTCTACAAGAAGATTAAGTTATGAAGAGTCTATCGATTTTCTTGAGAAAGGATTTAA
This sequence comes from Desulfurococcales archaeon, assembly GCA_009903825.1. GTDB lineage: Archaea > Thermoproteota > Thermoprotei_A > Sulfolobales > AG1 > WYEN01. Next base: position 54,767 of record WYEN01000104.1, read on the forward strand.
AGAAGTGAGAGTTGAGATTTCAAGACAAATTATTGAGAAGGCAGCCAGAACATTTGGAGGCGTCATAGGCTGGCTCACGCTGTTCGGCTACAACTGTTATATGAATATCAAGACCTGTTCTGAAAATATTGATGAGATTATTAAAACAGCAGTTGATATAGCTAAGCAAGAGATCAAAAATTTTCTAGAGAGCAGAAGAAGTGATAGATATAAGATCCTATTGAAATTATTGACAAAAGAAAGAAGCTGGAGCGAGATAAAAAATAGACTTGAAGATATCGAGGGCAGAACAATAAATGATAAAACACTTAACGAACTGCTGGTCACACTACTTAATCTCTCTATCATAGAGAAAACAGACAACAGATACATGATCTCAGACCCTATAACTAGAAGAGCTGTAGAAGAACTATTAGGCTAGATCAACTTAAAAATTCAGCTAGACTGGTATTGTTTTTACTCCAAGTCTTTCAGCAATATCTGCCTGTTTTTTATCACTTGTTATAAGCTCTAGATTTCTTCTTTTAGCAACAGCTATGAAGAGAGCATCATATATGGTTATATGAATAGTTATATGATTATTAACAGCTATTTCAAATGCATCAGTTAAGTATCGTTCTTGAGATTCCAAAGGAAAAGGTCTGTTCTCTGTTAAGTCTTTAATGATTTTAACAACTGTCTCATACATGATCTCTTCTTTTATAATCTTTTTCCGGAAAGCATTTAGGGTCTCTTTAACAGCTAGATCTATGGTTAACACTCCTTCCAACATATATCTTCTGACATCTTCTCATCCTTTCTCACGTGAGAAATATTTGATCAATGCAGAAGAATCAATGATCCCCACGATCTTCCCTCACACTTCTAACTGAAAAACCCTCTTCGCTAGGTCTCATCTCTGTCAAGATCTTATCCCATTCTTCAACAAATTTTCTAATCTTAATCTTCCATGCAAGTTCTTCTAAAAATCTTCTAATTTCTTCACTTATATTCACGTTATTTTGTTCTAAAATTTCCTTAATCTCTCTACGAATTCTTACACTAATCACAACACTCATAGACCCAATCGTATTCAATAATGTATACTACATATATAAATACAGATTTGTGAAGATTTTCAATTATTTTCTAGCAGACATTACAGTATATAAACTTGTAGACACAGCCAACTTCTTCTATATAACTGAGAGTTTAATATTTATGAGGGCATATAGATGTTTATACAAGTTTTTCTGCCTATAGCGAAGAAGACAAGCATAAAAAGGTTTTAAACAAATGATCAACTTTAAGATCTAGCTTCATAGCTGATTATAATCTTAATTTATAAGAGATCTAGATCTGTTATAGATTTTAAAGTTTTGATAAATATGTTTTTAATCAACAGTTGGTATGTTTGCTGATTCCTTGGCTATTTCAATAAATTCATCAACACTCATATTACTCATCTTGGCGGCAGTTCTAAAATCTCCTGTCTCTATATAGTATTCTAATGCTATTCTGATTTTAGGCGGCTGTGATCTTATGAAATCCCAATTTGCATATCTTCTTCTAATCTCTCTAGCTTCTTTAAAACGTTCTATCCACTCTTTTAATATCTTCTCGCTCATTTCAGATGCTCTCTATATCTATCTAAGTCTCGTCTAGAATAAATATGTTTTGTCTCTTGTTGATAAATTTCTAACTCATCTTTAAAACTATTTATAAGGCCTGATCTCCATAGTAGATACAGTATATCAATGCCTCTCAATATTTTAACATTTGAATACTCAGGATCATAACTTGCCAAGGCTATTGCGCCTCCATTTTCAGTCAAAACTGTAAGATCAAGTCTTCTCCCAGCTACTAGACAGAAAGCCTCTGGATAATCTACTGGTCTTATAGGCAGTCTTCTGCTTCTTGCAACAAGATTCAATGCTTCTCTAGATATATCAGGCAGCTCAGGAAATATTGCGAGCCCACCTTCTTCTAAACCTTCTGCGATCCATGTTAATGATCTTTCGCTTCTAATCTCTGTTAAAACACTCTCTGGAATATAAATTACTTCAAATAGTCTGAATATAAGTCTACTCTTTGAATATCTGATCCAGTCTATCAAAAATGACGTGTCAGCTATAGCACTAGCCAATGCTAGGGATCCCAGCTTTAATTCTCAGCTCATTAAACTCCTCCATACTCATTCCAGCTAATTTAGCGGCATTATAAAGATCTCCTGTCTCTATATAGTATTCTAATGCTATTCTGATTTTAGGCGGCTGTGATCTTATGAAATCCCAATTTGCATATCTTCTTCTAATCTCTCTAGCCTCTCTGAAATACTCTATCCATTCTCTAATTGTTAAACTAGTCTCTGAAAGTTTAGATATTATGTTCCACCAGAGTTTATATTATTTTATTTAAAATTTTTATTTTATGAACATGGAGATGTGTTGTCTGAGAGAATTATTCGAGAGATCTTGTTAATGATCTTAAGAGTAGGAGCTTATGATCTGAAAAAGATCTCTGAATCTCTCAAGATCTCTGAAGAAAAAATTATAGAGATATTAGACAGCGCAGGGATCTCATATTATGATCTAGAGAAATATGATAAAATAGATCTTGCGCTTAAATATCTAGAGTTTAAAGGAGATCCTGAGAAAATCTCTGAGCATCTTGATTGGAGAGATTTTGAGAAATTTATTGAGAAAATATTTAGAAACTACGGCTATTACGTCGTCAGAGGCTTAAGAAGTTCTCCTCCACTGGGATTTGAAATAGATCTTCTTGCAACAGATGTTTTTAAAAGAAGATCATATGTGATAGATTGTAAACATTGGAGAAGAAGTAGAGAGAAAATTCTAAAAGAAGTTGCAGAAGATCTTATTGAGAGAATAAGAAGATTAGTTAAAAAATGTTTTAGAATAAAAAGGATCTATCCATGGATAAAAGAATCAGATCATGTTATTCCAATTATAATAACGCTTAGAGAGACTGAGACAAGAAAAATATTTGATAAAGTAATTGTTGCACCAATTCATTTATTAAAAGATCTTATTGAAAACATAGATTACTACATAGATCTTCTGGAGATAAAACCTATAAAAATATCATGTGAAACATTAGAATTAGAAGATTTCAAACAAAAGGATCTGTAGATAAAAATTATTTATCTCAAAAACATGATATTCATTATAGGGCGGGGGTGCCCGAGCCAGGTCAAAGGGGTCGGGCTCAGGACCCGATGGCGTAGGCCTGCGTGGGTTCAAATCCCACCCCCCGCATAGAACTTTATACTTAGATTTTTTGAGATGTCTTTATGTTTATTATCTCTCCATTTTCGATCTCTATTAAATTATCTGGAGAAATTTTTTCTACCAAACTCTCTTCATGAATGCTTATTACAACTCCTCTATCTTCCTCTTTTACTCTTCTTAAGATATTGATCAGTTTTGTTCTTTTGTTTTTATCTAAATGAGAGAACGGCTCGTCTAAAAACATTATTTGAGGTTTCAATATTAATGCTCTTGCTAATGATATCAGCTGAGATTGTCCTGCAGAAAGTTGCGAAGCATCTCTATATGCAAGTTCTTCGATCTCTAGCTCTTTGAGAACTTCAAAAGCTTTTTCAACAGCCTCTCTCTTGTCAAAACCTCTCAGTCTTAATCCATAAATTATGTTGTCAACGACAGATCCTCTTAAGATCACAGGTTTCTCATGAACATAAACTATTGTTCTTCTTATGATAAGCTTCTCATGGTCATCTAAAGACCAGTAGTCTTTATCATCTATATAAACAGATCCTTTCACAGGCTTGTAGATTAAAGATCCTATCTTCATCAAAGTAGTCTTGCCACTTCCATTAGGACCTAGAAGAACGGTGATCTCTTTTGTTCTAAAACTTATAGAGATGTTTTTCAAAACCCATTCTCTAGAGTTAGAATATTTATACCACACGTTTTTCAAAGAGATCATATTCAATATCTTACTCCTCTACCGATAATTTTCAAGACTATTGATGTCATTATCATTATAAAGACTAATATAGATCCTAAGACAAGTGATGATTCAAACTCTCCTTTAGAGACTCCCAAAGCTATTGCTGTAGTCATCACTCTTGTAAAATCCTTTATATTTCCACCAATCATCAGAGCAATCCCAAGCTCTCCAACAGCTCTGGAAAAGCCCATTATGCCAGATGCTAAAAGACCTAGATAAGACTCTCGGAAAACAAGAATCATTTTTTGAACCTCGGTTGCTCCCATGGCAATAGCGAATTCTCCATATATATGTAAGGCGTTTCTCAATATTCTGAAACTTGTGGACATTATAAGAGGGATCACCAGTATAGCTTCTCCTATGATTATCGCCTGAGGCGTGTATAATAGATTTAAAAAACCTAGAGGCCCTGATCTGCTGAACAAAAAATATAATAAGAGACCTAAAACAACTGTAGGGATCCCTACTAAAGACTCTACTATAGAGGATATCAGCTCAACTCTTCTCCTTATGGCAAGAATATATGCTAAAGGCACTCCTATGAAAAAAGCTATTAAAGCAGCTGATCCTGAGATCCATATAGATCTTAGTGTTATACTTATGATCTCTTCTTCAGCCATCTTAAGATCCCTCGGCAATTCGTAGCCATTCACATGTCAACTCTTTCTCTCTATCAATAGCAGGATTAAATAAGGAAGCTCCGTACTCTTCTACACCAAATTTTCCTATAAGATCTTTCTGATTATCATATACAAAATCTAGGAATGTTTTTGCATAAATCTTAAGATCAGATGAACAGCTTTTTACAAGATACATACTGTAGATGTTTATAAGATCAGAGCCTTTAGAAAAGAGCTCCTCTAAATAGGGCAGTCTACCCTCTTTCTTAAATTTAAGATAAGTTCCTACATCACTGAGAGTATAAGCTTTCATCTCATTAGACATGATCAAGACTTGATCCATGCCGGCGCCAGCCTCTCTATACCATGGCCTGCCATGAGGATCAAGACCTGTCTTATTCCATATAGAGAGCTCTTTAATATGTGTGCCTGAGTTATCGCCTCTACTAATAAAAATAGCTTTGCCATGCTCTCCGGCGTAATATATTCTTCTAAAAGCATCTTCAGCAGAAGTAGCATTTCTAATCATGGCAGGATCATCCGAAGGACCTACTATAATAAAATAGTTATAAGCAAAAATTCTTCCATACTCAAGAACTCCTTTACTAATATATTGTTGTTCAAGATCAGGTGCGTGAACAAATACTGCACAGACATCACCTCTTTCAGCAATTTTAAGTGCTGCACCTGTGCCAACAGGTATAAAATCAATTTTTATAGTAGAATAAAGTTTGTTAAATTGAGACGCTAAATAACTTAAGAGACCTGTGGCATATAAAGATGTTGTAGTACTGACTCTGATCCTAATCTCATTCTGTGGCGGAGGAGGATATGATGTGAATAAAGTCGTTGTAATAGTATATGTAGCAGAGGCTCTGCTAATCTCTTTTGAGATATTATATTGTAATATATTTAATGCGACTAGAAAAAGGATCATTATTAAAAGAAGTGATATGATGATCTTGTGAGACGAACCTTTGTCAACATACATATTAATCCCTATGAACGTGTTATTAAATAAATTTATAAATATATCAGTTGTTTGATAACAGATAACAAAAATTATTATTTTCTAAGAGAAATCTTTTTGAGATTATGAAAAGAGAAGATCTTGTTGTTAGATATAGTGTATACATAGAGTATAAAGGAAGAATAGTCATAGATCCTTTTATAGCTCAGATTCTTGAGAAGATTCGAGAGAAGAGATCTCTATATAAAACAGCTCAGAACCTTGGGATCCCATATTCAAAAATTTGGGACATAATTGATCGTGTAGAGAGATTGACTGGTGAGAAACTAGTTGAAAGGTATAAAGGAGGAAGAGGTGGAGGAGCATCTCTCACATCTTTTGGAGAAGAGCTTCTGAAAATATATAATGATGCTAAAAGTCTTCTCGAGAGAAAACTAGGATCTTTATATATGAGCGGTGGAGCTGTGACAAGACCCGAGCTTATTATAGCTCACAGCGACGATCTTCTGATCAATATTTTAATAAATAATGTTAGAAATAAAAATGTTAAGATCCAAAGTCTCTGTCTAGGTTCTGGTCTCTCTTTGGCAATGTTATCTATAGGTGAGGTGGATGTGGCGTGTATTCATCTATATGATCCTGTGGCTGATAGTTATAACGATAGTTATCTGGATAGATTCTGGTTGAAAGATAGAGTTGAGAAAATCATCAGCTACTGGAGAGAACAAGTTTTAGCTTTCAAAGATCAGTCGTTAATAAAAACAGATCTTGATGAGATCTTTAGAAAAATTTTTGATGGAGAATTGAGAATTGGCATTAGAAACAGAGGATCCGGAACAAGAATATTATTTGAATATCTTCTCAGAAGATATTCAAAGATTTTAAATAAAGATCTTAATAAAGTAAAAGGTTTAGAAAGCGAGTATAATACTCATCTAGAGACTGCTGTAGCAATAAATGAGAGAAAGATTGATCTGGCTCTTATGCCTAGATATGCTGCTGAGAAAAACAGGTTGTATTATAAATCTGTAGCATGGGAAAGATATGAATGTTTTATGAGAAAAGAGATTTTCAATAGTGATGTCGCCGCCAAATTTATTAGTGAGATTAGAGATGAAAAGATTAGAGAGATAATAAAGGATCTGCCTGGCTACAAGATAGAATAACTCATAAGATCCTGAATCTATTCTTCTTAGGATATTCTCCTAAGACAAGTGCTCCAGCACCTATCAAAACTATCTCGTCTCCAAAATCTGTCATCTCAAGAATAGGTTTTCTATTGATCAGATATTTATTGATTCTATTATTTATCTCGCTAAGGATCCATCTATTGTTTAATATTATAGATCCTCCGAATATAACTATCTCAGGATCATATGCATTGATCACAGATGCAGTGCCAGCTGCATGTATCTCGTTACACTCTTCAACTACTTTCTTAGCTAATATATCATTTTTATAATAAGCCTCATAAACATCTTTAGCTGTCAGCTCTCTAGAAAAGATCTTTTCTTTTAATATTGTGTCTTTATACGTTTTCTCATCAGATCTATACAGGATCTCTGTGAAACGAGGTATTCCAGATCCGCTGCACATCCCCTCCCAATGTCCTATTCCACCACATCCACATTTAACTCCCAAAGATCTGTCTATAACTAGATGACCTATCTCATGAGCATTACCATCTTTACCTATAAGAGGTTCTCCATCTATTATGACGCCTCCCCCTATTCCTGTGCTCAAAGTTATATAAACAAGATTCTCGAAACCTCTGCCTTTTCCATATAAATATTCTCCTATTACTGCAGCCACACAATCATTTGCTAAATAAACAGGTTTCTCTTTCGCTATTTTTCTCATTATTCTCCTCAGATCGATATTTTTAGCCTTTATATTAGGAGGATTAAGAATTGCTTTCTTAAGATCCATAGGTCCTATACTTCCTATTCCTATGCCAACCAGATCTTTAAAAAGATCTTTTGATAAAAGTTCTACTCCTTCTAAAATATTTTTCTCAAACTCCTCAAAGTTATCTCCTCTGGTCTCTATCTTTATCTTCTCAATAATCTCTCCTGAGGAGCCTATGAATCCTATTCTGATCCATGTCGCTCCAATATCAAATGCTAATGCCAGGCTATCAGATTTCAAAGGTCATCACGTTATTACTTCATGCTAATAGGTCTATAGTCATTACTCCACTCATCTTTTCTCTTAAGTTAAATGAGATTATACGTCTGTATCCGCTGAGATCTATCTTGTTCAAACCTTTTCTAATCTCTATCTTATCCTCTGAATATAGCTGAGGTGGAAGACCAAGATCATACTCATATATAATCATCTCAGAGTTTTTATCAGAGTATATCGTAAGAATCTTCTCTTTATATCCGTAGAGAGGTATTCCGCCGAAGGTTCTTCCACTGACATCCTCCAGAGATATCCTTGCGCTATAAGGAGGATTCTCTCCTAATATTATGTCTTCATTTATAATAGTTATTCCTCTAACCCCGCTATCAATTAATGAAGCATCTCTCCCGCCTAAATTTGCTGTTGTTGAGTATCCGAGAAGTATTTTGTCTCCTATTCTCTCCATAGAAGTTATTCTGGCACCGAAAACGCCTACTATCCTGGCCATAGGAGGAGTTATATATAGAAGAACTGTAGGTGAGGTTATATAATTCAATCTCTTGCTGAGAAGAATAAGCTCTTGAGAACCTAAATGAAATGCCGCCTCAACATATGAGTTGTAAGATATTAGAAAACCTCCTCCAACACTTAATACAGTGGTTCTTCTAGGACTAAGACCTGAAGTTCCTAAATCAAATAATCTTACAAATGATATCTCCTCAAGCTCTGGCTCAACAGGATTTCCTATAAAGACGCCGCTTCTTGTGAATGCAAAGTATCTTCCATAGCCTTGTGTTGCAACACCCATTGAATAGTTTCTTGCGCCTCCTTTATCAATAGATATTTTAGAAAGATCTTTGATCTGATAGTAAGACCATTTTCTAGTATAAAGATCTATACATTGAAAGCCTTCTATAGCATCTATCGTTGATATATCAAAACATACATAATCTAGATAATAAGATCCTTTCAAAGCAGGTTTATCACTTAATCTATTCATAGAGCCTCTCTTAGGATCCAAAATATAAACCCCCAGATTCTCATGTCCATCAGCTCTTGCTATAAAAAGCTGATCTGATGCAGGATCATATATTATCTCTGAGACTTCCCCAGCCCATTTTTCAACGTCTCCAATACCTTCTTTCCATAATAATCTAATAGATCTCTCCCTCAGATCATATTCATGAACATGACTAAACTTGTTATTAAATAATATTCTGCTGCCACCTTCTTCTCTGCCAGCATATATAGCAGGCGCGTGAACCCATCCTCCGAAATATATCTTGTCATCAACAGTCTCAACAGCATTATACGTGTCACCGCCTGAGACAGGTTTTGTGCCTACATATTCAAATCTATATATCTGATGATCTTCATCATATATGAAATGGCTCTCAGCCTCAAAAGCTAGAGTAAAGTATAAAGTATCTTTATAATATCTCAGACCGAAGACGCCTCCCGAACCCCATTCTGGACCGATCCTTGGTGAGAAAGTCTTCGGTATTTTGCTCAGATCCATTTAATCACCAACTATACATTTATAGGCTATTAAATATATTGTTTTTTATCTGATAATTATTTTAAGAGATAGAGAGGTATATACATTTGAGAAATCTCTCTAGAATATCATTATATATAATGATATTATTGATCGTGGCAGGAGGATCATCACAGATCTTTACATATGATTCTCTCATCCTTTCTTCAAAATCTTATACCAGTCAGCCCTCTTGTTTAACTTATTCTATTTATATACCTGCCGTCTCTGAGAGAGGAGGCGGTGAGATGGTTAAGATAAATATATTATCTGTGGCTAATGAGAAGAATCTTAGTATAATAGGTGTTGAAGAAATTGGTTTAGACACGTTGATATCATTATTAGTAGCATATATAACAGCTGAGAGAACTGTTAATCCAGATCTTAACAACTACGGCATATATATGATCTTTCCATCTCAGACAAGATCTGTGAGAGGTCCTTCTGCAGGTCTAATGTTTTTCTATATATTCTCTAACATAGGAAAAGAGATTTACGAGAACATATCTGGGACAGGAGCATTAAATTTAGATGGCGTCGTAGAAAGCATAGGAGGCGTCTATGAGAAGATCTCTGCAGCAAAAAGTCTTGGAGTTATAAAAATTTTTTATGTGCCTTCTTCAAATTATTTAGCAGAGGATCTTTATAAAACTTCTTGGAGAGATATTAAGCTGATACCTGTCTCATCGATAGAGGGATTCTCAGGATATCACGATCATATTTATACCAATTATTCTGATAAAAATCTTTATCAAGATCCTGTTATGAAAGAAAATATTCATATGATCCAAAAGATCTATGAGGAACATATACGTAATGAGTTTATAAAAGGTCTTGAGACAGCTCAACTATATAACATAACATTAGCCAGAGACATCTATTACATGTATGATCTATATAAATCTATGCCTAAAGACGATGAGCTTTTTCTTGCGAGAACAAATATTCTTTATCTAAACTCTATAAATCTTTACAGCTATATTCTTGCCTACTTATATAGCTATAACAAGGATCTTTATAACAAATTATCTAATCAGATGATTAGTTATATCAGAGAAAGCCTTAGAAAAATTGAGCAGAACATTAATAAAATAGACATCTCTATCCTAAGATCCAAAGATCTTATGAATATATATCTTTTATATCTGACAAGAGTTTATGATCTAATAAAGATTTATAGAGATAACAGAGACTTCTCAGATATCTATGATTATAATGATCTTTCCAGAGCATATGTGAGAAGCATCTCATTAGATCTATGGAATGATCTTTTGAATCTATATTTAGAGAGATATGTCTCATATAGATATAATATGACTGAAGAATCTTCATACATAGAAGATTATAAAAAGAAGATAGATCTAATGTTTACATTTCTAAATATATCACATAGAGAAGGCTATGAATATTATAACTTATTGAGAAGATATCTTATAATAAATGGCTCAGAAGAAAAAATAAAGTTTTTAAAAGTTGTCTCAGAAATCATGTATTTAAAAGATCTTTTCTACAACTATTCTTACACTCTAAGATATTCTTCTCTTATAAACGTATATACTTCTTCAGGAGTCTCAGGTCTTAAAAAACTTTATTACGATCTAGATTATATAGATCCTTTGACTAAATATTTTGAAAAATATTATGATATAGATCCGATATCTTATGAGTTTAATGTTGCAATAAAATTTTTTATAGAGAGAAGTCTTGAAGAGAATCTGACTATAACACTTCTAAGACTATGGACAGGCTTAGATGTTGAGATGTTATCAAATAATTTTATTTTAAACTATTTGTATGATAATATCTCGATACCACTGGTTAATATAAAGAGAATGGCTGAGATACCTAATGAATGTGTCATGAGCTCAGGTAGCATAGGTGTCACAAGGTTATTGGAAAGCTCTCTTCCTGAGACATATCATTATGTTAAGATGATCGTTTCTATGATGATCATATCAATCTCAATACTTATAATAATTGTCTTCAGCATTAGAACATATCATTTCTTAAGAAAATCATAGAGAGATAACGGTTTTCTCTGGATCTTCTTTTCATTTTCTAACAACGACTTTGCCAACAAAAGATCTTTTCTTAAAATATCTTCATCTACACTACCTCTTATAACAGCTGATGGATGAAAAGACGGTATCACACTAATTTTCATGCCATATAGATTAGTTTCATAGATCCTGCCTCTGTTTCTAGAGATGCTGTCCCATTGAAGACCTGCCTCTCTAAAGATCCATTCTCCTGCGACGTTTCCTAAAGCAATTATTATTTTAGGCTTTATATAAATGATCTGTCTCCTAAGATACGGCGAACAAGCATCGATCTCATCTTTATTAGGTTTTCTATTCCCAGGAGGTCTACATTTAACCACGTTGGTTATATAAATCTTTTCTTCATCAAAACCTATCTCTCTCAAGATCTTTCTCAACAATGTTCCCGCAGCTCCTACAAAAGGTCTTCCACTAAGATCCTCATTAGCCCCAGGAGCCTCGCCTATTATCATTATATCAGCATTAACAGATCCTTCTCCCGGTACAGCATTAGTCCTATTCTGATGAAGAGGACATCTACGACATTTTTTAATCTCTTCTATAAGATCTCTCCACTCATCTTTCTCAGAAACATTTTCAGTTGACATATATACTCTAAAGCATATTTAACTAGAGATTTAATAAAAACTCACCGATTAAATCTATAAGATCAGTATTAAATAATCTTCAGTTTTAAGATCTTGACACCCGAGACCCAGAGATTCGAAACCCCGCCCTCAAGGGCGGGGAGGGGTCATAGTCAGCTAATAAACAATAATGTATCATGTGGTTTTATAAAGATCTTTTTATCATATCCTCAACTTAATAACTGGGAGAACATTAATATTTAATGGTGATTAATTGTCTCAACAACCTACTAAATCGAAAGATCTGAAGATAATAGCGAGACCAGTGATCACTATAGATCAACTTAAGAACAATAGTAAAGCGTTAAGACTGTTACACCTGATCTATGTTTTAAACAAGATCTCTGAGAAGAATCTTTTGATAGTACTTAAAGAATTAAAAGAGCTGGGGCTGGACCTAGGCTATGAGCTTGTGTCTGTGGTTGGAAATGTCGTCTCAAAAGATTTAAAAGAAGATCTTACGGCACTACTTTATCTAGGTCTTTTAGAGACTAGACAACAGAATAGAATATTGTCACTCACAAGTCTGGGTAAAGAGTTTCTAGAGAAAAATCTTGATAAAGAGTTTCTAGAGAAAGTTAAAAGCAAGATCGAAGAGATCAAACCTAAGATCTCTATACTACTTGCTGAGAGCGAGATGAAAAGAAGATAAGAGAGATCATATCCAAAAGATCTTATCAATCAAATCATAAGCCTCTTCTAAAGATCTTTTAATCAAGGGATCCTCTCTCAGGACGTGTATGGCCAGATGTATAAGCCTCCTCTCTAGATAAAGATCTAGTTCATCACAATAAGAGCTTTTTTTCAATGTGTTCCACAAACTTCCTCTCGCCTGATCCAGTCCATCTCTCTCTATATCATTTAAATCGAATCCTCTCGATATATATACATCGTTATCAACAATTTTTCTAGGGATCTTGTTTATATAAAGATCTTTTTCATAGTTAATGTTTTTAAGACTTACATAGTTATACCCATGGGACTCTGTGTTAAAGAGATATAGTGAAGAGGCTGCTCTATGAAGATCTAAGGCCTTCTTCCTCTCGTATTTTATCAGCAGATTAATATATCTTTTTAACACATCTGTTTTCGAGACTATCACGAGGCTCTCTATCATAGTATTTGATAGCATTGGAGAAACTATATCATAAAGTTGAGACTCAGCTATTCTCAAAAGATCTTTTAACATTCCTTTATCTATAAAAGGCATGTCGTTAGGCACCACAATTACATAGTCAGATCTAGACTCTCTTAATGTTGTGTAGAGACCTCCTAAAGGCCCGTAATTTTTCAACAGATCTTCTAATAACAAAATTTTTTCTGAATATTCTCTCAGATATTTTTTATATAAATTCTTCTGAGATGAATCTCTCACAGAGATCATTATGTTTTTATAATCACATATATTACTTAGTTTATTCAAGACATGTATGATCATAGGCGCTCCATCGATCATGTATAATGCTTTATCAGATACTTTCTGAGTGTTGTCTCTGAATCTTCTGCTTAAACCGCCGCTCAGGATGATACATGAGATCATAATGATCCTTCCTTTTTCATCTCATGATTTGTGGAATAAAATGATCAAATTAATCTCCTATTTAAAATTTATTAGTTTTAAACTTTTATAATTATAGGCAGTTTTATATGTCTCAGCCGGTTGTGTTAGGCATAGGCTATTCTGGTTTTCAGCCATCAACATCTCATTACAATATTAGAGAGATGATTTATGAGGCAGCTGCAAAAGCTTATGAAGACGCCGGTGGCATAGATCCTGGTTCTGATGTAGATGCTTTTGTATCATGTCAAGAAGATTTTTGGGAGGGTATATCAATAAACGATGAGTTTGTCCCAGATCAGCTGGGCGCCGTCTTAAAGCCTGTTTACACAATATCTGGAGACAGCCTTCAGTGTGTGTTAAGTGCCTACTCAATGATAAGATCTGGAGCTTTTGATATTGTAGTTGTAGAGTCTCATGGAAAACCTAGTGAGATACTTACTATGAGAGACATAATATTGATGTCTTACGACCCCATATATATAAGACCTTTGAATCCTGAGAATGTTTTTGTCTTTAACGCGCTTGAGGCGAAGGCTTTCATGGAGTATAATAAGATTGATAGAGAGGCTCTGGGAAGATATGTTATATCAAGTCTTAGAAAAGGTCTTAGAGGCAGAAGAAATCCTTATGCATCAATTAAAAATGTTGAGGCTTATCTTGAGGAGGAGTATGTTGTAGAGCCTTTGACAAAACTAGATTTCGCTCCTTATTCTGATGCGGCCGTCGTTGTTGTGATCGCATCTGAAGATGTTGCTAAAAAATTCTCTGATGAATATATAAAGATCTCTGGTGTATGGAGCGTCTCTGGAACGTCTTCTATAGTATATGATGATCTTAGGGAAGATACTATGACAAAAATTGCTGCTAGAAAAGTTTTTGATATGACAGGCATAAAAGATCCTGTGAGAGAGATCGGAGTGTTTGAGATTGATGAGAGAATTAGCCACGTGCCTCTAATGGTGATCAAGGCTTTGAGATTATCAGAGGATGTCAATAGAGATTTAATGATGGGGAGATTTGATGAAGAAGGAGACTTGCCTGTGAATCCTTTTGGAGGAGCGCTTAGCGAAGGGAATGTTCTAGAGGCTCACGGCCTCGCGAGACTTGTTAATGCCTATGAGATCTTGAAAGGATCATTAGGATCCAGGAGATATTCTGATGTAGAAAAAATATTGATTCATAGCCGCAGATGGCCTAGCTCAAGAACTACTACGTTGGCCATATTGTCCAGGTGATCATTATGAAGACGAATATTCATGTTAAAAATAGGGTAGCAATAATAGGCGCAGGATTGACATTATTCAGAAGAAGATTATTGGAGACTCCTCAGGAGATGGCATGGATCGCATCTAAAAAAGCTCTTGAACAGGCTGGCATGGATTTCAAAGATATTGATTGTGTCATAAGTGGAAGCGCGCCGGACGCCTTTGATGGCGTCCATATGAAAGGCGAGTATTATTCTGAAGGCGCAGGAGGATTTGGCAAGTTGCATTTCAGAGTATTTGTAGGCGGAGGAACAGGAGTTTTTGTGCCAATAGCCGGCTGGTGGATGGTTGCTTCAGGATTATGTAAGAAGGCTCTTATAGTTGCGGAGGAGAAGATGAGTTCTGCGGCAGATCCTCATCCACAGGCTGTGTTCAGACATATCTGGGATCCTCTTATAGAGAAGATGTTAGGACCTAATCTCATATGGATATTCGCTCTTGAGATGCATAGATATATGCATAAATGTGGTGTATCTAAAGAAGATATTGCTCTTGTATCAGTTAAAAACAAGGCCAACGCCCTGGATCATCCATGTGCTCAGGCTGCGGCTAAGATAAGCGTTGAAGATGTTCTTAAAAGTGAGGTTCTCGTGTATCCAGTTAATAGACTTGATATATCTCCTGTGAGTGACGGCGCAGCCGCTCTTGTCATGGTGTCTGAAGATGTTGCTAGAAGATATACTGACAATCCCATCTGGGTCGCTGGAATAGGCTTTAATCTAGATAGCTATTCATGGACTAATAGAGAGCTTGCATATCCTCTCTACCTTAAGAAAGCTGCTGACATGGCCTATAAGATGGCTGGAATAGAGAATCCTATGAAACAGATTGATGTAGCCGAGCCCTATGATCCTTTTGATTATAAAGAGCTGCATCATATGGAGGGTCTGGGACTTGCGCCTAGATGTAAAGCTGCTGAGCTTACAAAAGAAGGTGTGACTCAAAGAGACGGAGATCTTCCTATAAACCCAAGCGGAGGTCTTCTAGGAGTTGGAAATCCTATAGCTGCTGCAGGTTTGATGAAAGTTGCAGAGATCTTTTGGCAGCTACGTGGCGAGGCTGGCAGAAGACAGGTTAAGAAGCCTGTCTACACAGGACTGGCTCAGGCGTGGGGAGATCTTATGCAGGTAGGCACAGTAATTATATTAAGAAGATGAGGAGGTGAGATGATGTCTATATATAAATTAGGTGGGACACCTTTATCAGATGAGGAGTTTAAGAAGATTATTAAAGAAATTACAAGACCTAATGCTAAATATCTAATGTCGGCTGGACAGGCATATAGCGTTTTCTTTGAAGGATTAAGAAGAGGCAAGATCATTGGGACATATTGTGAGAGATGTGGAATGATCTATGTTCCGCCAAAGATCTTTTGTCCATATTGTTTTATCACTTTAGATAAATGGGTTGAGGTAGCTGATGAAGGTAAAGTTGTGACTGCCGTAGCAAGCTATTATTCTGCTAATATGGAGAGACTTAAAGAGCCTCAGATAGTTGGTATTATAAAACTTGATGTGCCTGGCAGAACATTTACTTCATATAGATTCCCAGGACTTCTTCATCGTATATGTGGTGCATCACTAGATGACGTGATCTCTCAGAGAATTTTTGATGCAAGAGTCAAAGCTAGATGGAGACCTCCTGAAGAGAGAAAAGGAGATATAAACGACATAGAATGTTTTGAGGTGATCAAGACATGAGTTATATGAGAAGAATAAGTTCATTAGATAAGATATATCATTTTAAGACTGAGATGGAGATCAACGCGTATCATTATACCGCAGGACCTATAGGCACTAGATGGCTGGAGGCTTTAAAAAATGGAGAGCTTAAAGTAGCTAAATGCAATAAATGTGGCACAAGATTCTTGCCACCGAAACTTTACTGTCCAAAATGTTTCTCTGAAGTGTCTGAACTGGAGAGTATATCTGGAGAGGGATACATAGATACGTACTCAGTGATATATTATAACGACAGTGGAGAGAGAATGTCTGAGCCAGTCATAATTGCATTAATAAGATTCGAAGGCATATATGGAGGAATTATACATAGAGTAAAGACTGATCCTAAGAAGATTAGAATTGGAATGAGAGTTAAACCAGTATTCAGAAGAGATAAAAAAGGATCTATAGATGATATCGAATATTTCCAGCCAATTGAGTAATAAAAAAGATCCCCCCGAGGGGATTCGAACCCCTGACCACCCGGTGTCCGCGCCCTCTCACTACAGCCGGGCGCTCTACCGCTGAGCTACGGGGGGCCCATTAATTTCTTAGTAGTTATAGGATTATAAATTTTTTCTGAGTTATCTCAGGATCTTTATTAACTTGTCTTTATTATTTTCTTAGTCTAACTATTCACGGATGATGATGAGTCTTAGTAGAAAAAGTGTCTATTGCGAGATCTGTGGTAGAGAGATTCCTGAGATATCTGCTTTCAAAATATTTGTCGAAGGATCTATGGTCATCGTGTGCCCCACTTGTTATGCTAAATATGTTGCCAAGAGAAAAGAGGAGAGCGTAAACATAAGATCTAGAATGATCTCTTCTACGAAGGTCTCGGACAGATCCCAGGGTCAAAGATCCTTATCTAATACGTCGGTCACCAGATCTTCTCTTCAGAGAAGAGCTTCTCCTAATATGTCTCTTAAGAATGTCGAGAGATATGAGATAGATCCTTCGTATCCAGAGATCATAAGAAAAGCGCGTGAGGCAAAGAATATGACCATAAAAGATCTTGCTCTCAGACTTAGAGAAAGTGAGAATATCATAAAAAGAATAGAGGCTGGAAGACTTACCCCATCTATAGAGCTGGCCAGAAAAATTGAAGAGGTTCTTGGTGTCAAGATAATCGTGACAAGAGTTGAGGATATAGATAGAGAGGTGAGAATATCAAAAGAATCATCTGAGAAAGATCTGATGTTGGGAGATCTTATAACAGTTAAAAGAAAAAATATAGATAAATGATTTAAACGGATATGATGAGAAGCTCCAGCGGAGAGATGACGAGACCTGTCTCACCTGATCAGACGTATAACGCTGATTATGATTATAAGAAGATTTTTATAGAAGAGCTGAGACCTAAAGTTATCGTTTTAAGATTAGGACATAGAGCTGAGAGAGACAAGAGAATAACTACACATGTAGCATTAGTAGCAAGAGCTTTTGGCGCAAGAGGCATCATAATCGTTGGCGACAAAGATCCTATGATAAGATCAAGTTTAGAGAAAGTCTTGAATAAATGGGGCGGTAAAGAATATTTCGAGTTTAAAGAAGAAGATGATTATAAGAAAGTCTTGCGTGAATGGAAAAAAGATGAGAAGAGATGTGTAGCTCATCTGACTATGTATGGCATACCTGTTGACAGAATAATCTCAGAGATCAGAGAGAGATGTGAAGAATTGATTGTTATTGTAGGAGCTGAGAAAGTTCCTAGAGAGATATTTGAGCTGGCAGATTATAACGTATCAATAACTTCGCAGCCGCATTCAGAAGTCTCTGCTTTAGCAGTTTTTCTAGACAGATTATATGAGGGGAGAGAGCTTTATTTATATTTCAGAGATGCTGAGTTGAGGATAATTCCTGATCATAAGAGAAAAATTGTTTTGAAAGGAAAGAATATTAATATTTGAAAAGTCTCAGAGAATTAAATAATAATAGGTTTCTAGCAATATTGTCACTGGTAACAGACTGAAAGGAGCTGTAATGATGATGACTGAGGCTGTTGATAGAATAATGAGATTTATTGAGGCAACATATGGAGAAAAGGCTAGAACAGTTTTTCAGAAATTATTCGAGTTATCAAAAGAATTAACTGATCATGAGCTTGCTAAAGAACTTAATATTCATGAGTCTGAGATAAGAAAAATATTATATCAGCTCTCCGAGGAGGGACTTGTGAACGCTCGAAGAGTTAGAGATAGAGAGACTAATTATTATATCTATTATTGGAGAGCAAATATAAAAGATCTTCCGAGAATACTTTTGAGAAGAAAGAAAATGATTGTGACAATACTTAGAAAGAGATTAGATTATGAGGAGAGAAACAGCTTTTACTGTCCCAGATGTGGAAGAAAATATTCTTTTGATGAGGCGTTGACAAACGAGTTCAGATGTCCAGAGTGTTCTACGCCTCTTGAGAACATAGATAATTCAGAGACTTTGAAGAAGATGAGAGACTTGATAGAGAATTTAGAAAGAGAGATATTAGAGGAGGAGAGGAGAATTATCTCTCGAAGTGCTTGACTTATTCTCAGGAGCAGGCGGTTTCGCAAGAGGATTTCAAGAAGCAGGATTCTCTATAATACTAGGTCTCGACAACGACAGATCTGCTATTAGAAGTTTTAAACTTAATTTTCCTAAAGCCATAGCTGTTAACGAAGATATCAAAGAGATCTCTGGAAAAGATCTTGCGGCGATGATAGGAAGAAGACCTAGGATCATTATTGGAAGTCCTCCTTGTGAGCCTTTTACAGGAGCTAATCCTAAAAGAGAGAAGAATGCTCTCGACAGATTATATAAAGATCCTCAGGGGCAGCTCACTCTTCATTTCATAAGAATCGTGGGCGAGCTTAAACCAGACATATTTGTTATGGAAAACGTTCCTGCAATAGCTGAGAGAGAACTCAGATATGTTATAGAAGATCTCTTCGAGAAAATAGGTTATAAAAATATTTATTTCAATATTTTAAAAGCTGAAGACTATGGAACACCTAGTAGAAGAACCAGAGTTTTTATATCAAACATAAAGATCGATCCTCCAAAGATTAATATCAAGATAACTGTGTGGGATGCGATAAAAGATTTAGCTGATGAAAGAATAAAATTTATACCTAATCATGAGATAGTTCCATTATCCCCTAGGAAATATAAGAGACTCTCCAAGATTAAAAAAGGTAAAGCTCTCTACATATTTGAAGGAGCTGAAGGAAAAAGATTCTATAATTATATGAGACTGGATCCTTATGATCTTGCTCCGACTATAATGGGTTCTTCAAGATTTATACATCCTTTTGAAGATAGATTATTAACAGTGAGAGAACAAGCTAGATTAATGGGTTTTCCAGATCATCATATATTTGTTGGAGGAAGAGATGAACAGTATAATCAGGTTGGTGAGGCTGTGCCTCCTCCTCTTGCTAAGGCTATAGCTAGCTATATAATATCTAAATTATAATAAGAAGTCGTATCTTATCGAGACAATATAATATTATATATACAATTCATAGCTTATAGATCAAAATAATATCTTGAGAGATCTTGTATTGTGTGAAATAATCTTGTGAATATACATATAAATTTTGTGAAGAGAAGAATATAAATTTATATATTCTAAATAAAATATATACATGAGGGGGTACATATATGAGTAGTGTAAATATTGAGACTAGAAGAGTACAGAGATTTGGAAAATCTACGTTAATGGTGTCTCTACCTGCAGAATGGGTTAGAACAGTGAATCTAAAGCCTGGAGATACTGTGACTATAATTATTGATGACGACAATACTTTGAGAATATTCCCAACGTTTGTAAAACCTGAGAAGAGAGAGAGAAGACTAATTATAAGAGCATCTAAAGTTGTTAATGCAGAGTTGGTTTATAAAATAGTTACTTCTGCATATACATTAGGATATGATAAGATATATATAGAAGTTGTAGACGGATTTTTAGAAGAGGATCATCTGAAGACTATAAGAAAACTTTCTAAAGAACTTATTGGGACAGAGATCATTGAACACATGCCTACTAGAATAGTGATCCAGGTGTTTATAGATCCTGCTAAATACTCTATACATGGGATAATAACTAGAATGGGCAGCATAATAAGATCTATGGTGAATTATCTCTACATAATACTTTCAGAAGACAAACTACATTATATATCAGAGATCCAGGAGCTCGGCTCGGAGCTTGAGAGATTAAGCAAACTAGCTACACGACAGACTTTTGTAGCTCAGATAGACAGGATCTATGCGTCTACACTTAATATAAGGTCTTATATGTTGCCTAGATACAGAACTATAACAAGATCTCTTGATATAATAGGAGAATCCATCATTAACGCCACAGAGATCTTGTCAAAACTATCTCCAAATGATAGAAGACTTCTCAGATCATTGGCTGACGAGATCAAAGAGATATTAGATCTTTATATAACAAGTATTGATAAAGCTATAGGAGTGATTCTTGAGCCTAATATTGCGAGAGCATTTAACACAGAATTATTAGCCAGAGAGCTGAGACTTCATATAAGCAGATTCATAGAGAAACATCAGGATACTCTAAAAGCAGGAGAGAATTACGTGGCTTTATCAGAATTCTTCGAGTATTTCAGAAGAAGTGCCACAGATATTGAAGTAATGACTGATGTAAGTTTTGATCTTACAGTAGAGAAACATGAGGGAGTAATAGATCTGTCAATAGGTGAAGCATTAAAAATAGTCTAAAGCATAAATCAAAAGATCTTTGTAAATCATAACATTAAAAATAGGACTTATATAAAAATGAGATATTGAGAAATGAATGAGAAAGTTGCAGAAAGGACATGATAAGAGATTAATTGATTTATTATCAAATGTATTATACGAGATCGAGAGATATAATATATCAATAGAGAAAGCTTTTGTAAAAACATGTTCTCTCAAGAGATGTAGTAAAGATTCTGAGGAGAGAGAAAGATTATTTCAGTTGACGAAGGAGTTTATAAAAAACGTGATCAGACTAAGATGTATTTATGGAGACATTGGTAGAAAAAATCTGGCTAGAATATTTCTAGAAGGAACTTGGAGAGATGAGAGCAGCATAGAGCCTTGGTGTATCTATTCAGTACCTAAGTGGTTTTATGAGAGATTAAGAGAATTATTAGGCGAGGAAGCTCATGATCTGTTCAGATCTATTGATAAAAGAGTTATATGGCTTAGAATCAATATTTTGAAGGCTTCTGAAGAAAAGATCGTAAGATCTTTAGAAGAAGATGGAGTGATCCTTGAGAGAGATAAAGATCTATGGTATCTGTATAAGGTTATAGATAGTAGAAAACCTTTGAGAGAGATAAAAGCTGTGAAAGATTTTATGGCTATTCCTCAGGACAAAGCATCATGTCTAGTTGTCGAAGCTTTAAGACCTGAGAGAAATGATAAGATCCTTGATATGTCTGCTGCTCCAGGAATAAAAACTTCTTTAATAGCTATGTTGACAGAGGATCAGGCTAAGATCTATGCTCTCGATATTTCAAAAAAGAGACTTTATATAATGAAAGAACTTTTGAAAAAATTTGGTGTCAAATCATCGGTGGACATAACATTGGCCGACGGAAGATATGTGCCTGCTAGAGAGAAGATATTTGATAAAACATTAATAGATGCGCCATGTAGCTCTTCAGGAGCCATATGGAAAGATCCTTCGATCAGATTATCGCTTCTTAAGAAAAACAAGATAGATTATTATTCTAATATTCAGAAAGACCTTGTTAGGGAAGCCATTAAAATGAGCAGAATCATAGTTTACGCCACATGTTCTTTACTTCCTGAGGAGGGCGAGCTTATAGTAAGGTCTTTTAAAGATCAGGTTGTTTTTGAAAGACCTTTGAAAAAATTTTCAACAGGTTATTCAAAATATGATCCTGAGGGATTATTTAACAGAACTTTTCCTCACAAAGATGAGTCAGAAGGCTTCTTCATATCTAAAATGATCGTTATATAAATATTTTAAGCTAGATACAAGAAAAATATTTACGTGACACTGGAGGTGCGTGTTTACTGGAGTTCTGCCCAGTGTGTGGGACATTAATGAGAGTAGAAAAAGGCAAGCTAAAATGTCCAAACTGTGGATATGAGAAGCCTCTGAGCGAGAGCAATAGAAAGATTGTTCTTAAAACAAGGATTCAGCACTCTCCTAGAGAGAAGACTATAGTTATTGAAGAAGATAAAAAAATCTTGAATCCTATTGTGAGAGATGTGAGATGTCCTAAATGTGGTCATAATGAGGCTGAATATTGGATAATCCAGACTAGAAGAGCTGATGAGCCTCCAACTAGATTCTATAGATGTCTAAAATGTGGTCATGTCTGGAGAGAATACGAGTAGTTGTCTGACGAAAATTTATTTAAATATTCTGTTAACATATTAGTGAGACAAGTGGAGAGAATTAGTATCTTTTGAGGCGTTTATAATGTTTAGGATATACGAGATCGAAGATTATATAAAGATCTCTCCTGATAAATATGGTGAAGACATAAACAAGATTGCTGAAGAGATTCTTAGAGAGGAGTATGAAAATAAGTTTTTCAAAGATCTTGGGATAGTTCTCCTGGTATATGATATAAAAATTAATGAGATGGGAATGATCATGATTGGCGAAGGATCCACATATCACGAGGCTAGATTCAAGATTCTCACATTCATGCCTGTTGTAAATGAGGTTGTCGAAGGCGTAGTAAGAGATGTGAGAAACATAGGTCTCTTTGTCGACATAGGTCCTCTAGATGCTCTTGTTCATATAAGTCAGGTTATGGAGGATAAGGCGTATTATGATGAGGCGTCTGGCAGAATAGTAAGTGAAGACGGTAGAAAATTTATTGAGAAAGGAGATATAGTACGTGGAAGGATCACGTCAATATCTCTTCCAAGCGGTCGTGAAGGTGTCATGAGAATAGCAATGACGCTTAGACAGGCAGGGCTGGGCAAGATCGAGAAGTCTGAGATGAGAAAAAGATGAGCCATAAAAGATCTTTTCTGAAAACTCTTAAGGCATGTAAAAATTGTAAAGCATTGGTTTCTCTAGATGTCGAGAGATGTCCTGTATGCGGATCTACTGATTTCACTGAGGAATGGTCTGGAATGATTATAGTTTTTGATCCTGAGAGATCTAGGATAGCAAATATGCTTAATATCAAGAAGCCTGGGAGATATGCTATAAAACTAGGACGATACTAACTTTTATATAAATCAAATAAATTTTTATCAGAGGAGTTTAAAATGAGCTTAGGAGGCTGGTATTTACAGAAAGTTTCTGAAAACACTTTCCTAGGAATGAGAATCAGATCTATAGTGTTTTCAGGTAGAACCAAATATCAACATGTAGAGATAGTAGTTTTCGAAGACTATGGAACAGGACTTGTGTTAGACGGACTTGTACAGTCCACAGAGGCAGATGAATATTTATATCATGAGTCTCTAGTTCATCCTGCAATGATCTTACATAATGATCCTAAGAATATTCTGATTATAGGAGGCGGCGAAGGAGCTACTCTAAGAGAAGTTCTTAAACATAATACTGTTAAACACGTGGTGATGGTAGATATAGATGGCGAACTTGTTGATCTAGCTAAAAAATACTTAGGATCTATTCACCAAGGATCTTTTTATGATCCAAGGGCGGAGATAGTAATCGAAGATGGCTATAAATATGTTATGAGAACATCTGATAAATCTTTTGATGTGGTGATTATGGATCTTACAGATCCTTATGATCCTCATGGACCAGCTAGAGAGCTTTATACAGAAAAATTCTTTAGAGAAATTAAGAGAATTTTAAAAGAAGATGGAGTATTAGTTTCTCAGATAGGCAACGCATTTTATTATGAGGATATCTACAACAAGATTATTGAAGATTCTAAGAGAGTATTTAGATATGTAAAAGAATATAGTGTTTGGATACCATCTTTCGGGTATGAAGTATGTTTTATGTTGGCAACTGATCATACGAATCCTGATAAATTATCTGATGAAGATCTAGATAAAATAATTAGAAAAAGAAATGTTTCTACAAGATATATTAATGGAATTAAGATAAAGGCTATGTTTAATCTAGGCGTGAGAAAAAAATTAAGACACAGCTGATCTAATTGTTATTATATCTGTGAGCTCTCTAAGATCTTTAAGACTTTCGATGTTTCTAACTTTGCTGATTAATTCTTTGATCTGAGACTCTTCTAAGATATTTTCTGTTAATCTTCTAAACTTCTTCTCCACCTCATTCCATGTCAAAGGATTTTTGAAATGACCTTTTGGATATATAGATGTCTCAGAATATATTCTGCCATCTAATGTCTCTATCTCTATTGTATTAGGAATGCCCTCTGGGTATATCTCATCATACTTAGGATCTATCTCAATACTCATTTTCTTCATTAATTCTCTTACATCTCTCCCGAGAATTTTTTCATCACTAAAACTCTCGATCCAGATGTAATTATCTAATAAAGTTCTTGCAACAATATATGGAAGACTATGATCTGCTGTCTCTCTCGTCTTAGGATCCCATTTCTCAGGATCTTTAGCTATGATCTTGTAGCATACTGTAAAGGTTTTAATCATGATCCTTTTTATCTCAGACGGATCAATTCTTTCTCTAAGTTTCAATGTAGCCTCAACAGCTGACATAGCATGATACTCGACAGGCCAGTATTTTATAGAGGTTTTTAAAACTCTGAATCTCTCTCCAGCCACGCCTCCCAATTTCTCAATATCGAATCTCTGTTTTGATACTACGTTAAAGAACCCGAATTCTCCTTCGAAAACAGGTGAGGGCCCTGTGAATCCTTCTTCAGCTAATAGAGTTGCTAAAAGACCTTTTCTTGCTGAGTTTGCTGCTGTAGATCCTTTCCACATACTTAATTCCCCTGATCTTGTCTGTCTCAGAGACAATGATTCATTGGTGGCAAGATTTATAGCATGATAAATTTTTTCGACGGGAAGTTCTAATAATTTTGCTGCTCCCGCGGCTGTCCCTATAGTTATATATGCCACATGATCTATTCCTACACTTCTAACTGAAAATGCGTCTGCTAGTCTTGTGGCAATCTCATATGCTATGATCATGCTTAAGACAGCTTGTTTACCATCGATCTCTCTATCTTCAGCTAAAGCTATTATTGCAGGTATCATATCGCTAGGATGCAAAGCTTCTTTAGAAAGATAAGTATCATTGAAATCTAAATATCTTACTCCAACACCATTTGCAAATGTTGCATACTCAGGTATTGTTATATAATTCTCGCCCCATAACTTTGATCCTTTTGACACAGGTTTTGTTTTTCTAGCAAGTTTTCTCACAATCACATAAGGTCTCTCATTAAATGCTGCTAACGCCACTCCTATACTATCTAAAACACGTTTCTTTATCTCATCTATAGAATCATGATCAAGATTTCTAAAACTTATCTCTGAGATATATTCAGCAATCTTCCAAGACAACTCATTCTTTCTCAAAAATACTCCACCGAATAATTATAAAAATTTTTCAATATTTAATTTATATATTTATGAGCTAAGATGAGAAAAATAGCCATCGTGACTGGCGCATCATCAGGAATTGGAAGAGAGATCTCAATAGAGCTTGCATCTAGATCTTACGATCTTGTTGTTGTAGCTAGAAGAAGAGATCTTTTAGAAAAACTTAAATATGATCTTGAGGATAAATACAAGATCAATGTGTATTCGTTAGCTCATGATCTTTCAAATATTGAGGAGATAAACAGACTTGTAGAAGATATCAAAAGACTTGATCTCAGTATAAATGTTCTTGTGAATAATGCTGGCGCAGGAATATACGGTCCTTTACATGAGCTAAACGATGAAGACGTGATCAGAATAATAAATCTTAATTATGTGGCTCCCGTCCTGCTTACAAAAAGACTGATCCCTGATCTTTCGAAAAACAAAGGGTGTATAGTTAATATCATAAGCATGGCCTCATATCTCTCGATACCATGGTTTGAGATATACACATCGACAAAAGCTGCTTTATCAAATTTTACTGAGGCGTTGAGAGTCGAGTTGAGACCTTTAGGAATAAGAGTGATAGGTGTCTACCCAGGATATGTTAAGACAGATTTTCATAGAAACACTATTGCATCTAAATCAGCTTTAAATAAGAGAGATATGCCAAGAGGGCCTGTTCTAGATCCTAGATATATAGCTAAGATAGTTGCAGATAAAATAGATGATGCCTCCTTTAATAAGGACATAATACCTGGCAGAATATATAAAGTTGCCTACGTCTTAAACAAGTTGTTCAGTCCTGTAGTAAAATATTATATAAAAAGATCTTTTGAGAAAAAATTGGTTTAAAATCACTGCGTGGGTTTTTCATCATATCTCAGTTTTTAAGACCTTGCTCATCTATTTAATTATTCTTCTTCAACTAATTTAATTATTTTATCAGCGATCTTAAGAAACTCTTTTGAAGCTGGCGAGTCAGGATATTTCACAAAAAATATCTCTCCTCTGTCATTTGCCTCTGAAACTCTAGGGTCTAAAGGTATTTTCCCAAGCAATTCCACTCCAAGAGCTTTTGCAAGTCTTTCTCCACCTCCTTCTCCAAAGATTTTTATTATTCTTCCGTCATCACATACATAGTAACTCATGTTCTCGATGACGCCCAATATCTTTATATCTTTATTAAAATCTCTCTTGATCATTTCAACAAATCTTATAGATTTAGCAACTACGTGAGAGCTTACCTCTGAGGGAAGCGTGACAAAGATCACAGCATCTATAGGAGCCGCCTGAAATATGTTTAAAGCATCATCGCCGGTCCCCGGCGGAGCATCAAACAACAGATAATCTAGAGGCCCCCAGTCAACATCCTCCAAAAATTGTTGTAAGGCTTTCATCTTTATAGCTCCTCTCCAGGCTACTGGAAGAGTTCTGTCGCTCAACATGAACTCTATAGAAACTATTTTTATTCCAAGAGCATTCTCTACAGGAATTATTATAGTCTCTCCCTTCTCATCTACGACTGCCCCCAGAACCTCGTCTTCGACACCAAGCATTCTAGGAATTGACGGGCCGTGAAAATCTACGTCAGCAACTCCTACTCTCCTGTTTCTAAGGGCTAGAGCCATTGCTAGGGAGGATGTTATAAAAGATTTTCCTACGCCGCCTTTTCCACTTAAAACAACTATTTTATATCTTATCTTACTCATTCTCTCCTCAAGTTTTTTAGACATTGCAGGACCTATTCTTCTCTGAGGCTGTTGTATTCTCACACCTCCACCACTTTTTGGAGTAGACATTCTAAACGGATTTTCATCAGAAGATATCTTTTATACACCATAAATAGATTATTTTAACAATTAATAATATTATGGCGAGGACTTGTGCGAGAAATTGTTGTAGTAGATTTTAAAGGTAGAATAACTATACCTAAATATCTTCGAGAGGAGGTCGGGATTAGAGAAGGTGATAAAGTTATTATTGAGATAGGTAGAGACGGAAGATCTTTGATAATAAGATCTGTTGTTGAGAGAGGGTCTCTAATAATGATCTCTGTAGAAAAAAGAGAAGATATTGATACATTATTTGAAGAGTTCAAAAGATTTCTTCCAGAGAAAAATATAATTGATCTGAGATGTGTGAGAGATATTGATAATAAATATAGTTGTAAAATAATTGCAGAGATAGACCTCAGAGATGAGAAGATGAAAAAAATAATAGAAGAGCTTTCACAAATATATCATATAGAGAAGCTGTAAAATTTAGAGGAGATTAAATGCACATAGGATCAGGAGTATATAAAGTTGCTGGCGTAGACATCTCCTCTATATACGATGACTCTGCTTATCTAATCACATATGAGAGATGTCATATAATGATTGATGCAGGCAGCGGCGCCGGGCTTGACAACATGTTGAGAAACATAGCTTATGTAATCAATGATTTAAAAGAGATCAGATATTTAATTTTGACACATTCACATCATAGAAATAGCGGTGGAGCTTATTATATGAAAAGCTTAAATCCAGACTTACAGATCATAGCACATTATCCTGATAGCATTTATCTTAGAAAACCTGAGAAAGAATATAACATGTTCATAGATGAATTAAAAGATCAGAAGCCTGTGCCGGTGTCTTTAGAGATCTGGGATGAGATAAGAACATTAAAACTATGTGAAGATGATATAAAGATCCTTTATACTCCATGTCACACCAGAGGCTCTATAAGCATAGCAGTTATGAGAGGAGATTTGAAATATATCTTTGTAGGAGGGTTATTAGAAGAGATGAAGAAAGAGACATATGAGTGCGAAAGATCTAAGGAGATGATCTTTAACGAAGATCCTGATATCTTATGTGGAAGCATAAGATGTATTTATGGTAGAAATAATATTTATGAACATATATGGAGGACGCATATTTATGAAAAAAGAGATGTCTAGCAAAAATATTTATATAGGAACATGTGGATTTCCTAGAAAAAGAGAAGAGATATATAAGAAACTAGATGTTGCAGAGATTCAAGAGACTTTTTACGACCTGATCTCAGAGGATAGAGCATTAAAAATTGTCTCATCCAAGCCTGAGCATTTCAAGTTAACAGCTAAAGTATTTCAAGGAATAACTCATCACAGCACAAGCCCCACCTGGAGAAGAAGTAAGACAAAACTGTCTGGAGACTTAGAGAGATATGGTCTTCTAAGACCTACCACCGAGAATCTAAAGCTATGGGAGAAGCAACTGGAGCTTTTTAAAATATTGAAAGTTGAGATAGCAGTTTTTCAGACGCCACCATCTTTCGACTTTTCTGACGAGAATATAAGAAATGTGAAGGAATTTTTCTCATCAATAGACAGAGATTCATTGAAAATAGCGTGGGAACCTAGAGGAGGATGGAATAAAGAGAATAATAAAGAGATCCTATGTAAAATATTGTCCGAGCTAGATGTAATTCATATAGTTGATATATTCAGAAATACTCCATGTATACAGGAGACCTCATATATAAGACTTCACGGGATCGGTGGTGGAGAAGTTAATTATAGATACAAATATAAAGATGAGGATCTTAATATTTTAAAGGAGAAGATATTTAATTTATCTTCCAAGGAGATTTATGTGTTATTTAACAATGTGTACATGTTTGATGATGCAATAAGATTCAAAGAAATTTTGAGAGGGGGCTAAAAATAAGACTTCTCAAACTTCCAGAACATCTCAGAGAAATGTTGAGAGAACCTGTGGGCATACTTATAGAAGGTGAAGATTTTTATGAGGTAGCTAGAAAAGTATCTTCAATAATAAGAGAGGATAGATCCTGGTGTGTAGGAGATCTTGTTGTAAAAACTTTGATAGACATAGGCTTTGTACCTGATGTAGCAATCATAGATGGTAAGACTCTCAGAGAGAAAGAGATTGATATAAAACCTATAGAACACATCTATAGATCATATGGCGAGATTTTTAAAATAAAAAATCCTTCAGGACATATAAATCTTGAGATAATAGATCTTATTAAAAAAATAGTTGAGATAAAAAGAAAAACACTTATATTAGTTGATGGCGAAGAAGATCTTTTGTCGCTACCAGTTATAGCATATGCTCCTGATAATGAGTATGTAATATATGGCCTCCCAGGGAGAGGCGTGATAGTGATTAAGATAAATAGTTTTATCAGAGAAAAAGTTTTTAAAATACTAGAACAGATGATCCCTATAGCATATGATTCTTAATATATCATAGACTTTTCAGATCTTCTCTCTAAAAAACATTACTCTCATTTATAGAAAGATCTTTGTCTAGAGAAGACATATTATTATCTGAGGATTATTTTAATCTTGAGGATTATTTATGAAAGCTGCCATATTAGCAGGAGGTTTCGGCAAAAGATTAAGACCTTATACAGAAGATAGACCTAAACCTCTTATCGAGGTCGGTGGCAAACCTATATTGATATGGCAAATTGAGTGGTTAAAATCTTACGGCATTGATGAAGTGATCCTTCTCGTAGGATATAAAAAAGAAAAGATAATCGATACAATAGGCTCTGGAAGTAGATTTGGTGTCAAAGTGAGTTATATAGTCGAGGACGAGCCTTTAGGAACTGGCGGAGCAATTAAAAATGCTGAGTCTTTTCTCAAAAATGAGGATTATTTTCTAGTATTAAACGGAGATATAATAACAAATCTTGATATAAGAAGACTTGTCGCCGAATTTCTAGAAGATCGAAATGTTATTGCAGGGATCTCTGTTGTTCCTCTCAAAAGTCCTTATGGCATTATAGAGATTGATGATAGAAATTATATCAAAAGATTTATTGAGAAGCCTGTTCTCAAAGAGTTTAATATAAATGCAGGAGTATATATAATGAGAAAAGAGATCTTCCCTTATCTACCTGATAAAGGTGATATCGAGAAAACAACGTTTCCAAGACTTGCTGAAGAAAATAAATTAAAAGCGATAATATTTACAGATGTATATTGGAGGTCTATAGACACATATAAAGATATAGAAGAAGTCTCTCAAGATATAAAAAGGATATTCGAGGCTATAAAATAGTTTGGTGGTCAGATGTGTATATAATATCTCTTCCTGGAGACCCTGGAATAGGAAGATCATTAGCAGAGAAATTTGATGCCGAATATTCAGAAGCATTTTCAAAAATTTTTCCTGACGGAGAGACTTATATAAGACTAGATAAGAGACCTGCCTCAGAAGATGAAGTGTTTTTAATACAATCAATGTACCCAGATCAAGACAGAAGATTTTTTGAGTTATTAGAGGCTCTTGATATTCTCAGGCAACATAAAAACATTAATATATTACTGACATATATGGCTTATGCTAGACAAGATAAGATCTTTTTAGAAGGAGAGCCTATCTCTGCTAGAATAGTAGTAGAAAGTCTTCTAAAAGATAATGTCAGAAATATTTTTGTGGTAGAGCCTCACTCAAACATGATCTTGTCATATAATAAGATCCGTGTCATAGATGGAGTATCTATTTTCTCAGATATTATAAAGAGAGAAATAGAGACTGAAAAGATCATTATAATATCGCCAGATCAAGGAGGTGTGGAGAGAGCTCGCAGACTTGCCACTAAACTTGGTGTAGATATGATCTCTTTCATAAAATATAGAGATAGACATACTGGCGAGATCCGAATAGAGATGCCAGCAGATCTTCATAAGATATCAGGCATGAACACTGTGATAGTAGATGACATATTATCCACTGGAGGAACTATTGCCGAGAGCGCTGAGATTCTTAGAAGATATAAAGCTGAAAAGGTCATAGTTGTATGTACTCATTGTCTTTTTGTATCAAACGCTTTGGATAAAGTCAGATCCTCAGGTGTTGACAAGATCTATTGTGCAAACACTGTCAAGAAGAAGATTAATGATCCATTGATATATTATCTCGACATCTCTAGGTATATAAAAGATTTTTTGAGTAGAGAATTATAAATCTTGTGAGAAAAGAGTGATATGAATACTATCACATATTCTTTAAAAGATATTTTTGTGAAAGATGTAGTTACGATCTCTCTAAACTCTATAGAGCTGATCCCTTTGTTATTTTATAAGCCAGGAGGTTCTTCACTAACCATCTATATATATTCAGAAGATGTCTGTGAAAGCTGTCCTTGGAAAGAATATCAAGGATCTAAAAAAGCTTTTGATCTAAGAAATATCTCATTAGAAAAAATTTTGAGGAGATATTATGAACTCAAGCCTGACATATTATTCTTCAGTGGAGGAGATCTTCTTACATACAATGATTCATATGAGATATTAAAGATCCTTAGAGAGAAGAATATCAAAATAGGTGTGAAACATGAGATATCAAAAGATATAAATGTCTCATCTCTGAGCTACATAGATGCTCTTCTGATAGAGATAAAAGCTTTAAAAGATCTTGAGAAAATAGATCATATTATATCTCTGTTGGAGGGTAAGATACATATAGAGATGTTGATAGACGAGATCTCAGAAGATCCTGAGAGAAGAGCTTATATAACTTTATGGATAAAAGATTTGTGCAAAAGATTTCCAAAGATCTATAAGATGTTTTATCTTGCAGATAAAGATGATGAGTTTATCGAGAGATATCATAGTGTGATATCAAGATTATGTGAGAGACAATATACTATCATAACATCACATCTTAAATATATTCCAGAGGAGGTCAGCTGTGTAAATTGTGGCGCTATTATTGGAAGAAGAGTTGATGGAGTGATCATAAGACCTTTTGTTAATAATGTTTCATGTCCTAAATGTGGTTTTAAAATTTTTCATGAGACCAGCCTCATCAACAGATCGAGAGCTTTTTTCACAAAGATCTTTGTATAAATAAAATTTGAGATAAATAAAATTATTATTAGAGGATGGAGGATTGGTAATTAGATATAGGATAGATACGAGTAGGATCATAGATCATTATACAGAGATCAATAGATCTCTTAGAAAACAAAAATATCATCTGATAGGCGGCCACTCAGCAGTGAAGAAATGTCTATGGACTCACAAGGTTTTGATGGACAATCTCTATTGTTATAAAGGAAAGTTTTATGGAATTGATAGTCATAGATGTATTCAGATGTCTGTGTCTACACAATGGTGTTGGAATGCATGTCTTCATTGTTGGAGGATCAGGCCTACAGATATTTTAGAAGAATGGGATGAAAGAAGAATACCTGAGATCGATGATCCAGAGTTTATTGTAGAAATGAGCATCATAGAACATAGAAGAACCGTCTCAGGGTATAAAGCTCATAATGTGGATCCTAATAAAATAGCTGAGGCGATAAATCCTAGACATGTAGCTATAAGTCTCACCGGCGAAAACACTTTATATCCAGCATTAGGAGAGCTTATAAAAGAGTATCATAAGAGAAATATAACTACTTTCTTAGTCACTAGAGCTGTGAGACCAGATATAATTGCTAATCTAGATGAAGAGCCTAGTCAACTCTATATCTCTTTAGAAGCTTATGATAAAGAAGGCTATGAGTATTTCAATACACCTCTGGTTCCGAGAGCTTGGGAGAAAACTTTAGAGACAATAGAGATCTTGCCCAGCTTCACTTGTCCAACCGTGTATAGAATTACTGCTGTGAGAGGCTGGAATATGAGTCTTGAGGCGGCAAAAGGATTTGCAAAATTGATTGAGAGAGGAGAGCCGACATTTGTTGAAGTGAAAGCCTATATGTATGTAGGAACTTCTACAAAAAGATTAGGCAGAGAAAACATGCCTAGTCATGAAGAAGTTAAGGAATTCGCAAGAATCCTGTCAGAGATCTCTGGTTATAAGATTGTTTCTGAGAGCAGGCCTTCGAGAGTCGTCTTATTATCAAAACTGGAAAAACCTTTGATAAGACATGGAAACGCGCCAGTGACATGGTGGGATCCTGATCTTACAGATTTTAGCGAGTATGAGATTTCTGAGAATATCTATGGAGAAATAACAACTAAATAGATTCTAGATCAGCTTTTTCCAGGTCTTTCAATTATCACTGTGTTAACTTGTACAATAGCCTCGCTGAGAGTATTTCCTCTCACAAGTTTTCTTTTTCTTAAGCCATCTTCTTTAGGTCTAAAACCTGGCGGCTGAGATAACAATAGATATCTTTTCCCAGGCCCTGGCAACGTAGGGATCATAGGTGCTCCTGAGTAATCACTTCCTCCAGTTATTCTCAGTTTATAACCGGGAAGACCTATTAATCCTCCATCTATCTCATCCCCTATTTTAAGTCCATACAACTTCTGTGCTCTGTCTGATGACAAAGTTATTTGAAATGATGACGCTCTTTTTATCTCTCCAATTACTCTGTCAGCTCCTGTCTTCTCTCTCATGAAGTTGGCAGGAACTTTGATCTCTATGCCTGTGAGCTCAGGATCTACAGTCAACTGTAGTGTAAAGTTTATTTTCTCAGTAGAACTTCTCCAGATCCTGGCATTAACTATATTAAGATCTTTTTTAATAAACTGATCTAGCACTGGCGATATTTTGCCTCTCATAAGTTTTTTGCCGCTCTTTTCTTCATCACCATATGGTAACGAAGGATCTGCCACAAAAATAACTTTAAACCATCTCTCTTCTTTAGCCTCAGGATCTGAGATCACTATTTTCATATCTGGCATTTCATACTCCTACAATATCCTGTTTATAAGTCTTATATAAGCATATCTCTTCTTTAGATATGATTAAATTTTATACAACAATTAAACTATTGATGATATGTGAAGATAGAAGAGATAGATTATGAAAAAGGATATGTGAGACTTGTAATCGAGAGTGAAGATGATCTTTGGATATTAAGCATGTATGTTGAGGAGGATGATATAGTATCTATGAGAACATTACGAGACGTGAGTATAGAAGGATCTGTTAAAAAAAGAATTCCTATGAAACTTTCTTTGAAAGTGAAAAAAATAGAGTTTCAATCATTCAGTGGAAGACTAAGGATAAGAGGAGTGATCATAGAGGGACCTGAGACTTACGGTCTGAAAGGATCTTATCACACATTTTCTGTAGACATAGGCTCTAGAATCGAGATTTATAAAAAAGAAGGTTTTATAGATAAAGAATTTTTCAACAAGCTATTAGAGATATCTAATAGAGGAAGAAAAGCTTTATTAATAGCATTAGACTATGACGAATATTGTGTTCAGCTTATACAGGGACAGGGTATGAGAGTTCTTTCCGAAGGATCTTTCCCTATGATAAGTAAATCAGATGTGAATAGTATAACAGAGTTTGACACAAGACTGAGAGACCTGGCTATCGAGATTATTAAATATGTAGAGAGCTATGATCCTGTTGCCATAGTGATAGGATCCCCGGGAGGGCTTTCTCAAAAACTTGTTGAAAAAATAAATATGTTAAGAAAAGATCTAAGGATATATATTGATTCAATATCTATAGGAGGCTGTAGCGGAGTTGAAGAGCTTGTGAGAAGAGGTGTTGTTCGTAAAATATTTGAGACGTACTCTGAGGTCAGAGCTAGAGAAATATTTGAAGAATATATGCGTCTTCTGATTAAAGATCCTGATAAGGTGGCTTCAGGTGTAGAGAATGTTCACATATTATCTAATATAGGAGCCTTAGATAAGATAGTTTTGATAGACTCTTTTCTGAGAGATAATATAGAAATTAGAGAAAAAATCCTCGAGATATTAAGAAATGCCGTGTCTAAGAAAACAGAGTTTGTTATAATATCTGACGACTCAGAGATAGGTCTTAAAATAAAGTCCATAGGAGGTATAATAGGCATATTAAGATTCAGTATTGATATCAATAGTATTAAAAACGTCAGTAAAAGCTGATTTTCATCATATCACTACTTTTCTAAGTCTTCTCGGACGATCAGGATCTAACATTCGTGAGACTGCTATATAATAACTAAGTAACTGATAAATTAACACGTCTAATAAAGGTCTTATCTCTTCTGGCATCTCTCTTTCTAGAGATATGTTGAAAAACATGATCTTTTCTCTATACATGATCTTGTTATCAAGACCTTCAGGTATTGATGCTAGAAAAACTGCTTCACTATCTTTCAACTCCTCTATTATCTTCAGAGCTATCTCAAGATCATTTTCATTAATAAACATACCGATCATATAACTCTCATCTACAGCAGCCTTCGGCCCATGTCTTATCTCAGTTAGATACATAGCTTCTGAATGAATACCACATGTCTCTTTAAGTTTTAAAGCAGATTCTAATGCAGATACATAATTAAGTCCTCTACCGAGGATATACATATGATCTTTTTTATATACATGTTCCACAAGATCTCTTACGTATGTCTCTGTTTTATAGATATATTCTTTGAAAAGTTTAGGCAGATTATTTAAGTAAGTCTCCAGCTTAAGAATCTTCTCATCAAATGATCTAAAGATCTCTATATAGATCCTTAGTAAAGATGTTATTTGTGCAGAGAAACTTTTTGTGGCAGTCACAGCTTCTTCTCTTCCAGCCTTAACATATATGGTATGATCAGATGTCTGAGCCAGAGGACTATCTATTATATTTGTGACACCAATTATTTTAGCCCCCTGTTTCTTGAATAATGATACTGCTTCTAAAGTATCTGTAGTATAACCGCTCTGACTTATAGCTATGACAACACTTTCTTTATCTACTAGATTTCTATAGATATCATAATCACCGCTTACAAAAGATCTTGAGTTTAATCCTTTTCTTTTTAATAAAAGATCTAGAAACATGCCTGCGTGATAAGATGATCCTGATCCTGTCACAAAAACTTTTTTTGCTGAAAAGATCATTTCCGCCGCAATTTTATATTCATCAGGAGATGATCTTATGATTCTTTCTATGACTGATGGCTGTTCATGTATCTCTTTAATCATTATATAAGGAGATCCTTTAACAAAACTTCTTTCAGACAATTCTATCCATAATATATTGGTTAGATATTCATTAAAACTTATTCTTGAAAATAGATACAAAGATGTGTTAATAAGCTTGGTAATATAATTCCTCTAGGTGATTTTTTGAAGATAGTGATGTATTCACCAAATAGATATTCGTCGCCTAGAATAGGCGTGTTGTACAAAGATCTTGTTATAGATCTTGTTGAGAGCTATAGAATGATATATAATTCTGAACCTCCCACATGGTTTTATGATATAGGAGATTTTTTCAGTAGCCCATACACGTTTAAGATTGTAGAAGAGATCCTAGGATCTATATCAAAAAGATCTTTTGAAGAAAAGATTTTTACTCATGATCCCGAGAAGATTATTTATCACCCGCCTACTTCTAAAGATCAGAGGATATTTTGTCTGGCGCTTAACTATAGATCTCATGTTGAGGAAAGTGGAAGACCAAAGCCTGAGAGACCTTATATATTTCTCAAAACGAAGAGCGCATTAATAGGTCATAGACAGCCTATATTAATACCTAAAGTCTCTAAATCGCCTGATCATGAGGTTGAGCTTGGGGTAGTCATCGGTAGAAAAGGGAAGTATATCAATAGAAGTAATGCTATGGAGTATGTAGCTGGATACACTATTGTTAATGATATAAGTTTCAGAGATTGGCAGATGAGATCTCAACAAGGACTCGGATTAGACTGGCTACATGGCAAAAACATGGACAGCTCGACACCAGTGGGACCCTATGTAGTTACTAAAGACGAGATCGATGATCCATACTCGTTAGAGTTAATACTTAGAGTAAATGATGAGGTGAGACAGAAAGGATCTTCTTCAGAGATGATTTTTAGTATTGAGGAAATTATTGAGGAGATAACTCAGGGAATAAAAATTTTGCCTGGAGATATTATTTCAACGGGAACTCCAGCCGGCGTTGGACATGCAAGAAAGATCTATCTTAAAGATGGAGACATAGTCGAGGCAGAGATCAGTAGAATAGGAGTCTTGGCCAATCCTGTAAAAGCTGAATAAAAAAGATCTTTTATCTAAAGATTTTTAGCGTGGCTCCAATAAATTTTTCTATAGATCTCGTCTTCATAAAAAGTTGTATACTCGTCATAAAGATCTTTTATTAAGACGCTCCATCTCTCTTGAAGAAAATTATGAAGCTTATCTATTCTCTCTCGAAAGATCTTTTGATCATGAATCTTGTTATAACCATTTATAGATCCGATCCTGCCTAAAGAGATTTTTGCCAAAATATAATATCTCAACATCTTCTTATCTGAGAATATGAAATCAATATTTTTCTCAGGCCATGTCTCATGGATTATATCTCTTGTAATAATTTTTGCGACAGCTTTGATAAGATCATTCTCAAAATCTTCTTTAACTCGATCTATATATGTTATAAAGCTATTTCTTAGTTTAACAAAATCTTCTTCACCTCTCTTCTTATAGAAGACTAGTCTTGAAACAGCCTCTATAAAATCTCTAAATAGAAATGGTTTATAAAGATCGTTGAAAACAAATATGTTTAAAGATAAAAAGGCTGAGTCTAATATCCCTAGTTTTATTCTCTCTACACCATTCTCAAAGTCATACTCCTCTGTAAATGATAAAACTTTTCTCTCAATAACCTCGGACACTTCTCTAACACTTAATACTCCTGAGAAGAAAAGTCTGTTATCTATAAAAACTGCTGGGACAGACACTATGTTTCTATACAAAGCCTCAAAAGGATCTATGCCTACATCTATAAGCTCTATCTCTTTAAGAAGATCTTTCTCATATAATCTCTTAATCAATCTATATGTTGTTGCGCAGGTGAAATGTCCATAGATCTTTATCTTCATATTTCATCAACAACAGATTTATATCTCATAAGACTATTTATTTTAGGATGATTAATACCCTCGGATCTGAGTTATGATGAAAAGGCATTTGAATGACACATACGTGGTAATATAGACAGGGTGAGTCTTTGAATTGATTAGAAGAGATATTAAAAGTTTTTTCATATGGATAAGATCTTCGCAGATCCCTATTTATATAACTCCTATATACATAATTCTCGGCATAATCATATTATCCAGAATGCCATGGCTTCATGAATATATTATGACATTTGCAGTAAGACTTTTTTATGTAGGCGTCATGTGGGGACAGGTTCCTGGCTTTGCAGCAGCAATGCCGCATCCTGTTCTTAGTATTCTAGTGGCTTCTGGCGAGGTTTTAGGAGCATTTACAGTTTTGTTTCTTCCAAACACATTGATATGGCAGATCTTTATATGGATATCTTCTCTAGCTCATGTAGCTCAATATATTCGTAAAGGAATTGGCACTACTATGAGAACGGCACCTAACATATTAACTGTCGTAGGTCTTTTATATACGTTAACAACTCCGTTCACAGGTTACATTGGTGTGTTAGCTTTTCCACTGGCTTCTGTAGCTAGTCTGCTTATTAGAGTAGATCCTAATATGAGAAGAAGAAAAATAACTGTACCTATGATCCTTATGTACACCACGATCTTCATATTGTCATATTTAGTAATCCTCATAGCTGACGTAAAAGAGGCTCTGTTAATACCCATATTTATACTACCATTATTTCTTCCATGGTTTGGAGGCGGAGATATTTATAAGCTGGGCACTTCCATATCTAAGATATTTGCATTGTTAACTCTTCCTTTAACATTTATAGCTTCATGGTCCTCAGTATTTCATTTAGCAATGATCGGTTTTTTAGCTATCACTATGAGTTCTCTATGTACTCCTCTACTGATCCCAGGGATCATATGGAGAGAAGTTCCTAAATTAAGTCAGAAAGAAGTCTATATGCTTATGACAGCTTTGATTCTCTCAGCTGTCTTAAGATTTTTAGCCGGTTTCTCTCATATTTATTTGTCTAGCATAATCTCGGGAGTATTAATCATATATATAACAGCACATTATGTATATAGGATCTTGAGAATGCCTAGAGTATCTGTCACATTATGATCCTGGAACACAAAACTTAATATATCCTTGAAATAGAATCACACTATTTTATTAACGTCTCTTACAATATTTTATAAGATGAGACAAAGTAGGAGAGGAGATATAGATGAAGATTTTTGTAAGAGGTTATATCGAGAACGTGAAAGGAACTTTCAAAATAAAGATATCTAAAGAAGATCTTTATGATGTAGAAGGTCTTAGAGTTGGAGATAAATTGTATGTGATGACTATATCAACTCCATATGGATGTATAATGAGTATAGCGATAGATCTATACTCAAAAAAATATTTATATGGAGTTATAACAATGTTTAATCCGCTAGATCCTAAGGATCAGGATTTAGTTAATAAAATTATAAATGAGAGAAGATTAGGAATATACGTAGAGAAGACTTTTGAACAGATTTACGAGCTTAATAACGAGGATGTTGAAAAGATCATGTATAATCTTGAGAAGGCTAGAGAGTGTGACTACATGAGAGGGGTTAAAGTAGATCTTGACAAAGCTTTTGAATGGATCCAGTCTATGTTAGCTTAAATCATTCTAATCGGATGATCAAACGATTCTTGTAAAGATCTGTTTAGATTATTCTCAATATAAACCTAATGTTCTAACTACATTTGATTGTTCACACCACGACTTTATCATGTCCAATCCTTTTTCTTTGAATATCTTCTCTAGAAAAGATGCTTCTTTAGGCACGAATCCTGCTCCTCTGACTTTTAATTTCTCTGCATATTCTAAGTCTTTTATAGAATCGCTTATCACTATTATATCATCATGACTGAACCCTGTCTTTATGTAATGATCAATGATTTTTTCTAAAAGATCTTTCTTCTTGTTGAAGGGGCCTAAATCTCCTGTGCTAACAAAGTTGTGCACAAGATCTTTGAAGCCATAATATGAAAGTTCATCAATCATTTTTAGAGAACTTATCTCTCTGCCAGTGACAATAAGAACTATACCTAAACCTCTTAATATATAAATGATCTCGTGAACACATTCATAAGGCTCTCCATATAAGCCTGGGTCTGAGATATATCTGGTCCATACATCACTCCAGAATCTCCATCTAGTCTCAGGATCATTAGATGACACATAATTATTAAAATCATTGAGATAATATTCTTTCACAAAATTTTCTATTTTAAAAAGATCATCTATATCTCTCTTTGTATATCTAGGTATAGTGTTGATCACAGATATGTATAGTCCTCTCAAAGTGTTGACTAACGTCATATCCAGATCTAGTAGAAATATTTTTGTTCTTCTCATTCTCAATCCTTTAGATATTGAGAGTCTCTATAAATATTCATGTATCAGCAATTTCAAGTCTAAAGATCTTTGGATTAAATCTGTGTATAAAAAGATCAGGGTCGTGAGTAGCTATGATGATAGTCTTATTCTCTTCCAAAAGTCTCTCAATTATATCAAGAATTTTATCTCTATAATATTTTGAGAGAGACTCTAGAGGCTCGTCAAGAAGAAGAATCAAAGGTTTATATGATAAGATAGATCCTAACGCCACGATCTTTTTCTCACCATAGCTAAGCTGATAAACAGATCTTTTTAACATATCTTCTGATAAGCCTAGGATTTTAATAGTGTCTCTAACAAGTTTATCAACCTCTTTCTCCTCATAAAGCTGTCTCGGGACATAAGCGATCTCATCATATACTGTAGAGTTAAACAACATATACTCAGGATCTTGAAACAGTATTCCTATGAATCTTCTTGCCTCTGGAAGCTGTTTTTTAAGAGGTTTTTCTCTGAATAATACTTCTCCTCTCTCTGGCTCTAAAAGTCCTGCTGCAATCATTAAAAGAGTTGATTTTCCAGACCCGTTTGGTCCTGTTATAAGTGTAAGCTCTTTCTCTCTGAACTCGATATTAAGTCTTTGAAACAGATATCTGTTGCTGTCAGAATATCTAAACCATATATCCACTAGTTTTAACATTCTCTGACGCACCTAGATTTATACGCATTATATATATTTCTAGAGAAATAATTTGTCTGAAGAATCATGTCTCTAACTGCTGAGGTTAATATTCTCCATATATATTTTTTATCTCTTCTCACAATTCTGGCCTCTCTAGCCGCTAACATAAATATCATTGTTCTAGAGATCTTTCTAATCAACATAAGAAACATAGTTTATATAAATAATATACTTTTTTAAACTAGGAATCTTCATAAGCTCTTTCGAGACTACAGGCCAGCCTAAGGATATTATGGTTACAATGAATGGCGTCGGCGCGATCAGAACTCTTGATAGGAACATTATAAATCTCTCGATACTATTAATATTCAATGGATCATATGTTATTGATTGTTTATCTATCTCAAAAAATAATAAAGGCGTTCCCGGGACTACTGCTAGAAAAAATAGCAGAATATATATGTCTCGTAAGATCTTTATATGCGGTCTATATATCAAGATCATGATCATACTATATATTAAACTTAGGATCCATATCATGATCATGTTAAAAGTTGCTGAGAATATTGTCAGTATAAGAGATATCAGAAATAATATCAGAGGATATATAAAAATTTTTCTATAGATCCCTAGCTCATAAAATATGCGCGAAATATTATGTAGAAAATCTCTCAAAACGCTCAATGTACTCTATCTCTCTTCATAAATGTTTTAACTAAAGATCCTATCAACATAATGATGAGAATGCCTAAAGCTCCTGATATTATATAGCCAAGCCAATCTGGCAATCCGGGTACTGTATAATCTTTGAAAGGTGTCCAGTTGATTTCATCTGAGATGTCTTTAAGATCTAATAGTTCTCCTGCTATATCTAGAGGCTCGTGATATCCTACTATATTTGCTAGATAGATCCCGAATAAAGGGCTTACAAATAGAAGTATTAATATGATCAACAGAGATCTTTTCATAATTTCATCCTCTCAAGATCTTAGGATCACGAGTAAATAGATAGTAGCCTACAGATCCTGTTATAAGCCCTTCTACAACTCCTAAGACAGCGTGCCATCCAGCCATGATCGGCAAAGAGATC
Source organism: Desulfurococcales archaeon (assembly GCA_009903825.1). GTDB lineage: Archaea > Thermoproteota > Thermoprotei_A > Sulfolobales > AG1 > WYEN01. The sequence goes on from WYEN01000104.1 coordinate 97,660, forward strand.
ATTATGCCATAAGGTATTAATGATGAAAGACCTATCTCAACACCGCAGGCCGCTCCTGCAATTGTTATCCCAGCCCATCCTCCTAATAATCCTCCTATAAAGACAGTCTTATCTCTACCTATTCTGTTGCCTAGAAACGTTCTCACAGATCTATATGTTAGATAGCCTATCCATACGTCTATAATAGCCATGTTCAAAATATTTGCTCCTAAAGCTGTGATCCCTCCATCATGAAATATTAGACATTGAATAAGTAGCACCAGACTCATTATTAAACTTGCTATGTAAGGTCCTGTTATCATTGACGCCAAGACTCCTCCTACAAAATGTAGACTAGTTCCTCCAGGAATAGGCCAGTTAAGCATTTGAGCAACAAATATTCCTGCAGCAAGAGTTGTTATAATTGAGATCTGCTCAGGATCTATATTAAATCTTCTAGATCTTGTTAATATAATATAGTAGACAGCAGTTAATATATATGTAGAAATTATTAAAGGAGGATCTAGATATCCGTCAGGAATATGCAAATAGTACACCAATATATTGATATGGTGCATCATTTAAATAATTTTCTTAAATAAAACAAACAAATAATAAAAATAAAGATCTTTTTATAAGATGTTTTTTAAGAAACTACATGAGGCTTCAGAAAGGCTCCTAAGTCATCATTTTTCAGCGACCGCCACACACATCATCTTAATTATACATATGTCTAAAAAATAAAAATATTTATCTCTCAAAAAAATTACATTGGACTAGGGATCTCTTCTTTAACTTCTGTCTTATATGTTATTGGAAGCTGAGTTCTGTCAGCATAATTTACTACATAATATTTTGGTTTTAACATCTCAATTATATAATGAAAAGCTCTCCAAGGATCTGAATGTTCTCCACAAGTATAGACATCTACTGTGGCATAGTTGTATTCTCTCCATGTATGAATAGCTATGTGGCTCTCAGTCACAAGAACTATTGCTGAGACCCCTCCTTTTACGCCTCCAAAACTCCATGACTTGGCTTCTACGATATGCATATTAGCCAGCTCAGCCGCTTTAATAGCTATATTTCTTATGAAATCTTCATCAGATATTTTATCAATATCCATCCCATAAAGACTTCCGAAAACATGTTTACCTATTATGAAGGGGTCTCTATTCTCCTCTTCAGATCTATTCATTTCTCTTTTATATCCCTCATGTAGTGAATTAAATTATAGAAAGTATTTAAGCTTATCATATGAGAAATTTATTCTACAGAAATAAGATTATATATTAAAATAGCTGATAGTATTACTTTTTTTAAGTTCTACTGATCTTTTTCGCAAGCTCATCTATTATTAATGTATATATTTCAGAGGCTTTCACAAGATCTTTTATTTCCACATATTCGTCTGGCGCATGTGCTGTGCCAATTGCTCCGGGGCCGTATGTTGCTACCTCATAATTCTTTTCTGCATAAAATCTCATGTCGAGACCTCCTATACACACTATTTTTCTAGGTCTCTTCCCAAGAATTTTTTCCCCGGCGTTTTCAATCACTTTAAATATAAGAGACTCTGGATCTACCAAGACAGGCTCTGAAATCTGTTCAATCTCTATATCTATATCAATATTCTTTGTTTTTGCAATATCAAATATTTTTCTTTTAAGCTCTTCATAGACTTTTGAAGCTTTTTCTTCAACAATAACTCTTCTATCGAAACTGAAGATTACTTCACCAGGGACTTGATTAGTTTTTTCACCACCTTTTAAAAATCCTCCTAGCATTAATGTTGCTGTGTTTCCTTCGGGAAGATCATATTCATACGAACTTTTGATTTTAATAGTCTCAGGAATGATCTTGTTGATGATCTCATAGGCGAGTTCAACAGCTTTTTCAAAAGCGTTTACACCTAGCCACGGAGTTGATCCATGGGCTGTTTTTCCTTTAACAATTATTCTGCCCCACACGCTGCCTTTATGACCAATATAGATTCTCTCTAAACCGCTTGGCTCAGCAATGATGACATATCGACTACCTACTCTACCAGTTGATACTAGATATTCACTCCCAGTTCTGCCTCCGATCTCTTCATCAGGTACTAAAGCGATCTCTACGCCATATCCGTTCTCCTCTAGATATCTAGTCATATTAGATACAGCATGTATGACAGAAGCTATTCCTCCCTTCATATCAGTAGAGCCTCTGCCATACACTCTCTCTTCTCTAACCACAGGTTTGAAAGGATCTGTAACACTCCATCCAGGTCCTCCAGGCACAACATCATAATGGCCATTAAAATGAAGTATAATATTTTTCTTATCTCCGTATCTAGCAATCATTATAAACCTAGGCTTCCCAACGCCCTCTCGAGGAACATTTTTATCTACATAATCCTGTGGAACTCTGATGATATCTATATCAAAACCTTCTCTCTCAAGATGATCTTTCATAAAATTGATAAACTCCTCATAATAATCTCCAGCTGGAGATATCGTGGGTATAGAGATCATCTTAATCAAAAGATCGATGAGTCTCTCTCTATATCTCTTTATATTATCAAGAACATTCTCAAGAGACTTCATATATCTCAGCTCAAGTCAAAGATTTTACTAAGATAAATTTATTTTATTGATTTCTAAAAATTTGAGGCTCGATCTTTAAGTTCATATCTGAGAGTTAAAGCTGTTATAACTGGGGCAAGATGATAACAAGATAATGATGTGTCTATCACAATAATTTTTTATCATAAATTTTCTTGATCTTGTCGGAGCATTTGGTAAATGTTTCTCCATATATCTGTTTAAGACTGAAAAATATTTGATCAGAAGTCTCTTCATAAAGATCCTCTATTATAACACATCTATCATCTAAATAAACCTTAGCTATATCCAGACCAGCAGCTTTTGCAACATAATAATCTCCAGAAGTCAACGCGATCAGTCTATAACTCTCATTTTTTATCTCTTGAGAAATTTTTCTAGCCTTCCCCACAGCATGATCATAAAGTCTTTTCAAGGCTTCTGCAGAGCCTGAAATGATATTTTCATCTAATTTTAATTTATTCACTAAGAATTTGCTCAAAAGATCTATAGATATATAAAAAGCCTCTGGATCATATATGAAACCTTCTTTCAGAACACTCTCTCTTAATGTCATAGGTTTATAACCTTTTTTCAAAGCCTCATCAAATAATATAAGAATTGAATCATTGTTAGGAATAATAGACGTGTTCATATGATCTTTAGATAAAAATATGTGTGCATCACATGATTCTTGTGAAAATATGTTTTTGTTCATATATTCTTTTGAGCATTCTCTGAATTCTCCGCCTATTAATAGATATAGAAGCTTCTTAAGATACTCTGGGGCTGTTTCAATTTTTATAATTATTTGTAGCACCCATATTTATTGATGTTTAGAGGCTAAGTTTATAAACTTCAGAAGCCTATATACTTGTCGGCGACCCCGAGTTTCCAAGAGCCGTAGGGTGATGAGCCGCTAGGCGACTAGTGGTGAGCTTCTGCGGTGAGAGGGCTCGGGGAGACCGTTGAGAAGTAGGTGGCAGAGAGTCTGAAACCAACAGATATAAATGACAATGAACCGCCATCTACTGAGAAACGGCAACATATATTTTTCTTATATTCTAGCCACTAAATATTTTATATTTAAATCTTAAGAACAAGAGTTAAAAAGATCTTTTGAAGAAAAGCTGTTTTCATGATTTATCATTTGATCTATTAATATATCCATCTAAGGATCTTTTTCTCTAGTTTTAGTAGAATAAGATATGTTGATACTCCTATTATGCTGAGAAATAATATGGCTGAATACATGCCTGTATAATCTAGTCTCTGCCAATACCAGTATATCAAATATCCTATTCCATTGTTTCCAACCATACTTTCAGCAATAAATATCACTGCATACGCTGTGTTAAGAGATATTCTAAGTCCTGTTAATATTCCTGGAAGTGATGATGGAAGTATTACGTATCTGATAAGCTCTGTTCTTCTGCCACCCATGAGAGAGATTATATCAGCAAGATCTTTTGGAAATCTCTGTGACCATTCTATTATTGATATAGCTATCGGATAAAATGTTATTATAGCAATAAGAATTATTTTGCTAAGCTCTATATTAAATAAGAAGAAAAGTATCGGCAGAAGAGTCACATGTGGAATAGGATATGTTATGAATACTAATGTTTTAGATATATCGCTTACAAATCTATATCTAGCCCAGATAGATATGACACCTACTATGAAACCTATAGATGTGGAAAAAACTAGTGCCACAAAGATCCTGTATAACGAGATCATTGTATTATCTATCAAAATTTTATTTACAAGATCAATATATGTTCTCTCTAAAACATCTAGAGGTGTAGGCACATAAGCTTTATTTAATATAAGAGCTATTATATGCCAGATAATTATTAGACTGATCAAGACGATGACATAATTCAGAAGATCTCTTAATATCTTATTCATAAAGATCATCTTTTTAATAATTTTTTAACAAAGATCTTATCTTTATGGTAAGATCTTTTTTGTCATATAAGTCTTTCTCTAAGATATCTATCAATTTAAGAGGTCTGTGATTAAGTATATATATGAAGTCTCCTAATGACAAAGCATCTTCTATGTTATGAGTTACTGTCAAGACAGTAAGTTTCTTCTCGTGAGAGAATTCTCTTATGAAATGTATTATCTCTTCTCTACTATCTATGTCTATCATTGACAACGGCTCATCTAATAATAAGATTTCTACGTCTGATACAAATACTCTTGCCAACATGATCTTTTGTGCTTCTCCGCCGGACACTTCTTTCGGATATTTATTCAAAAGATCTTTTATACCAAGTCTTCTGCTTATCTCCTCTATCTTCTTGTCTCTCTCAGAAATATTTTTTCTACCAATTTTAAGTGGAAGCTCTATATTTTCTCTGACTCTCATCCAAGGATAAAGACTTAAGATCTGAGGTACATAACCTATTTTACCTCTCATAGAGCTCGGGTCTCTCCCCAAGATCTTTATATCGCCTTTTAACGGTCTGAGAATACCCGCGACAAGTTTTAGAAGCGTTGTTTTTCCAACTCCGTTAGGTCCTAAAAGTACAGATATTTTATTTGAAGGAAATTCTATGGAAAAATCTTTTAATATATAATTCTTCTTCTCATATGCAAAAGACACGTCTTTTAAAACAATCATCTCCACAGATCCTCTACTACATCTTTATAATCTATCTTTCTACTTATGATCCCTCTCTCTAAAAGCCAGCTGTTTATTTCTTCGATAAGTTGTTCAGAGGGTTTAGAGACATGTCTACTCCATGATATTTTGAAGACTCCTATCATTTCTTTTGGTATTGACAGCTTCTCATTTATATAATCAATATATTTGTCAGGATCTTTTGTATAAAGATCTATTGCCTCATTGATTACGTCAACAAGTCTTTTCAAAGCTTCTCTGCCATACGGCTTTTTAATATACTCTTCTCTAGCAATTATAACAACAAGATCTTTATATCTACTTATTAATTTAGCTCCTTTGTTAATTGCTAAAGTTCCCCAAGGATCTGGTAGAACTGCGAAACTTATCTTCCCCTCTATCAGTAGCTGATATCTATTTGTTATACTAGGCACGTCAATAAAATTTATTTTAGAAGGATCTATATTCATGTTCTCTAACATTTTCCATGCAACATATTCTATTATAGTGTTTCGAGAGACGGCTACAGAAGTTATGTTGTCAGTCTCCTGAGTTGGTGAGGCTAATAGATAAAAGCCTATGTTGCTTTCATTCATAATGTTACAACATAAGAATCCTATGATTTTTACAGAGACATTTCTCGAGTAAAGTATTAATGTGCCAACAGGGTCGTGTATGGCCACGTCTACAGCTCCTGATATGATGGCGTTATCACGATCTTTTGCAGAGCCGAACAATACGATCTCTGCGTCTAAACCATGTTTTTTGAAAAGATCTTCTTTCTCAGCTATAAATATTGGGAAAGAATCTACAACAGGTATCAAACCAATCTTTATTTTAATAAGCTCTTTCTCAGTTGTGACAGCTCTTGATGAAGGATTATAGACATTGCTGATGTTGATAAGATATATCATAAGTATTGACGCGGAGATTAAAATTATTATTAAAATGATCAATAGATTCTTTCTCGCGAACATTTTAAGTCCAGAATTATTTGATGAGGAGACTATTAATATTTTCTAAATCTAAACCTTGTGGGAGAAGATTATTGTTTAAAGATCTGAGAGATTACGTAGGTTATCTCGAGAGAAACGGCTTGATAAGATATGTTGATGTTGAGCTAGATCCTGTCTTAGAGATCCCTGAGTTTGCTAGAAGAGTTATATTATCTAGAGGACCTACGATAGTTTTTAGAAATATAAGAGGTTTCCCTGGTTGGAGAATGATCTCAAACATATTTAGAGGCTTAGACGTGTTTAAAATTATTTTTGATGTAAAAGATTTAGAAGAGGTTGGCGAGAGAGTTTTAAAACTTCTGCCGGAGAGGTCGCCAGAATCATTTTTTGATAAGGCTCGTCTATTAATAGATCTTATTAGATCAGGGAGATATCTTCCTCGAAAGACTAGTCAGGCAGATTTTCTTAAAAATATTGTTGAGAGAGATGGTTTCAATAAGGTTCCTATACCAAAGATATGGCCTAAAGATGGAGGAAGATATATTACATATGGGATCTTAGTGACTAAAGATCTTTATAAAGACGTTTATAATCTAGGCGTCTACAGAGCTCAAGTGATAGATGGTGAGAGAGCTGCTATACACTGGTTTATTCATAAAAGAGCTGCTTATGTCTATAAAAATGCTAAAGAAATGAATATTAGAAAGATCCCTGCGGCAATTGTTGTAGGCACAGATCCTGCTACAATGGCTGTTGCTGCTATGCCAACTCCTTATCCAATTGATGAATATTTGTTCACATCATTATTAAAAGGTGAAGGGGTCGAACTTATAGATCTAGATGGTGTTGAAGTGCCTGCGAATTCTGAGATCGTGTTCAGAGGATATATCTCTCTTGATGAGCTTGTTGATGAAGGACCTTTTGGAGATTACAGAGGTTATTATGATTATGTTAATAAAGTTCCTGTGTTTAAATTAGAGAGACTTTATTATAGGGATGATCCTTTGTATTATTTCACAGTTGTTGGAAGACCTTATATGGAGGACACATGGATCGGGAAGGCTGTCGAGAGAATATTTCTTCCATTTATAAAACTTATTTTTCCAGAGATAATTGATATAAATCTTCCTCCAGAAGGACTTTTCACAGGAGGCATAGCGTTTGTCTCTATCAAAAAAAGATTTCCTGGACATGCTAAAAAAGTGATGTCAGGTCTATGGGGTCTAGGCCTTTTCTCTCTTGTTAAGATGATTATTGTGGTAGATGAACATGTGAACACACATGATCTTGGGCAGATCCTTTATTCAATAGCTGTCAATGTAGATCCTTCTCGAGACGTGATTGTAATAAATGATATGCCTACTGATGAGCTTGATTTTGTCTCAAAAGTCAGAGGCTTAGGATCTAAACTAGGTATTGATGCAACTATAAAGTTTCCAGAAGAGAATTATGGTAGAGAATGGCCTGAGAAGACAGAGCCCGACCCTGATGTATATAGAAAAATTGATGATCTTTTGAGAAGACTTGGGCTTATATAAACTCTGGAGATGATGTTATATTAGAAAAGATCTTGTTTCAAAAATCTTTGGATTTATAAAATTGTCTAGACCTCAGACAGCTCTTACATCTCTATATACGTCTATCTCAGCATCATTATCTAATGGAAATCCTTTTGAACACATAGATCTGTTCAAACTTCTTCTTTTATATATAGGAGTATTTATATCACATCTCGCGGTTAACGTCTTCAATGATTATTTTGATTATAAGAAAGGAATAGATCTTTTGACTCCTGAGACTCCATTCAGCGGAGGCTCTAAGGCTCTTGTTAAGAAGATGATATCTGTTAAAGAAGCTTTGTATTATGGAGTTTCTCTATTAATAACAGCTCTCTTAATAGGTCTGTATCTTGTCTTCACAAGAGGATTGTTAACTATAGTCTTTATAATTGGTGGAGCATTAATTCTATTGTTATATACTACTGTGTTGACAAAATATTCATTAGGAGAACTCGGGATCTATTTAAAAGGTGTTTTAATATCATTAGGAAGTTATTATGTTGTCTATCAAGATACAGATTTTGTAGCGTTTATAATAGGATCTTTCTTTGGATTAGTCTCTCTAATAATATTATTTGCCAATAGTATTCCAGATAGAGATGTCGACAAGCTGTTTAGAAGAAAAACTTTAGTCACAACAATTGATAAACACGATCTATGGATCATATATCTGATGATCTCGATCATTCTCTTCATAAACTTCTGGCTGATAATATTTATATACGTCTCGCATATGATGATACTTAACATGTTATTTGTGGCGTTAGCATTTTTAACATTTATACTTCTATTATTAAACTCTTTGTATCTTAGAAACATTTTGTTTAGAGAGAAGTTTTATTCTGAATTTATTAAAAAAATGATCAATTTCATGGCCACTAACATTTTTATATGTAGAATTCTAGAGATCTCTGTGATAATAATTTTGTTTATAAACATATTGATGAGAAATTAAAAAAGAAAACTTTTTATGTCTATGGCACTCTAGCGTATTTAATATAGAATTCTCTGAAGTCTCCGAATATTTTTGTTAGACTTGCCTCAGTGACGATCTTAAACTCTTCTGTGTAGCCTACGAAGTTGTATAAGACTGTCGCTTTCAATGTTTTAGTTGTTGTTGAAGATGCTGATGGCAGTCCTATCACTACTGCTCCTCCATACGGATCTATTATTCTCAGTCTGGCTACAAATCCTCCATCTACATATACTTCTTCGCTTACATCCTCTCTATAACAGTCTTCGCCTACTCTAAATCTCATCATTGATGTCTGAGAGACTTTGATCAGATCTTTCTCCTCTAGATCTACTATATAAGGTATCTCTCTAGTGGGAGAAACGAGAGTCTCTATATATTTTGTTCTCATATCAATATACCATGTACCGATCTGTCTCTCGAGAAATCTAGGTATAGATCCTGCCCCAGGACTTGTGGCATAGTTTATAAAGCTTTGTAGCAATGTGAGATTTGTGTATGTGTCGCTTGTTAATACTGTTGCTATAGTGTATCCTGTTGATAATGTTGATATATTAAGATCTCCTTCGCTTGTTTTTAATACTGCTGTATATGATATTCTGTATCTCGTGACCTCAGTGTAGTCAGAGACCGGCGTGCCCGCAAGATCTATTATCCAAGGCTCTGATCTATACCAGGCTTCTGAAGATTTAAGCTCGCCTCCTAATAATGATAAGCCTGGTTTTCTCCATACTAGTAATGCTCCTCCAACAAAGACGCTGAAATGCGGGCTTGAGGCTCTTTCTGAGGCCAGTTTCATTCCTGTGATCTCTAGTCTTATTTTTGCATCTGTTCCATAGACTAGATGTGGGGTCAGATCTACTATCTCAGGACTTTTCATATAGTGGGTGTTTACAGATGTCATTGGTCTCCAATATAATGGGAATATTCCTCCAGTGTATATAGTTGGGAATACATGAAATACTGCTGCAAGTCTATCATTATAATATGTCAGAATATCTCTTACAGAAGGTATGTTTCCATAGAAGAACTCATCTAATCTACCTGGTTTAGTAAATAGATACATAGCAACTCTATAGACATCTGATGGTAGAGATACTGATGTCTCTAAAATAGTTTTTGATGGAGTAAACTCTGCCAGAGAGTCTCCGTATTGATCCTTCCAGAGAGGAATATAATCTGTAGGAACCCAGGCAGGCGTCTCACCAGGGTATAGATATAATGTCACGTTTACAAGAAAGACTCCTGGAACAAGATTTGGCACAACCCAGTTGGGCAATACAATGCTGAAGTTCACTCTTTCTTTAAACAGGTTTAGAAATAATGTTACATCAGCCTCAGCAGTTGAGTTAAGTCTCTGAACTGTTGATCCCCAGTATATTGGTATTCCATTAGCAAATATCCAGAATATTCTGTCATATTGTCTATCTGTAAGTCTCATACTGACGTTAAGAATAGCTCTCCCATATTTCCCCGGGGGAATATCAACTGTGAATGTCTGAGGAGTAAATCCTGTGGTTGCAAACGAGACGTTCTCAGCTATTTTAACAACCACTGGCTGAACATCTGGCGGTGGAAGAGGCTTATACGGCTCGAAAGACCAGTATGATGAGAATTGCCTAGGATCGTTAAAGATAAATGTCTCACCACCTTTAACAGGCACAGGCATGATCGTTGCTAATATCATTAATAATGTTATTATTAGGATGTATCTCAGTATCTTCTTATTATACAACATTTTAATCACACTTCTCATAAGATTTACATAAGAAGCTTTTAAATTTAAAATGATACAAACTACTGATATAAGAATAAAAAAGGTAGAGGATTATTATGAAAAAAGAAAGATTATTTTTTATTTATTTATCTTAAATATGATCTATTTATTTTGTTGCTGTAGCTTTTCTAACTGATAGATATGCCAGTAATGCAAACACAAATGCTAGTAAAGCTAATATTGTTGCAACATATAGGACTACTGATGCTGTAGACAACTGACCTGATAATGCTGTCTGCATATCTGATATAGACTTCTTAAGATCTGATGACATAGTATCTAACTTACTTGATACTGTGCCTACAGCTTTACTCACATCATCTACTTTACTGCTTACACCTGAGACGGCGCTTGATACAGTATCTATTTTACCACTGACAGCTGAGACACTGTTCTTCAGATCTGATACTGTAGCGCTGACACTATCTACTTTGCTTGATACTTCAGCTACAGCAGTCTTCAGATCGCTAAGTGCTGTGGTTACTGTATCAATTTTTGTTGATAATCCTGCTACAGTTGTTGATAATGTTGCTAATGTAGTACTCATTTTATCAGAAAGATCTTTGAGCTGAGACATTAACGTGCTGAGACCAGTCGTCACATTGGCCAGACTTGTTGTCAAAGTATCAATTTTTCCTGATAAAGCTGTCACTTTGGCATCTACTCCAGCTACAGCGCTTAATATATCTGATCTGGCTGATGCAACGGCTGATTGTAGAGCTGTCACTTTGGCATCTACGCCTGATATGGCGCTCAGCACATCTGATCTTGTGCTCTTAAGATCTGATGATAAAGCGTCTAGCTTACTGCTTAATGTTGCTACGCTTCCTGTCAAGCCTGTCAAAGTATTGTTGAGGCTGCTCAGCTGTGATATTACTGTGTCAAGTTTTCCAGACAGCTCTGTCAATGCTGCTGAGAGTTTCGTGTCTAAAGCTGATAACGAGCTTAGTATCTGACTTGTTGCTTTGCTGAGATCGTCTTTAGTCGCCATTATAGATATGTTGTTTATAACAAACACGTATCCGCCCATTGACACGTTCGGCACAGTGAATCCTGGCATTAAATATACTAGCTCAACCTTATACTTGCCTGGCTCAACCATTGGTATCCATAGTCCTGGTGTTATTGTTCTTCCTGCAATACTATAGGCGACTAATACGCCGTCAGAGTTGGCATTCCATCTGGCGACATTAGAGTTGACGCTGGCAGTAGCATCTGTGTTGTTAATTAATACTCCTAGGAATTGTACTCCTGGTGTGAAGCCTGTTCCAACGACCTGTACAATTCCTGAGCCTACTATAACTGGGGCTGGGACAACTGTTGTTGAGTTGTCAGTTAGTGGAGCAAGTTCTGTGGTTAGGTCTAGTAGAACTATCTTTGGATAAACAACTGGGTATACACCGCTTAAGAATGCTGTGCCGTTATAGAAGTAATCAACAGTTCTGTAGCCTGTTATGCTTCCTACTATGCTTATCACATATTGACCGCTTGGTAATGTGGGTACTACAAACACTATTCTAGCCATTCCATTAGAGTCGGCTGTCACAGTTCCTCTATATACTCCTCCGAAGGATACATTCACACTCTCTCCAGGCACTAATCCTGAGACCACAACCTCTATATAGTCTCCTAGATAATCACAGTCTCCAGCATATACAGCACATTTTCCACAGTATTTCATTCCTACAACTCCCAGGCTCTCTGGACATGGACATACTTCTATTCTGGCATTGTTATAGTAGCCTGCAGAGACTCTGTTATCAGGAGAGTATTTGCCCCATACGATCTTAGCCCAGTATGCTGCTACACCAATTATTATAGCCTCAGTATATTCATAGCCCCAGCTGTCAGTACCCTTCAGATAGTGAACACCAAATGTTATCTTCGCCGGTAGATACACGTAGGCAAATGTTGCATTACCATCTTTATCTAATGGCAGAGAAGCGTTTAACACTGTATAATCAAGTCTTATAGTGATGTTGTTGTAAAGGAATGGCGCATTAGGAATAACTGTTGTCCACGGATAGCCAGGACCATATCCATATGCTGCAATCACAAGCGCCTGTCCAGGCATGTATGGTCCTGGAGCTGGAGCTGGCCATAATATTACTAACACTGGTCTCACAAGATAGTACTGGTTGAGGAATGGATAGCTTGTCCATGTCAAAGATGTTAATGTAGCTCTTAATGTTGCCAACTGAGTAGATGCGTCATAACTGAAGCTTATATCATATTTATAGCCTGCATACGTCTGTGAGACTTTTGCACTTACCACTGACATGCCGTCATAAGTATAGTTTCCTGGATACTCAAAGTACCAGCTGAATTTCGTTCCATCAGGTGCTGTGAGAGTTATACTGAGATTAGCATATGAAAGCACAAACTGGTATTGTCTTAATACTAGCAGGATCTGGTTTGTATAGCCGTAGAAAGATGCCCAGAACACATAGCTGCCGGCAGGTGTCGGAGGAGCATCTGTGGTGCCAGTTGTATATGCAAGTGGCGTTATATTGAAGTATAGCACCGCCACGTTAGCTCCTATAGTAGCATTATATGCTGTAGCCTGTGTCGCTGTAAATAACGTAGTGTAAGGCAGTGTTGACGTGTTGTATACTGCGAAAGTGACTGTTCCTGCAGTCGTGTCCCAGTTTGCTGCAAGTCTATAGCTGTATCCTCCATAAGTGAAGTCTATTCTTAAGGTATCAGTTATAGTATATGACATATCAGACGCTTTTACAACATAGTCGAATTTGCCTGCCACATAAGATACTGCAGAGATTTTTGCACCGTTTGGAAGTGACAATGTTACTGTGCCTTTAGCTCCCAGAGGTATTGATGTTGTGTTGGTGAAAGTCTGTGGAGCAGGAGCTATATATACTACTATGTAGTAGTCGCCAGCGCTCATATTAGTTCTTAAACCTGATCTTGCTAAGCTTAGAACAGCATATCCATTAGCATCTGTCTTATTAGTTGCTGGGTCAAATGTAAAGTTGTAATTTACACCAGTATAGTTTCTATTTACAAACTGTATCTGTGGTACTGAAGATGATGGTGGGAATCCATATAGATACACCTGGATCCTATCTTGATCACAGACTAGAGAGTCACATCTGCCGTTGGCATAAACTCTTCCATAAGTTCCTGCTATAGTGTCATATATGACTGCCTGTGGAAGTATCTCTAAAACTCCGAGTTTAGTCTTGTCAGGATAAGAAGCACCTGATACAGTAGCGTTAACGTTATAAACTCCTCCGGCCATTCCAACAGAACTTATATTAAGACCTATATCTAATGTGACACAGAAGCTGCCGTCTGAGCCTACTGTGACAGGAGGAGTTAATGTGGCAGTATATACAGTTCCTGGATATGTGGTGCTGTTAAAGATTATTTCGCTGACAGTAGTGCCAGAATCATAGCCGTATCCACATACACTAAGACTCCTGAATCTGCCTAGTTCATCCACATTAGTTGTTTTTGGTGGAGTAACCTCTATCTTTGGATATATAGGCACTGTTTTAAAATCTTGCAGAGTTGTTCCTAGATATATTATTACGTATAAAGTTGGAGGACTTGATAATCCTGGCAGACTTTTAGGTAGCGTGAGTGTCACAGTATATGTCCCTGGTGATGTCACAAGAACAGCCTGGCTGGCCCATACATATGTTGGCACGCTATCGCTCGCTAATGTCACATTTATAAGAATATTGCCTTGAAGCGCGTTAAATGTTACTGTGACAGGTTCTCCAGGATATACTGGTGTTGAAACGCTTACTATTGATGCTACCTGTGCAAGTACTTTTGGCATTGTCACAAATCCCGTGAATACTGATATTAAAAGTAGTATTGAGAAGAGTATGTAGAGAGGTTTATACATGTATCTATTCATATCCAATTCTCACCGTCATCACAAAACTTGTTTTCTCTAGTATAAAAAGATGGTGTGTACAAATGTAGTCACAATATTTTTAAGATTTTAAATAATGGCCTGAAGAAATATGTTAATGATCTAGCATTATTATCGCGAGAATTGCATTTAAATAGGAATTTAGAGATAGAGTAGTCTTTCTATGAAATAATTAAGCGTGAGTATTGTTCAATTAAAATTAAAAAATAAATTATTTTATGTCTTATTCGTTTTAAGATTTTACGGCTGTTTTCCATTGAATATTTCAAAGCCGTAGTATAACACTGTGTAATTCCAACACCAGCAGGATATATATGGGCCCCATGTGATTCCGTATGCTATTACTGAGGCGTTATGTCTGATCAGATAGCCTGTTACATAATATCCATTGTAAGTTTTCGCAGGATCTGTCTTTATAGTAGTGTATATGTAGTAATATGGCGGTGACGAGGTTGTTCCATTTATGAAGATGTTTATACCATAGTTTGGCAGATAGACGTATGATAGATAGTCTCTTCCTGAAGGCTTATATATGCCCCATGAGGAGGGTATGATCAGGTTTGGCAGATATATGCTCTGTGAAGATTTTAATGTTATCACGCCATTTGTTCCGTATCTAGCATCTATTCTGGCTGGTAGCGATATCGAGTATGTCACAGGCTCTAAATATATGTAGAAAGGCTCTTCATATGAGAAGCCGCTGAACTGTATATTTCTAATCACAAGTCTATATGTTCCTGGAGAATATGTTCTCGCCATATATACTAGTTCTCCTGGCTTTGGATAGTCCCAGAATAATATGTAAGAAGCACTTATCTTTCCTCCAAGTTGCACTCCTGTGACTGTGTAAGGCTGTATCGTCCAGGTGTTTAAATCTAACATGTAATACGTCAAGGGTCCAAAGATCATTGAGTCTACGTTGCTAGAGTAATAAGGCTGGTTATATGTTGGATAAACGGTTCTCACGCCTATGGCATATGTTCCTGAGAGAACTGTTATCTTAAATACTCTCCAGTCTCCAGACTCATATCTCCATGTCCAGTCAAAAGCTCCTCTCAGATAATAATTCTTATACATAGTGTTTTCATAGGCTGGAAGCATTGTTAATGAGGATCCTAGCGTTAACGGCACGAAATATGATACTGGTATCAAGGCTCTGTATCCTCTTGAGGGGTCTTCAGCAATTATGTAGCCGCTGTAGAAGCCTGGGGTCTGTGGAGCTCTTATGATCACATAAACTTTTGTTGTTCCAGAGAATGTCACAGTTGATGGAGATATCGAGACCTCTCCCCATGTTGTATATCCGTAAGTGTTGATCCTGATCTTTATAGGCACTACTGTATTGATCCATGAATAGTAGAGACCTATTCTGAGAACAAGAGCTTTTCTAAATCCTGAGACATCAACACCATAAAGTTTTTTGATAAGATCCTCAATCTCTCTAATCTGATCTCCTAGCTTAGCTATTTGTAGTCTCACAGAGTTTGCTCCACGAATATCATATATGATCCTTGAAGTCTCGCTTAGCTGTATAACTCCGTCATTATTAAGATCTATCCAATACCAGAGTTCTGCCCATGTGAGATACGTGTCCCAAGTGATGTATCTTCCATTGCCATAATATCCTTTATTGAAATAGTTGAACGGATATACCGCCTCTATCTCCACGATCCCGTCTTTAGGTATCTTAGACGAGTCTAAGACTAGAAGTGCAAGACCGGTGTATCTGTTGGTCATGTTGAGATATAGAGTGTCTCCAGTACAGTTGACCACTAGAGAAGGTGTGGCTATCGATAGTAGTGCTCCACATATTGGTTGAGAGCTTATCAATATAGTTTTGAGTCCGTAGAACCTCAGACTTCCCGAGCCGCTGACCTCAAGCGTCTTAACAACAGATCCTCCTGGAGATATGTTTGGAACATATATCTTAGGCTCATACCACGTGGGAGATCCGACACTAGATCCATAGGTGAATGAGGTGTAGCTGAGACCCATGTCAGATAATATATCGTTAACAAATTCTCTAGAATAAATCTTAGGCACAGAGCTCTGAAGAACAGCTGTGACAGATTTGAAGGCGTCTACAAAGCCTGCTCCCTGACTAAGATCATTAAAGCCCATATCATAAGCGTTATTCATCAGAACAGTCTTCAGAAGATATGCAGGCATGTTTAAGCCATAGATCTTTTTATATGCTGATACCACTAAAGCAGCTGCGCCGGCTGTCATAGGCGTCGCCTGTGATGTTCCTCCGAATAGATCATATGAGTATCTCCCATCTAAAACTCCGTAGTTAAGAGATTCCCATGTTCTTCCGACAGCCCATGCAAAAGATCCTATAGCCACTATATCTGGTTTAGATACTCCAAGTTCTGAAGGTCCTCTATTACTCCATGTAATGACCTCTCTATTTCCTCCAGGCAGATAACCGTATATAGGTCTGTAGGTAAACTCTGTTGCTGCACCAACTGTTATTGAGAATGAAGATGCTCCTGGAGTAGCTACGGTGCCCCATCCAGGTCCTCCGTTTCCAGCAGCTATGAAATGTGCAACACCTGACACTAACGAGGTGTAGTCAAACACTGCTGACAAAGGATCCATCCCAGATGCCCATCCCCATATAGCCCAGGCACTTACTCCATAAGAGTTGCTTGTCATATCAACTAATGGAGATCCTGTGTAAGTCCAGTTCCAAGTGTCTCCGTAGAATGCTATCCATGGATTATAAAGTAGCACAGGCCATAAAGATCTGGAGCCTACTCCATATGGCGTCTGAAGATCAAAACCTGAGAAGAAGTATATTGAAGTCAACACATCACCAAACCATAGAGCTATTGACGAGGCTATTTTCGCAGCAGGAGCCTGACCAGAGATGCTTCTAAAACCATATCCTGTATATGCGTAAAAGTCTCTTCCAGCAGCAGTTGTTGCACAGAATGTTCCATGACTATAGAAGTCTTCTGCAAGAACAACATAATCTCCCATAGGATCTAGCCCAGGCCAGATTAGTGATACAGGCTCGCCCGACCACAGCTCAAAAGATCCTGGCCAAGAATAATATCCCCACCACGGAGGCAGAGGCTGAACATATTTTCTCCATAAGCCAAGCTTCTCATATATAATTGCCCAGCTCGCATCATAAATATATCCTGCCAATGTGCCTGCTGAGAAATCTGACACACCATCTCCATTAAGATCTAATGATATAACCTCGTTCCCATATCTTATAGGACCGCTGTCAAAAATGTAGCTAGGAGATGTTGGGGCGTTAGGAATATAAACTCCACATCTCGAGAGCTGTTTGGCAATATAATAGAGTACCAGCCCTATCGCAGCATACATAGTATCGTAATAACCATCTCCATCGCTGTCAACTAATATAACCGGCAGAGTATACCACAGAAGTCCGTAGGGATAGAATATGTTTTTAACAGCAAGACCAAACTTGATCTTTCCATAATACTGTATGTTACTTATATCCCATGTAGATATATCAAACTCATCATATCCACAACCTGTATATACTATGCCTACATCTTCTCTATACACTGCAGGGAACCATGAGTCATACACATATAATAATGATGTGTTCACATACATTGTTGTTCCACTTATATTCCCCTCAACTGGTGTCAGAACAAGACCATAGCTATCAGCATCTAATATAAGAGACCATCCATATTGATCTCTTGCGACAGCTTCTAGACCAAGTGATGGAGAGCCGTAGTCCACTCCCGTATCTATTATAGCTATTTTAACATTTTCACCTTTGATCCCATATCTAGTCCATACATCTATTGCTTTAGTAAGATTCACAGTATAATGATATAGACCTCCGCCTCCTCCTCCAGATGTCTGTGTAGGCTTTTGAGCATCTTTTTTCTCAAGATCTTTGATTAATCTCTCTTTTATAAAGAAGCCTTCTAATCTTATATCTGGCATAATAGCTATCACACCAGGAGTTGATGCCAGAACATCTATATCAGATCTAGATATAGTTGCCACAACGATTTTCTTATCAAAAAGTGGATAGATGCTTAACAAGCCTCTGACTTTTTTCTTAAGATCTGACGTAGAGACTTTGTTATCTATAATGATCATGACTCTGCCAAGATCCTTCTGATTCAATAGTTTAACAGGCTTATTCAGACTAATATTGTTCATCAACTCTTCATCTTCTACATAGCCTCCATATTTCCAAAAGCTTTCGTTATAAAGTAGAGGACTTACATATGCTGTTTTCAACGACGAAGTCTCTTGTGTTTGTGAAGAGGCTCTTAATATAATGTCCGTGCCTACTGGTATCTGAATTATCAATAGAAACAGTGGTATTATATATAATATTTTTTTAACATATTTTTTCATAAAAACACCTTCCTCCTATATTATATTTTAAAGCTTATAAATACATGATCGTTGGAAAATCCTCTTTTAAAAATTTTTAGGAGAAGACTTAATCTATATTTTCTAGGGATAGGATTGAGTGAGCTTATTAGAGAAGTCAAGACTGCTGTTATTAGAAGAAGAGGTTTTCATACACATATCAGAGGTCTAGGTCTTGATGAGAATGGAAGAGCATTATTCGTTGGAGACGGTCTTGTAGGTCAGGTCAAGGCTAGAGAGGCTGCTGGCATTGTTGTTAAAATGATTAAAGAAGGTAAGATGG
>WYEN01000010.1 GCA_009903825.1 Desulfurococcales archaeon
ATACCTCATCATTAAAAGATTTTGAAGAGATCAGAGAGAGAATCAGAAGAGAGAATATAGGATTTGTCATCATGGATTGCATAGGATACACAGATGCTCAAAGAAACATTATCAGAGAAGCCAGTGAGAATATTAAAGTTATATCAACAAGAAGAGCTTTAGCAAAAGTCTTGTCAGAACTCGTATAGCTTTAGGATGAGATCGTGAGCAACATCCTAGAGATCAAGAGATTGACAGTTGAATATAAAGTTCCAGAAGGAGTTATAAAGGCTCTTGATAAAATAGACTTATATGTTAAAAAAGGTGAGATTTTAGCTATAGTAGGCGAGTCTGGTAGCGGAAAAACTACACTTGCACATAGTATTGCCAGACTTCTTCCTAAAAACGCTCGTATTGTTGAAGGCTCAATAATATTTCACACACGAAAAGGTCCCGTAGATCTGACAAAAATTTCTGAAGAGGAAATGAGAAAGATTCGTGGCTCAATGATAGGAATGGTCTTTCAAGATCCTATGACATATTTGAATCCCGTTATGAAAATCTCTGACCAGATCATTGAGGGACTAATATCTCATAAAAAGATCTCTAAAAAAGATGCCGAGGCAAAAACACTAGATCTATTAAAAAAATTGAGAATTCCTAATCCTGAATATGTTGCAAAAAGCTATCCTCATCAATTGAGTGGAGGCATGAAACAAAGAGTGATCATTGCAATGGCGATGATCAATCAACCAGACCTTTTAATAGCTGATGAACCAACATCAGCTCTCGATGTAACTGTGCAGGCGGAGATCTTAGAATTATTCAAAGAACTGAGAAAAGAATATGGTGTGACAATAATAATAATAACACATGATCTAGGGGTTGCCGTCAGAATTGCTGATAGAATCGTGATAATGTATGCTGGAAAAATAATGGAGATAGGAGATGTTAGAGAAGTATTTAAACAGCCTCTACACCCATATACACAAGGTCTGCTAGGATCTATATTAAGTATAAGCGAAAATGTAAGAAAAGGATTCATATTGAAAGGCGCTCCACCAGATATATTTAATCCTACGAGAGGATGCAAATTTCATCCACGATGTCCTTTTGTAATGAGAGATATATGTATCAATGAAGATCCACCTCTCTTTCATGTGGGGAATGAGAGATATGTTGCATGCTGGTTATATAGAGGAGTGAGCTCTTGACCGATGAGCTATTAAAAGTAGAACATCTTAAAAAATATTTTCCGATCAGAAAAAGCTTCTTTAAAAGAAGCTCGCTGTATATAAAGGCTGTTGATGATGTCTCATTTATTATGAGACGCGGCGAGATATTAGGTGTTGTTGGTGAAAGCGGATCTGGCAAAACAACTTTGGCTAGACTAATCCTTAGATTAATTAAACCGACTTCTGGAACAGTATATTTTGATAATATAGACATTTTTAAACTTAGCGAGAAAGAGATGAGAAGATTAAGACCTAAGATGCAGATGATCTTTCAGGATGTGACAGCATCTCTTAATCCAAGAAAGAATGTGAGAGATATACTCGCGCAGGTTTATAAAACACATACGTCTCTTAGTAAGAAAGAGATCGATCAAAATATAGAGAAGTTATTAATCAGCGTAGGACTTACGCCTCCTCATATATTTATGAATAGATACCCACATGAGCTAAGCGGTGGACAGAGACAGAGAGTTAATATTGCTCGTGCAATAGCTTTAGAGCCTGAGCTTATAATTGCTGATGAGCCTACATCTGCTTTAGACGCGTCTCTGAAGAGACAGATCGTTGATCTTTTCAAGCATATATATGAAGAGAGAAAAGGCAAGCTTTCTTATATCATTATCTCGCATGATATATCTTTAATATATAGTTTAACACAGAAAACTCTTGTTATGTATCTAGGGAGAATGGTTGAATATGGAGATACAAAGAAAATTATTCACGACCCGAAACATCCTTATACGATGATGCTTATATCAGCTGTGCCTATACCAGATCCTGATATAGAGAGAAATAGAAAAATTTTTATAGGTGGAGAGCCTATGACTCTAGAATCGGCGTTTACTGGCTGTCCATTCTATAATAGATGTCCTTTCGCAACAGAGAAATGTAAAAAAGAGACGCCTCCATTAGTAAGATTAGATGATGGGAGATATGTCGCATGCTGGCTATACTCTTAATATCTCTTAAAAACTGTTTTTATAATTTAGCTCTAAGTAAATTAGATAGGTGACGCAATGCCTGGGCTGGCCACATTTATAATTAGAAGAATCATTCTATATATAGCTTTATTCTTTACAGTAATAGTCGTTACATTTCTTCTAGTTCATATGGCTCCTGGAGATCCTACATATATACTTGCAGGTCAGGTTAATGATCCAGAGTTTATAAAAGCTGTTAGACATAGATTTGGTTTAGACAAGCCTCTTTATATACAACTGTTGATCTATATAGAAAACGTTTTGAAAGGAGATCTAGGCTATTCATATTTTAGAGCTGAGCCTGTCTCTACTTTAATATTAAGCAGAATTCCAGCAACATTTCTTCTCATATTAACCGCAATGTTCATAGCATCTTTAATAGGAATTACTCTAGGAACTATTGCAGCATATAAAAGAGGCTTGGCTGATGCTGTTATATCTTTGCTATCCTTGATAGGAATTTCTATACCATATTTCTGGTTAGGACAGCTTATGTTAATAACATTTTCACTTAATCTGAATCTTTTTCCAACTGGAGGCATGATCTCTCTTACAACAAGTTATCAAGGCATATACTATTATCTCGACGTACTTTATCATCTTGTTCTTCCAGCCACAACATTGGCCATATTCAACATAGCATATATCACACGAGTAACTAGAGGAAACGTTTTAGATGCTCTTTCACAGGACTTCATTATAACTGCAAAGGCCAAAGGTCTTCCAGAGAGAAGAATAATCTTCAGACATGCTTTGAGAAACGCCATTATTCCCGTCATAACCTTCATAGGATTTAACACAGGAACATTATTAGTAGGAGCTATAGTGACAGAAACAATATTTGCATGGCCTGGAATGGGGTCACTATTATACAGCTCTTTACAGCTCAGAGATTATCCTGTTATGCTAGGAATATTTATTTACGGAGCATTGATTGTTATACTAATTAATTTAATAGTAGATATCTTATATGGCATTTTAGATCCGAGGATAAGAAGAGGATAGGTGATAACATGATTTTATTGTTTCATAGTTTAAAAAAGATTTTCTCTAATCTCAATGCAAGACTTCTTATAGGTATATTATTAACAGGTGTACTAACTATTCTAGGCATATCAGCACCTCTCATAACATGGTATCCTCCGCTTACCGCAATGCTAGGACCGCCTTACCAGCCTCCATCTTTTCAACATCCCTTCGGAACTGATGATCTTGGAGGAGATATATATACAAATACGATCTATGGAATCAGAACATCATTGATCGTAGGAGCTCTCTCAGCATTGATCGCATTGATTATAGGCATAATAATAGGAAGTGTCGCAGGCTATTACGGCGGATTTCTAGAAGATCTTCTAATGAGGATCACTGATATGGCGTTTATTATTCCACAATTTTTGCTAGCACTCATAATAGTCACGATTCTTGGTCCAAACATATATAACATAATTTTGGCAATAGGAGTAACGAGCTGGCCAGGTATTGCTAGAATGACTCGTGCCACGACATTATCAGTAAAACAACAGACATTCATAGAAGCTGCAAAGGTTCTTGGATTAAGTGATATAAAGATCATATTCTCTGAGCTACTACCTAATTCGCTGCCTCCAGTGATTCCTTACATAACTCTACAGATCAGTAGTAATATCCTTGTAGAGGCAGGGCTAGGATTCTTAGGTGTCAGCGATCCTAATGTGCCAAGTTTAGGAATGTTATTAAATAATGCTCAACAACATATATTGATGAATGTTTGGTGGATGTCAGTCTTTCCAGGAGTGATCCTCTCACTCATGATCCTAGGCTTTAATCTATTAGGTGACGGCTTAATAGAGTATATGAACCCGAGATTACGAAGAAAAATGTATTAACAAAATCATGTTTTCTACAACAAGAGATCTTATTATTAATAAAACTATTGATGAGAATTATATAATACAGAGATCTAGACGAGAAACATGTTTTGTAAAATTTATAAGTGTGTAAAAATTTAAGTGTACGAGGAGGTATATATAAATGTTTAGAGATAAAGATTTAATTATCATAACAATATCCATGATCATCTTTATGATCCTGATGAATAGCTTATATGGATTAACTGTGAATAGCCAGGCTGTTAAGCCTTCCTATGGAGGTGTGCTGGTGGTTGGAATACCTTCAGAGCCTCCTAATTTGGTATTAACAGGTGCTCCTACATGGACTTATTATCAGGTTGTTACTCCTATGTGTAACTCTCTAATAGATTTTGATCCTAACACGCTCGAGTGGGTGCCTGATCTTGCTGAATCTTGGAAGATAGATGTTTCTCCAGACGGCAAAATGAATGTCACATTCTATTTAGTTAAAAATGCTACATGGCACGATGGCGTACCTTTCACTTCTCAGGATGTCAAATTTAGCTATGAGGTGATAGGGCCTAAGTTCAATAGTTTCATAGCATCTATGTGGAGATATTTGGAAGGGATAGACACTCCTGACAATTATACTGTTGTATTCAGGTTTAACACTACGTGGGGTCTCATACTTTATCCAGGATATTTCGGAGGCTCAGGCACATGTATAAGTCCTAAACATCTGTATGAAGGTACTGACATAATGACTAATCCTTATAATGTTCACCCAGTAGGAACAGGACCTTTTAAGTTTAAAGAATGGGTTAAAGGTCAGTATATAGCTCTTGAGAGGAATCCTAATTACTGGAAGAAAGGTCTCCCATATCTCGATGGGATCATATTTAAGATAATACCTAGCTCAAGCGCTATGGCAATGGCTCTTCAAAAAGGCGAGATCGATTTCGTATGGAATTACGGCTTGAGCATGTCAGACGCTGTGACTCTAGAAAGAATGATTAAAGAAGGAAAACTGCCTTTCTTAAAAGTATGGTTCTTCCCAAGTCCTGGAGGCTCTATCGATTTCTTAGGTTTTAATTTACATCCAGAGGGTCCTGCACCTCTTAAAGATGTTAGAGTTAGAAAGGCTATTGCAATGGCTATTAACAGAACTGCTATTGCCGAGCTTGTATACTATGGTAAAGTGGAGCCTTTAAGTAAGATAGTTCCTAATGTTCCCGCAACCAAAATGTTTATGCCTACAGCTAAACAGCCTGATTATAATCCTGATGAGGCAAATAAACTATTAGATGAAGCCGGGTATAAGAGAGGGCCTGATGGAATAAGATTTAGACTAAGATTAACAATAGACTCAACATCATATCCCTGGTATGTTCAAGAGGCACAGCTGATCAGAGATTTTCTAAGGCAGGTAGGCATAGATGTACAGATAATAACATTAGACACTGCTGCGTGGCACCAAACTGTTTTTAGAAATTGGGATTTTGATATGAGCATCTTCCCATTTGTCGAAGGACCTGGACCAGCTTATATTATTCAATATTTCACTAAAAGAGGAATCGTCAGAGCCTCATGGTCTAATGCCATGGGATATGATGATCCCAAAGCTGATGAATATCTATTTGCAGCAGAAAAAACTGTGAACAAGACAGAACAGATAGAGCTAGTGAGAAAAGCGCTCGACATAATAACAGAGGATCAGCCTGGTGTGTGGATAGTCTCAAGAACATTTGTTGCCGCATTAAACACCAAATTCTCAGACGCATTACAGCCAGGAGTATGGGAGAATGGATGGGGCACAGCATATATGAGACCCGAGAAAGTTTTCATGTTAACAACAATGACTACTACAACACCTAGTCCTACACCGAGCCCTATATCTCCTACACCAAGTATTACGCCAATGACAACCTATACAACTACCACGACAACAGCCCCAGTGACATCTCCTACATCTCCTATAACAACCCCTACGACTACTCCGGTGACGCCAGGAATCTCTACGGAGACTATTATAGCTATAGTTGTAGTGGCTATAATCGTGATAGCAGGCTTAGGAATTTATCTAGCTAGAAGAAGAAAATAGATTATTTATCTTTATTATTTAAAATAATTTTTTTATTTTAAGGTGTTTTTCGTTGGAAAAATTTGAGTTTCTTTCTAATATTATTAAAACAAGGAGAACTATAAGATATTTCTCTGATCAAGAGATATCTAAGGATCTTTTGATCAAGATTATGGATGTTACGCGCTGGATCCCTACAGGAAGCAATTTGCAGGATCTTAGATTTATAATAGTTTATAATAAAAAGATCCTTAGATTAATTAAAATGTTCTCTCCAGGATGGATCGGAGATGGCAATTCTGTTACCATCGTAATTTGCTCAGATCTTAAATGGGCATTAGAGAGAGGAGGCTTATATGCGGCAAAAGAGATGTATCTAATTCATGTTGGAATAGCTTTTCAGACAATCGCATTACTAGCGCATTCTTTAGGGCTTGGAACCAATCCTATAGTATCGTTCTCTAAAGAAGCTGTAAAGACAATATTAAAACTGCCTGAGAATCTCGAGCCGGTCATGATTGTATTGATAGGATATCCAAAAGTTGTTCCAGAGCCCACGCCTAGATTACCTCTTGATAAAATAATATCATGGGTTGAATAATATGAGTGAAAAAATGAATGTCAGAAATATTGAGATAATACTCGAGTTTTTAGCATTTCTTTCATCAAGCGCGCAAGGACTTTTTGGAGAACCCCTTGAGTATGGACCGTTAAGATGTGTAGATGCTATCAGAAGATTTATAGATCTAATATTTAAATTAGATGTTCCTCTCGACGAGAAATTTATACAAGAATTAAAAGAGCTTAGATCATGGATTGATAAAGATATGCATCTATTGATGTACGATCGCGAGAAATTCAGAGAGTTTGTTAATAATCTTACTAAAACACTTGCTGAAATAGCTTTGAGATATCTTACATAACATAAATCGTATATATTTAGTTATTCTATTGTAAGACTCTCCAAACTTCATTAATTAACTCCGGATCTTTTACGCCAGAGCCGAGAGGTATATTCTCTTTAGGCACAGCTATTATTATGATCTCATCTCCTACGTTTATCTCTGCCGATGTGAGAGGTAGCGATGTCTTTATATCAATAGTTGTAATAAGATCTGGGAAAGACGCTATTTTAAAGCCTTCTTCTGTTTCTAAACTCATATATTCATTCCAGAATCTTATTATATATTTTTTGTTATCTGATGATCTTATAGTTATTCTACCTATATCATATCCTCCTCTAGTCTCTAAAATTTTGTCTAACACAACTCCTTTACTAATGATTTTTCCTCCACCTAAATATTCGATGATCTTTCTGCTCATCTCCTCAACGTTCTCTTTATATTTGATCATGATCTCTCCTATACTAATAGCCTTTGAAACAGCTCCTACAGCAGCGTTAGCGACTACATAATCTCTCTCAACAGGATTTCTAGCTACAGCAACCATTCCACCTGCTCTTACTGAAGCCTCTCTAATAATTTTATCTGTATTCTCTAAGCTTCCTCTCACTACAAGCTCTATATATCTACCTCGTCTAATATCACCACCTGCACATGCTTGTATTGAAATATAATCTTCTCTCTTGTGAAGTCCCATAGAACCCATTACACCAGTTGGGTGAGCTCTGCCATCTGCCGGAGCGTCTACAACAGGCAGTTCCAGAAGCACTGCAGGGATCCAGCCATTCGTAATAGAGGCTCCGCCATTTTCAGATGATATAATCCCTCTGATATCTACATCAACAGCTTCTAACAGTAGTTCAAAAGATCTTATCATATGCCGAGGAGTCACATATCTCTCTTTTGCCGCAGGAGCGCCCACTATAGATGCTGTAGCAATATAACTATCTTTAGAAAGCTCGTCAACGCTTACTATAAGCAACTCTCCTAATGAGAGTGCCAGCTCAGCAGTCTTAAGACCTTCTCTAAGATCTCCTCCGCCTCCTCCTCCTAAAAAAGATCCTCCGTAAACGGCTGCTTTAGCTATTTTCTCATCAACTCTGACCCTCATATATCTCAGCCCTCTTTTTTAATAAGCTGTATGTTAATACTCCAGCTGCCATAACAGGATCTATAACTATTTTTGATGTAATCTTTCTAACATGTTTTATGAAACCTATTGTTGAGTATCCGGTACATCCTAAAACTACTACATCAACATTTCTCTCTAAAAGTCTTTTTAAAGCTTTAAGAGCCTCCTCTAATCCCTTATCACTCATCAAGTCGAGAGTTGTTCTAACATTTTTAGGATACTCTTCAGCTATTAAATGCGATCCTAATAATTCTCTTATGATCTTAGGCGTCTCTTCGTTAAGATTTAATACGCCAATTCTCTCACCATAGCCTAATGCTAAAGATGCTACAGCAGATCCTGCTCCGATCACAGGGATCTTAAGCTTTGCTCTAGCCTCTCTAACACCAGGATCTGCTGCACAGCTTATTATTACGGCATCCATACCCTCTTTCTCAAATTCCTCCGCGATTCTAAGGATCTTAGGTATAGCTTTTTTCTCTGTCTCTTTATCATATATGCCCTCGGGCTGATCTTCAATAGATCTGCTTATAACTTTTATCTCTGGAAATAATCTCTCAATAATGCGACCATGAATATTTAATATATTTTCATCTGTTATCGAGACAACCCTTATCAAACCAACTTTATATCTATTTCTCATCTCTCGGGAACACCTCTTCTCATTATATGAGATATTTCTCCATGTATCTTCATAATTATTTTCCACTCGTCTTCATCATAAAATCTAGCTCTTCCCATGGTAAAGTCTTTAGCAACTTCAACAACGAATCTAGCTGCCTGTTCAAGTGAGAATATGTTTGTTGCTCCAGTTGCTGAGCCTGGCACAACTATTCTTGTAGTTGTTGCAACACCTACGACAGGAGCCTTGGTGTAGAGCCATGGCTGTAGAATACTGTTTATATGATATACTGGTGTTGAGAATGGAAGTATATCTTGCATTGTTATAGGCACGATAACAGGTGGTTCACCAGTCACTCTCATATATATATCAATAAGATCAGGGCTGACTTTAAGTATCCAGCCCTCTTTCACTGTGGGAGTAATGGCAAAACCTGTGTGTTTAACAATCCAATTGGCCTTGGTAGCATCTATAGATAATACGGCGTCCATGACGTTGTCAACCTCTCTCTTCAGAAGATCAAATATGTCAACAGGAGAATCCATCATTGGAGCAGGTTTATGAGGCTTGGTGGGGGCGTTGGGACATATATGAGTGTTCACAATCACATCTCCTGGAAGAATATCTCCTCTTCTTCTCATATCAGCAATTTTATACGCAACAGCAAGAGAGACTATAGCTCCATCAGCATCACTCACAAGACCTATAAGACCAGGTCTAGCGCCTAAACCGCCTAATCTGCCTATCACACCAAGAGTAGGAGCATCACCGCCCGACAACCTGCCTTTAGAGCCTGGTATTGTTATAGATATGAAATCAGTAGAACCTTTCCCACCGCGAATCTTTTCAACATTAATCAAAAGATCTTTAAAACCTTTCTCTTCAAAAAATCTTTTCACAGCCCAGCCGTCAACCCTCGGATCATCTAATAAATCAATGATCTCAATCAGATATCTCATGAGAGAAGCCATCTTTCACTCACACATCAAAAATAATTATTCTCACTAAAAACTTTTTTCTCAATATGATCATGACTAGATATATACTTTTCATAAATTATTTGTAGATAAACAGATCATACAAAAATATGATCTGTATTCACTAAATGAAACTAAAGTTTATATTTTTTCTAATATTATTTTTCTTGAGGTGATGTTTTGTCTAGAGTTGTTTATATTGGTGTTTCTAATGTTGTCTGGAGCATTTTATTAATAATTTTTCTTGTGATAGGATTAGCGATTGGATATATGATTCCTAGGCCTGGCGTCGTCTCTGTAGCAACTCAGACACAGACAATAACAGTCCCCGGACCTGGAGGTGCAACGATTACAATGCCGATAACAGTTACATCTCCAGCAGCTGTCGCAGGTCTTCCAAAAGAGATTCCGATAGGAGTTTTAGATGCTTTAAGTGGTGCATTTGCTTCATACGGTATAAGAGGTCAGACCGCCGCTAAATTAGCTGAGAAAGATATAAATGATTTTGTAAACAGACTGGGGCTGGGAGTAAGATTTGTATTCTATTATGAGGATTATGCTACTAAAGCTGATGTGGCCCTACAGAAAGCTCAGACATTAGGTGCGAGAGGAGTTAAAGTTATTATCGGCGGCCTGATAAGTGGTGCTACTAAACAGATTGCTCCATATGCTGATGCTAATAAAATTGTTGTTATAACAGGAACTTCTACAGCACCCCGAGAAGTTGTTGCACCTCCAGGAGATTTCGTCTTTAGAACACTCCCCACGGTAGAGGCAGAAGGGATCGGGACTGTTATGCTTATGCTCAGTCTAGGCATTAAAAACGCCATGATCGTGACTCCTGAGGAGACATACTCTCTCTCATTCAGAACTGCTTTTCTAAACGCTGCAAAAGCTAATGGAGTCAACATATTCCTAGATCTTACCTATCCTACAGAGACTAAAGACTTCAATCCAATACTTGATCAGATGGAGAGAGCTGCCAAACCATATTTCGATAGAAAAGAGCCTTTTGTCGTAGTAGCCAATGTATGGGAGGATCATGCTGCTGTAATGCTTACTCAAGCGAAAGCTAGAAACAGTCCTCTACTTAACGTCTTATGGCTGACCTCAGATACAGTGCCTCTGAGCACAGTAGTTTTAGAACAGGCAGGCGATGTAGCTGAGAAAGTCAAATTGATCGGAGGATTATTCACCGGAGCAGCCTCTAAAGTATATGATCATGTGAGAGATTATATGAAGAGCGTGTTAGGACAAGAACCTGATATATATGCTCTAGCCGAATATGATGCAGCCTGGATAGCTGCATTAGCAATATTATTAGCAGGCAAATACGATGGAGATGCTATCAAAAATGCTGTGCCGTTGGCGGCAAAGATATATTGGGGGGCAACAGGAAACATAGAGTTTAACGAGA